>DASZLB010000025.1:0-6129 GCA_035552575.1 Solirubrobacteraceae bacterium | reverse complement strand
CGAGCAACGTGCCGAGCGCGCCGAGGTTCGCCTGATGACCCGTCGTGAAGACGATCGCGTCATCCGTGCCCATCCACTCGGCGATCTCGCGCTCGAGCTCGAGATGCAGCGGGATCGTCCCGTTGAGCAGGCGCGAGCCCGTCAGGCCCGTGCCGTAGCGGTGCAGCGCTTCCTCGGCGCCTGCCATCACGCGCTCGTCGCCGGTCAGGCCGAGGTAGTTGTTCGAGCCGAGCATGACCCGCTCGGCGCCCTCCATCTCGACGACCGGCATCGCCGGCGAGCCGAGCACGTGGAAGTACGGCAGGATGTCCGCCTCGCGCGCGGCCGCGAGCAACTCGGCACGATCGTGGTCGCGCACCTTTGCGAAGACGTCGGTTGAGGTCTGCATGTAATCTGCCTCGGCCGTGGGCGTCGAAATCAGATCTGCATCCCGAGGACGAGATCTGAAGCGGTTCATCGACCTGCCGTTTCGCCTGCATGCTAACTCCCCGCAGTGGGTTCCCCCGCTGAAGCTCGAGCGGCGCGTGTTCCTCAACCGCAAGCTGAACGCGTTCTTCAGCCACGGCGAGGCCGAGTACTTCCTCGCCGTGCGCGACGGCCGCGTCGTCGGTCGCGTCAGCGCGCACGTCAACGACGCGTTCAACGACTACCAGAAGAAGAACTGGGGCTGGTTCGGCTTCCTCGAGTTCGAGGACGACCAGGAGGTGCTCGACGCCCTGCTCGACGCCGCTTCGCGCTGGCTGAAGGCGCGCGGCAAGGAGCGCATCGTCGGCCCCGCGAGCTTCACGATGAACGACGAGAGCGGTCTGCTGATCGAGGGCTACGAGCTCAAACCGATGATCGCGCAGCCGTGGAACGCGCCGTACTACCGCGAGCGCCTCGAGCAGGCCGGGCTGACGAAGGCGATCGACCTGTTGATGTGGAGCCTCGACGTGAAGGATCGCGACAAGGTCATGCCCGTGCTCTGGGACCTCGCCGAGAAGGTCGAGTCAGAGCACGGCATCCGCGTGCGCCCGATGCGCCGCCTGCAGCTACGCAAAGACATGGACGCGTTCGCCGAGGTCTACAACTCGGCGTGGTCGAAGAACTGGGACTTCGTCCCGTACTCGAAGAAGGATCTCGACGCGTTCGCGCAGGAGCTGCAGATCGTCTTCGACAAGCACTGGTTCATGATCGCCGAGCGGATCGACACGGGCGAGGTCGTCGCGATGGCGATCACGATCGTCGACGTCAACGAGCTGCTCGCGAAAATGAATGGCCGCCTGCTGCCGTTCGGCTGGTGGTACCTGCTCAACAAAGGCCGGCTGATCAAGAAGCTGCGCGTCGGCTTCCTCGGCGTCAAGCCCGAGTACCAGCACACGGGCGTCGCAGCGCGCCTGTACCAACTGCACTACGACGCCGCCGAACAGCGTCCGCAAGACGGCGGCGAGATGGGCTGGATCCTCGAGACGAACAAGCCGATGAACCGCGGCATGGAAGCGATGGGCGGCAAGATCGTCAAGCGCTACCGGATGTACGAGAGACTTCTGTAACGTCGCGGGCGTTGTTCTAAACCGCTCTGTTTCTTAATATCTCGGCGCTCGCAGGCGGCCACGGGCCGGGCGCGGGACACTCAGACGCCCCGCATCTGCCGCCCGAATGGACATCCGCCGTCGCTGCGGAGCTCACACGGTCGCGTGAAATCGTCGGACGCGCCTGTTTATCCGATCACGTTTGACAATTGGATTGACTTGTTAGGCGGACACGTTTCCTAATCGTCATCTTGACTACCGGTGACGTTCCTGTGTTAGATCTTCTGGAAACCGATCTTTACGGAAACTTACGGAGACGTGCCAGAACGTCGCTGCCGATAGTTCGCGCACCATGGGGGGTGCGCTCGGCAGGGGCGCGTGGCAGGGGACGAGCGGGGAGGATGCGAGATGACTGCGAGGGATCTGTGGCGGGCGCCTGACGCGCTCGCGTCGGGGATGTCGCTTCCTCTTCCCGTCCGCTCGCGATCGAGGACAAGTTTTCCGTCACAGCCGTCTCGCCGCGCAAGCTCGCGCCGCGACGGCTGTTCAGACGTGTGCCGGGGGGCGGCGTACCTGCGCTCCGGCGACGGGCGCACCCGGTGCGCTGAAGGAGGGACCGGAGCGCTCGGGTCTAGCGAAGCGCCGGTCGTATCGATCAAACAACAGGAGGATTGGTAAATGGTCGGACAAGGAAAGAAGCTCGGCCTGGTCGTCGCTGCGGTGCTCGCCCTGGGCGCGCTGGCCGCCACGACCGCGTCGGCGCATCAGTTGACCTACAGGACGTGCGTGAAAGCCGCGAAGGTCGGCAAATTCTACACGGGCAAATACAGCGACAAGGAATGCAAGGAAGTAAACGCCAAAGGCGAAGGCAAGTACGAAGCGCAGCCGGTCGCCGAAGGCGCTCCGTACACGGGTAAGGACAAAGCCGTGGTGATCACGGCCGCGGGCAAAACCGTGACCTGCAAGAAGGGCACCGAGGCCGGCGAATACGTCGCTGAAAAAGTCGCTACCGAGGAATTCACGTTCTCCGGCTGCTCCACCGGCAAAAAAGAAGCCTGCCAGAGTCCATCGGCAGCCGCCGGGGTGATCGCGAGCAGCGCGGCGAAAACCAAGCTGGTCTACCTGGACGCAGCCGAAACCCAAATGGGCGTGTTCGTGATCCCGCCTCAGCCGATGTTCGAATACACCTGCGGCGCAACGGCGGTTGCGATCGAAGGTCGTCTCGTCGGCAGTTACGAAAACACCAAGAAGGGCCCGAAGCTGACGTTCGCCACGAGCGGTGGCAAACAGCAGCAGCAGTTCTTCTACGCAGAAGAATCGGAAGAAGAAGCATTCGGTCCGTTCACGCTCTACACCGAACCGGGCGAAGCCGAAGCGACGATCTCGGTCGTCGTGGAAAATGGCCCGAAGGGCGTGAGCGCCGCCTAGCGCAGTCCGTCGTACGCCGTAAGCAGAGGGATCGCGCGCGGGCATTCGGCCCGCGCGCGATGTCTCGAGCCGGCGCCTGTCGGGCCGGCGCGTGGGCCGGCGCACAGACCAGCTCGGCTCCCGTCGCGCCGGGCTTCGCGCGCGGCTCCGATCCGGATCGAATCGCTTCGCGACCTGGCGAGGGAGTCCGCCCGCGACACTACACTTGGCCGATGAGCGTCCCCGACAACGGACACGATCGCGCTTCGGGCGGTGATCAGGCCGCCGGTGTCTCCGCAGGCGCGTTGCCGGTCCTCGCCGAGGAGGCGCGCGTCGTTCACCTGGAGATGGTCTCCGGCGAGGTGCTGCCGGCCCGTCAGGGCCCGACGCTTCCAGCAGTCCAGGCAGCGGCGGCCGCTGCCGGCGGCTTCGTCGCGGGCGTCGCGGTCGTCGGCCTCGTGACGCGCCGCCAGCGCCGCTCGAGCGCACTCGCGCGGGGGCGGCGGGCCGGACGCGGGCTTGGGCGCGGCGCGCGACGCGGCCGCGGTGGCGCGGGGGAGATCGTGCAGATCGTCGGCAGCCGCTCGCTGCTGCTCGACGTGCACCTGCTCGGTGGACGCGACTAGCGCGGGGCGGCGTCCCTGGGGCGAGGTCGTGTGAGCGCGACTGCCGCCGTCGAGCGACGCGTCGAGGTTCGTCCCGCGGGCCCCTTCCGCTTGCCCCGTGGCGGGATGGACGGAACGCTGCGACGGCGTGGCGGCGTGCTCGAACGCCTGCTGCATCACGACGGCGAGCCGGTGCTCTTGCGCGTCGCGCAGACGGCGCCCGACCGCGTGCTGTTCGGCGCGCGCGCACGGACGGATGCGGCTGCCGCCCACGGCATCGAGCGGATGCGCTTCGCGCTCGGCGTCGACGAGGACTTGAGCGGCTTCCGCCGGCGCTTCGCGCGCGATCCGCTGATCGGTCGCTCGATCGCGCGCCGGCCGTGGCTGCGCGTGACGCGTCGTCCCGAGCCCTTCGAGGCGCTCGCGTGGGCCGTCTGCGAGCAGCTGATCGAGTACGAGCGCGCCGCGACGATCGAGCGCCGGCTGCTCGCGGCGCTCGGGCGGTGCTGGGTCGGCTGGGACGGCGCCGCGAGCCCGTTGCGTGACCTGCCGACGCCCGGCACGCTGGCCGGCACCGCGCCGGCACTGCTCGAGTCGTTCGACCTCGCCGGCTGTCGCGCGCTGACGCTCGTGCGTGCCGCGCGAGAGGTCGCGCGCGGGCGCGTCGACCTGTACGGCTCAGACCACGAGCGCGGCTGGCGGCGGTTGCGCAAGATCCCCGGAATCGGGAGCTGGACGATCGAGATCCTCGCGCTGCAGGGTCAGGGCCGCCACGATCAGGTTCCCGCCGGCGACGTCGGCCTGCTCAAGCTCGTCGGCCGCCTGCTCAGCGGCGGCAACCCGCACACGCGCGCGCAGGAGCACGAGGTGCGCGAGTTCTTCGCGCCCTACGAGGAGTGGGCCGGGCTCGCCGCGACGCACATGTACGGCTTCTGAGCGCTACGGGACGATCACGGCTGCGCCCGTGAAGCGCCCCGCGCGCAGATCCGCGAGCGCTTCGTTGGCGTCCTCGAGCGCGTACCTGCCGACACGCGTCTTCACCGGCACCTGCGGCGCGAGCTCGAGGAACTCGTATCCGTCGGTGCGCGTGAGGTTCGCGACCGAGCGCACGATCCGCTCCTGCCACAGTGCGCTGTAGGGAAACGAGGGGATGTCGGACATGTGGATGCCGCCGCAGACGACGACGCCCGCCGGGGCGACGGCGCCGAGCGCGAGAGGCACGAGCGCGCCGTCCGGCGCAAAGACGATCGCCGCGTCGAGCGGCTGCGGCGGCTGCTGCTGCGAGTTGCCCGCCCAGACGGCGCCGAGCTCGCGGGCGAACGCCTGCGCCGCGTCATCGCCGGCGCGCGTGAACGCGTAGACCTCGCGACCCTGCGAGACGCAGACCTGCACGAGGATGTGCGCCGAAGCGCCGAAGCCGTACAGGCCGATGCGCTGCGCCTCGCCGCACATGCGCAGCGCGCGGTAGCCGATCAGCCCGGCGCACATCAAGGGCGCCGCTTGATCGTCCGGGTAGCCCTGTGGGATCGGAAAGCAGAAGCGCGCGTCGGCGACGGCGTACTCGGCCATCCCGCCGTCGATGTCGCAGCCGGTGAAGCGCGCACGCGGGCACAGGTTCTCGCGACCGCTGAGGCACCACTTGCATTCGCCACAGCTCCAGCCGAGCCACGGCACGCCGACGCGATCGCCGACTTTCGCGGGCGCCGCAGGCTCGCTCGGGTCGTGAGCCGCGCCATCTCCGCCGCCCGGCCGATCGGCGGCCCGCGCCGGAGTCTCCGCGCCGAGCGCCTCGACGGTGCCGATGATCTGGTGCCCGAGCACGCGCGGCGGCTGCTCGACCTCGACCTCGCCGTCGAGCAGGTGCAGGTCTGTGCGGCAGACGCCGCACGCGTGCACGCGCAACAGCAGCTCGCCGGGGCCCGGCGAGGGCACCTCGAGCTCGACCGCGCGCAGTGGCTCGCCGACGCGCTCGAAGACCATCGCGCGCATCGCGTCAGCCGAAGAACAGCTCGGCCGTCTCGTACAGCGCCGGATCGAGCAGCTTCGGCTCGCGCAGCGCCTCCGCGAGCGGCGTCTCGACGATCTCCGTCCCGCGCAGGCCGACCATCGCGCCGAAGCGTCCGCTGAGCGCGGCGTCCATCGCGGCGACGCCGAAGCGCGTCGCAAGCACGCGGTCGAACGCGATCGGCGTGCCGCCACGCTGGACGTGGCCGAGGATCGTCACGCGGCTCTCATAGCCAGTGATCCGCTCGAGCTCGCCCTCGAGCGCGACGCCGATGCCGCCGAGACGCGCGTGGCCGAACGCGTCCGTCGCTGTGCCTTCGCGCGTGTGCAGCGTGCCCTCGCGCGGGATCGCGCCCTCGGCGACGACGACGATCGAGAAGTTCGGGCCGCGCGCGTGACGCGCGCGAACGTGCTCGGCGACGTCCTCGACGTCGAACGGGCGCTCGGGCACGAGGATCGCATCGGCGCCGCCGGCGATCCCGGCGTGCGTCGCGATCCAGCCCGAGTGGCGGCCCATCACCTCGAGCACCATCACGCGGTTGTGCGACTCGGCCGTCGTGTGCAGCCGGTCGATCGCGTCCGTGACGATCTGCACGGCCGTC
>DASZLB010000024.1:0-25341 GCA_035552575.1 Solirubrobacteraceae bacterium | reverse complement strand
GCTCTGCATGGCCGACCTCCGCTTGCCTTATCCCAGGCTCGCGGCACGACCCCTTTGACGGCATCCTGCCTTTAAGGCCGAGCCGACCTCCGCTTCTCGGTTCAATTGGTGACCGCTCCGGTCGCCACGGCAGTTAGGAGGCCGGCCGTCCGGGCCGGCTGTGGCTGTGCCGAGCGCCGTGCAGGTCCGCGGGCCAATACCGTTGGGCGCTGATGCGCGTTTGGATCGACCTGACGAACAGCCCGCACGTCTTGGTGATGCGGCCCGTGATCGAGCTGCTGCAGGCCGACGGCCACGAAGTGCGCGTGACGGCGCGCGACTTCGCACAGACGATCGCGCTGTGCGAGCGCTTCGGGATCGAGCACGTGCAGATCGGGCATCACCGCGGGGAGCGGCTCGCGGCGAAGGCCGTCGGGCTCGCTTCTCGCTCGGCAGCGCTCGTGCGCTGGGCCCGTGCCGAGCAGCGCGTCGCGGACGGCCGGCGATTCGACATCGCGCTCGGGCACGGCTCGAACGACGTCTCGGTCGCTGCTGCGCTGCTGCGGATTCCGAGCTCGACGATGTTCGACTACGAGTGGGCGACGGTCCAGCACAACGTCAACTGCCGCCTCGCGCGCGCCGTCGTCGTGCCCGACGCGATCCCGCCGCAGCGGCTCTACGGCTACGGCGCGAAGGGCAAGGTGCGCCCATACGAGGGCCTCAAGGAGGAGTACTACCTCGCCGACTTCGAGCCCGACGAGGCGGTGCTCGCCGAGCTCGGGCTCGACCGCGAGCGAGCGATCGTCGTCGTGCGCACGCCGCCGGAGGTCTCGCTGTATCACCGCTTCGAGAACGATCTCTTCGCGCAGGTGCTCGAGCGCCTGCGCGAGGCCGCGGCGCAAGACGGAGCGCAGCCGGTCGTCCTGCCGCGCGTCGCCGCGCAGCGCGCCGAGCTGGCCGGCGTGCCGGGCTTCGTCGTGCCCGAGCGCGCGATCGACGCGCAGTCGCTGATCGCCTGCGCGGACCTCGTCATCTCGGCCGGCGGCACGATGAATCGCGAGGCGGTCGCGCTCGGCGTGCCTGTCTACACGACGTTCGAGGGCCGTCCCGGAGCCGTCGACGAGCTGCTGATCGCCGAAGGGCGCCTGGGCAGGCTGAGCGCTCCCGGTGAGCTCGACCTCGCGCGCCGCGCGCACGAGCGGACGGATGCCCGCATCCGCCGCGACCCACGCGCGCTCGTCGAGCTGCTGCTGACACCGCTTGCAGGCTGACGTTCGGCCGCGCCCGCGCGCTGGCGGGGGCTTACAATCCCGAGGATGCGCCGACGGATCCGCTCGGCGGCCTTTCCCCTGAATCGTCACGCGCTACCCCAGCTCGCGGTGGACGGGGCGCTGGTCGCGATCGCGTACTACCTCGCCTTCCAGCTGCGCTTCGAGCACGGCCCGACGGGCTACTACGAGCACCTGCGCGAACGGACGATCTGGTGGGTCGTCGGCGGCAGCCTGCCCGTGCTCGTGCTGGCGCGCGTCTATCAGCGCCGCTGGCGCTACTCGGGTCAGCGCGACTACGAGGCCGTCGCGCGGGCCGTCGCGGCGATCGTCGTGCTGGCCGTCGTCGGTGTCGAGGTCTTTCGCCCGGTGCACCACTACCGCAGCACCGTCGCGGTGGCGCTGCCGAACGGCGTGATCATCCTCTTCGCGCTGCTCGCGCTCGTCCTGCTCGTCGGCGTCCGCGCGCTCGCGCGCAGCATCTACGAGCGCCGCCCGCTAGCGGCCTTTCGCGGCGGGCGCAAGGACCAGCGCAGCGTCCTGATCGCGGGCGCCGGCGACGGCGGGCGCCTCGTGCTGCGCGAGATCGTGCGCAATCGCGGTCTCGGGCTGACGCCGGTCGGCTTCGTCGACGACGACCCCGGCAAGCGGCGGCTGCGAATCGACGGCGTGCGCGTGCGCGGCAACACCGAAGGCGACCTGCCGCGGATCCTCGACGACGCCGAGCCCGACGAAGTGATCATCGCGATCCCGTCAGCTCCCGGCTCGACGCGCGCGCGGATCGTGCGCGAGTGCCGCGAGCGCGGGATTCCGGTGCGCACGCTGCCGACCGTGTTCGAGCTGCTGCAGACGCGCGGCGCGCTCGCACGTCAGATGCGCGAGGTGCGCGTCGAGGACGTGCTCGGACGCGAGCCCGTGCAGATGGAGCTCGAGCGCGTCGGCGCGTACCTCGCCGGCGAGACCGTGCTCGTGACCGGAGCAGGCGGCTCGATCGGCGGCGAGCTGTGCCGCCAGATCGCGCGCGTCGAGCCGCACCGGATCGTCCTGCTCGACCACGCCGAGGACAACCTCTTCTCGATCCAGCGCGAGCTCGAGGACGAGCGCCACGTCTCGCCGTCGATGCTCGCCGCCGTGCTCGCCGACTGCAAGGAGGAGGAGCGCATCCGCGAGGTCTTCGCCGAGTACCGCCCGACGATCGTCTTCCATGCGGCCGCGTACAAGCACGTCGGGCTGATGGAGGCGAACCCTGTCGAGGCCGTGCGCAACAACGCGCTCGCGACGCGCGTCGTCGCGCACGTCGCAGGCGAGCTCGACGTCAAGCGCTTCGTGCTCGTCTCGACCGACAAGGCCGTCGCGCCGGCGACCGTGATGGGCGCGTCGAAGGCGCTCGCAGAGTTCGCGCTCGAGGCGGCCGCGCTGCGCTTTCCGGCGACCTGCTACGCCGCGGTCCGCTTCGGCAACGTGCTCGGCTCCTCCGGCAGCGTCGTCCCGATCTTCCAGCGCCAGATCGAGCGCGGCGGACCGGTGACGGTCACCGACGAGCGGATGACGCGCTACTTCATGACGATCCCCGAGGCCGTTCAACTGATCATCCGCAGCGGCGCGCTCGCGCACGAGCGCCGCGCGTCCGCGTCCGCGACGGCGAACGGCAGCGCTCCGGACCTGCATGCGCCGGCGCGCACGCTCGGCGCGGAGGTGTTCGTGCTCGACATGGGCGAGCCCGTGCGCGTGCTCGATCTCGCGCGCGCGATGATCGAGCTGTCGGGCATGGACCCCGATCGCGAGATCGAGATCGAGATCGTCGGGCGCCGCCCCGGCGAGAAGCTCCACGAGGAGCTGTTCAACGACTACGAGCGCGCCCGCGAGACGTCGGCCGAGAAGATCCTGCTCGCCGAACGCGAGCCGCTCGGCGCCGCCGCCGTCGAGTCGATGTTCGCCGAGATCGGGCTGCTCGTGCTCGAGGGCGACGCGGCCGGGCTCGCCGCGAAGGTCTCCGAGCTCTCGGCGCTGCATGTCGAGGCGCAAACGGGCAAGCTCGGGCGCCGCTCGGCGCCGCGCGAGCAGCCGGACGACGGTGCGCACGGTGCGCCTGCGGCCCTCATACACTCTCCGGATTCATGATGCCCACGCCGCTCGCGCTCTCGCTCTCGAGCAAACTCACCCAGATCGGAGCGATCGCCGCTTTTGCGGCGCTGCTGGGGATCGCGATCCTCGCGCTGCTCGTCTTCTCGCAGGCGCGCGAGATCAGGCGCCTGCGCGAGTGGGCCGGGCGAGCGCCCGAGCGCGCAGCCGATCTCGAGCAGCGCGTCAGCACGGAGGCGGCTGCTCGCGCACAGCAGCCTGCGATCGCTGCACAGCCGGCACGTCCGGTCCCGCGCACGGTGCCGCTCAACGCCCGCCAGGCACAGGCCGGCGCGCCGGTCGCCGCCGCGAGCGCAGCCAATCCGGCGACGGCTGTCGCACAAGCGCCGGCGGGGTCGCCTGCGGGTGCTCCTGCCACACCGGCGCAAGGCGCCCCGGCGCCAGGCACCGCGCAGCCGGCGCCTGGCACGGCGGTGCCGGTTACAGCAGCCGCGAGCGCAGCAGCAGCAGCGACGGCCGTGCCCGGCGGCGAGGCGACGCCTGACGGCGCCAAGATCGCGACGCAGCAAGCTGCGAGCGCCTCGCCGACGGTCACGTGCGCAGCGACCCAGGGCGCGACCCCGGCGACTGCCGGCGGCCAGAGCGCCGGCTCGCCCGCAGCCTCGCCGGCGACAACTGCATCGCCTGCTCCCACTGCGGCGCCCACGCCGGCGCAGTCACCGGCCGGCACCGGCGCATCGGCGAACGGCGAGCCTCGCCCGCCGGCACCGGCGACGGCCGCAGCCGCGGCGACGGCTGCGCGCAGCGCGGCGCCAGGCACGACGCCTCGCTCGCCAACGCCGCCGCAGCGCCCGCCGGCGCCGCCCGCACCGGCCGCGCCCGGACCCACAGCCGCGACGCAGCGCCCCGCCGCCGCGAGCGCGGCGCAGGCGAGCGCGGTCGCGAGCAGACCGGCGTCCTCGCCCGCGCGTGCCGCTGCGACGCAGCGACCGGCGCCGGCCTCGCGCCGCGCCGGTGCTGCGGCAGCGCAGTCGGGCGCAGCAGGCGCCCCACCGGTCCGCCGCTACCGCGCCGAGCGCAGCTCGCCGGCGCGGCCGACGGTGCTGATCGTCGTCGGGCTGCTTGTCGCGGTCGCCGTGATCGTCGTGCTCGTGCTCTCGCTCGGCGGCGGCTCGAAGGGCGCGAGCTCCGCGTCGAATGCGACGAGCTCGACATCCTCGCCGAGCGCGACGAACGGCACGACGACAAAGACAAAATCTTCATCGAAAAAATCTTCCGCGGCGAGCGCGACGACGAGTCCGTCGCAGCTCGGCGTGACGGTGCTCAACGGGACGACGACGACGGGCCTCGCGCGCCACACCTCAGAAGAACTGCAGCAGCACGGCTTCACGAAGGCAGCGCCGCTCGGCGGACAGCCGCCGGGCGCCAACCAGGTGACGACGGTGCAGTACACGAGCGGGCACTCGGCCGACGCGCAGAGCGTCGCTCAGGCGCTCGGCGTCGCTCAGGCGCAGCCGATCGAAGGCACGGTCGCATCGATGGCGCCGGGCGCGTCGGTGGTCGTGATCGTCGGCCTCGACAAGGCATCCTCGACGCCATAGCTCGCTTCCTCGACATTCCCGAGCGCTCGGCGAAGCCGCGCGAGCGCGGCATCACGCACGTGATCGACCGCGGGCTCTCACTCGCCGAGGTCGATGGCCTGCTCGAGGTCGCCGGCGCGGCTGTCGACGTCGTCAAGCTCGGCTGGGGGACGGCGCTCGTCACGGGCAACCTCGAGGCGAAGCTCGCGCGCTACGCCGAGCACGAGATACCGGTCGTGCTCGGCGGCACGCTGACGGAGGTCGCGATCAGGCAGGGTCGGATCGACGGCTTGATCGCGTGGCTGCGCGAGCTCGGACTGCGCCACGTCGAGATCTCCGACGGCACGATCACGCTCGAGCCCGACGTCAAGCGCGGGCTGATCGAACGGCTCTCGAGTGAGTTCGTCGTGCTCGCGGAGGTCGGCAACAAGGACGCTGACTTCATCATGGCGCCGTACGTCTGGGTCGAGCAGATCGAACGCGACCTCGACGCCGGCGCGTGGAAGGTCATCACGGAGGCGCGCGAGTCGGGCACGGCCGGCATCTACCGCGCCGACGGCGAGCCGCGCACGGGGTTGATCGACGAGATCGTGCACGCCGTCGATCCGGACCGGCTCGTCTTCGAGGCGCCGCTGCGCCCGCAGCAGGTGTGGCTGCTGAAGCGCTTCGGCACGGAGTGCAACCTCGGCAACATCGCCCCAGACGACGTGCTCTCGCTCGAGACGCTGCGTCTCGGCCTGCGCTCGGACACGGTCGAGCGCTTCGCGCTCGGCAGCGACGGCGTGGCGGCGAGCGACGGCGGATCGGCCGGGGGCGATTGACCAGCGCGTCCGCTCGCGGACAGGCGGACGCCCCGGCCGCGAGCGCCGATCGGCCGGCGCGCGTCGTGTTCGCGCTGCTCGTCCTCGCGTGCTTCGTCGCGTTCTTCCTGACGCAGCATCTCAAGCACACGCCGACGGCCGTGCAGTCGTTCAAGCTGACGCCGTACTTCTCGCCGACGCCCGCCGGGCACATCAAAGCCGAGCGCATCTCGTTCAAGCTCGCGCAGGCCGACGAGGTCACGGCGACGATCGTCAGCGCCTCGGGCGCGACGATCGCGACGCTGCTCGCGGGCGTGCCCGTGGCACGCTACAAACAGCTCTCGCTGCGCTGGAACGGCCGCACGGGCCGCGCGCGAAAGCTCATCGATGTCACGGGCCCGCGCGGCGCGCGCGTGATCACGCCTGAGAACACCGGCCGCGCGGCGCCGGCCGGCGAATACCGCGTGCGTGTGAGCCTACGAGCGCAGCAGCGCACGGTGCTCTCGCCGCGCGGCTTCAAGCTGGTGCGTCCGTGAGCGTGCTCGCGACATCGCTGAGCCCAGCCGCGATCGCCGCGGCGGCGATCGGTGCGGCCGTCGCCGTCGCGCTGCTCGCCGTCGCGATGCGTCGATACGAGGACGCGTTCCCGCTGCTTGCGATCCTCGCGCTCCCGTTCAGGCTGCCGATCTCCGCCGAAGGGCGCACCGTCAACCTGCTGATCCCGCTCTACCTCGTCGTCGCCGCAGGCGTGCTCGCGCATCTGCTGCCGCGCTTGCTGCGTCGCGAGGAGCGCGCTCCGCGCAAGCTCGAATGGGTGCTGCTCGCGTCGCTCGCGCTGTACGCGCTGCAAGCGATCTACTCGACCGACCGCGGCAAGGCCGCCGAGAACGTCGCGTTCTTCTACATCCCGTTCGCGCTGCTGCTCGTGCTGCTGCGCGACGTGCGCTGGCGGCGCGAGCTGCTGCTGCGCTGCCTCGGCGTCGCCGTTGCGCTCGCCGTCGTGTTCGCCGGGATCGGCTTCGTCGAGTACGCGCGCAAGGAACTGTTCCTCAACCCGAAGGTCGTCGCCGCGAACCAGTTCGACAACTACTTCCGCGTCAACTCGCTGTTCTTCGACCCGAACATCTACGGGCGCTTCCTCGCGCTCGTGATGATCGCCGTGACGACGTTCGTGCTGTGGCGGCGGCGCGCGCGCGACGTGTGGCTCGCGGCGGCCGTCCTGCTGTGGCTGCTAGCCGGGCTCGTGACGAGCTTCTCGCAGTCGAGCATCGCCGCGCTGCTGCTCGGCTTGGCCGTGCTCGCCGCATACCGCTGGTCCGTGCGCTGGGCGCTGTACGTCGCCGGCGCGTTGATCGTGCTGGCGCTGGCCGTCGCGCTCGCGGCGCCGGCGCGCTGGCACTTCGGCCTGAAGGGCTCGAGCGGCTCTGCGAACAACGCGACGACGGGCCGCGCGAAGCTGATCGAAGGTGGGCTCGAACTGTTCGCGAAACGGCCGCTGCAGGGCTACGGCTCGGGCTCGTTCCAGACCGAGTACGAACGCCACTCGAAGACGACCGCCGAGAACGCGACGTCGGCGTCGCACACGATCCCGATCACGGTCGCCGCCGAGCAGGGCGTCGTCGGCTTCGCGCTGTACGTCGCGCTGCTCGTGCTCGCCTTGCTCGTGCTGTTCCGCGGCGCCGCGCGCTCGCCGCCGCGGATCGCGATCGCGGCGTGCTTCGCGGCGCTCGTGCTGCACACGTTCGCGTACGCAGACTTCCTCGAGGACCCGCTGACGTGGACGCTGCTCGGGGTCGGGCTCGCGCTGGCGCGTGTCGACGAGAGCACCGGCGAGAGCACCGGCGCGCCACGCGCGAGCTCGCCGCGCCCGGCCGCCGCGCTCGCCTCCGGCGAGTAGGCGCTACTGCGCCGAGTAGGTTCTGAGCCGATGCGCGGCTATCTCAAGCGGCTGCTGACGACTGGCGCGGCCTACCAGTTCGGCGACATCGTCGCGAAGGGGATCGCGCTCGTCACGATCCCGCTGTACACGCGCCACATCTCGCCGGCCGGCTACGGCGCGGCGAACTCGCTGCTGACGGCCGTGATTCTCGCGAGCATCTTTCTCCGTGTCGGCGTCGGCGAGGCGTTCATTCGCTTCTATTTCGATGACGACGATCTTTCGCGCCGGGCGCGGATCGCGCGCACGGCGACGGCGACGGTCGCGTGGACGACGACGGCCGCGTCGCTGCTCGCGCTGATCTTCTCGGGTGCGCTCTCGCGGCTGATCCTCGGCTACCAAGACGCGCTGCTGATCGATTGCGCGATCGTCGGGCTATGGGCGTTCACGAATCTCGAGATGGCCTACGCGCAGTTGCGCGTCGACGAACGCGCGCGCGCATATGTGTTCGCCTCGGGCGCGAACGTCGGCTTGACGGTGATCTTCACAATCACGCTCGTCGTCGTTGCCGGCCAGGGCGCGCGCGGCCTGCTGCTCGGCAACTTCGGCGCTTCGGCGCTCGTCGTGCTCGGGTTGTGGTGGGTGCTGCGGCGGCGCTTCAGCCTGCGCGTGCACTGGCCTGACCTGCGCGCGATGATGCGTTTCGGGCTGCCGACGGTGCCGGCCGACGCGAGCGTCTACGCGCTGCAGGTCGCCGATCGCTTCTATCTCTTTCGCGGCTACTCGCACGCTGCCGCGGGCGACTACTCGGTCGCGCTGCAGTTCGCGACGGTCGTCTTCGTCGTCGTCCGCGGCTTCCAGTACGCGTGGCCGCCGCTCGCGTACTCGATCGAAAGCGACGCCGAGGCGTCGAAGCTCTACTCACTCGTGACGACGTACTTCGTGCTCGCGACAGGCGTCGTCGTCGCCGCGGTCGCGCTGCTCGGGCGCTGGATCGTGCGGCTGCTCGCCGCTCGTGAGTACTTCGGCGCGCACGCTGCGCTGCCGTGGCTCGCGCTCGCGTGGACGCTGTACGGCCTCTACCAGGTGATGATCGTGATCACCGGTCGCGCGCGCGTGACCTCGCGCAACCTTCCGGGCGCGGCGGCGGGCCTCGTCGTCAACGTCGCGCTGCTGCTCGTGCTCGTGCCGAGCGGCGGACTCGGCCTGGGCATCGCCGGCGCCGGCATCGCGCTGTGCGGCGCGTACGTCGCGATGCTGATCGTCATGCACCTGCTCACGCGCAGGCTGTTCGTCGTCGGCTTCGAGTGGCGCAGGCTCGCACAGCTGACGGCGATCTTCACGGCCGTCGCCGTCTCCGGCGAGCTGCTCCTGCCGACGAGCGGCTTCGCCGGGCTCGCGCTGCGGATCCTCTGGCTCGCGCTGATCCCCGTGCTGCTGGCGCTGACGCGCTTCTTCGGCGAGGACGAGCGCAGCCAGGCGCGCGCGCTCGTGGCCGACGGCCGCCGGCGCGTGGCTGCCTTCCGCGCGGGGCACGGCGAGGTCGAGGAATACGCCGAGGACCCGCTCAAAGACATCTGAGGTCTGTCGAGATGCCGAATCTGTCCAGTTGCTGTCAAGTGGCAGCGCGGTGCGGCCGATTAGGCGCGCAAGATGGTCGAGCTTGCCGTAACGCGCGGACCCGCGGATGGCCGCGAGCGCCGTCGTCGCGCCGAGGCGCTACGGCGCTATCGCGCGGACGAGCACGCGCTGAAGATGGCCGCGTCGGGCGAGCTCGCGTACCTGCGTGTGCAGCTGCGCCTCGCCGCGCGCCTGACGGCGCGTCTCGCGGCGACGAACGACGTTCAGGAGATGGTGCAGCTGCTCGTCGACGAGCTGCACCGCACGTTCGTGTTCTACCTCGTCGCGATCCAGCGCTGTGACGAGGACGGCAAGCTGCGGCTGGTCGCCGGGCGCGGGGCGCTCGCGGAGGTGATGACGGAGTTCCTGCTCGTCGAGCAGTCCGCGCGCGACGGCGTCAACGGTCGGGTCGCGCGCTCCGGGATCACGGCGCTCGTCGCCGACACGCGCCAAGACCCGGACTACATCCAGCGCGACCCGAAGACGGACCCGCGCTCGGAGCTGAGCGTGCCGATCATCGTCGACGGCTCCGTCTGGGGCGTGCTCAACATCGAGGCGCCCGAGCCGGAAGCGTTCAGCGAGGCCGACGCGGTGCTCGTCGAGACGATCGCGGCGAGCCTCGGCTCCTCGATCCACCGCGCGATGCTCGTCGCCGACCTCGAGCAGACGTTCACGACGACGCTGACGGCGCTGATGAGCACGGTCGAGGCGAAGGACGACTACACGGCCTCGCACGAGCAGCAGGTCGCCGAGCTGACCGAACGCGTAGCGCTGCGGCTCGGCCTCAGCTCCTCGCGCGCGCGAGACGTGCGCCACGCGGCGCTGCTGCACGACGTCGGCAAGGTCGCGATCCCGAGCGAGATCCTGCTGAAGCCGGCTCCGTTGACTGAGGAGGAGTGGGTCGTGATGCGCACGCACGCGGCCGTCGGCGGTTCGCTCGTCGAGCGGATTCCGGCGTTCGAGCACCTCGCGCCGGCAGTGCGCGCGAGCCACGAGCGCTGGGACGGCGGCGGCTACCCGGACGGGCTCGCCGGCGAGCAGGTGCCGCTCGCGGCGCGGATCATCGCCGCGTGCGACACGTACGAGGCAATCGTCACCGACCGCCCGTACCGGCCCGCACGCAATCCCGCAGAAGCCGCAGTCGAGCTTCGTCGCGTCGCCGGTTCGCAGCTCGACGAGCGCGTCGTCGCGGCGCTGCTCGAAGAGCTCGGGCTATAGCGCTCGTCCTCAGCCGTCGCGGCGCTCGCGGTTGTAGCGCTCGGCTGCCTCGCGCAGCCCTTCGCCTCTGCTCGGCTGCAGCGTCGCGCTGACGTGGCGGCGGTAGCGCCGCGCGTCGTGCCCCGCCAGCACGCTCGCCACGAGCGCGCGCAACGCGTACGGCCACGCCGTCAGCCAGCGAACCGCGAGCGCGGCCGCGGCGGAGTGGTGCTTGCGCATGTACAGGTCGCGGTTGCGCGCCAGTTCGACGATCCGCCGCTCTCCGGCGTCGTCGGTCGAGAGCTGCTCGTGATGCACGGCGACGGCGCTCGGCACGTAGACGCTGGGCCAGCCGGCGTCGCGCAGCCGTCGCGCGAAGTCGACCTCGTCGGAGTAGACGAAGAAGTCCGCGTCGAGGTAGTCGACCGCTACTGCTGCCTCGCGCCGGACGAGCAGCGCCGCGGACTGGCACCAGTCGACCTCGCGCGTCTGCGAGCCGCCGCTCTGCACGGTGTAGACGCGGTGCAGCAGCAGCGCGCCGGCGAGCGCCGTGAGCGGCGTCGGAAAGCGCCACGCCGACGGCTGCTCGCGCCCGTCGGGGCGCAGCAGCTTTGCGCCTGCGCACGCCGCGCCGGGGCGCTCTTGGAGCGCCCGCCACAGCGCAAGCGTCGCGCCCGGCTGCAGCTCGGAGTCCTCGTTCAGCAGCAGCGCGTAGCGCCCGCGCGCGCGACGCAGCAGCTCCGAGTCGTTCAGTCCCTTGCCGCGGCGCTCGTCCAGCGCGATCGTCGCATCGACTGTCGGATGCGCCTGAGCGGCTTGCGCGGAGCCGTCGCGCGAGCCGTTGTCGAGCACGAGCACCTCAGTCGCGAACGGCAGCTCCGCGCGCTCGCTCGCGATCGCGTCGAGCCCGCGCACGAGCAGCTCGCGCTGCGAGGTGTTGACTACGCAGTAGGAGACCTCCACGTCGGGCACGCGGCGGACTCTAGTGCGAGCGCGCTACGCGGCTGCCCAGGGCTCGACCTCAACTCCAGGCCCCGACGGCTCCGGGATCGGTTCTCCGTACTCGCTCATCAGCTCGAAGTGGGCCGCGAGCGCCGAGCGCATTTCGGCGACGCACTCCTCAACTGTCGATCCAGTCGCGACGCAGCCGAGGACGTCTGGAGAGTAAGCCGAGCAGTTCGCGGGCCCGCGCTCTACGCAAATCAGGTATCTCTCGATCTCGATCATCGCTTCAATCCCGCCTGTCTGAAGATATCGGCCTGCGTCTTTGGACGCAAGTCATCGTTGCGATGGCCCGCGATTGTCACGGTGCCCGGCTTGATCGGATGGTGGAAATGGCGATGACTCCCCTTCTGGCGCACCTGGCGCCAGCCGTCGCGTTCGATCAGCTTGATCATCACACGCACCTTCACGCAGTCTTGTCCGACGAGCGCTGGCATGCGGGACGGTCGCATTACGCGCCTATTGTCTGCACCGATGCGCGTCCACGTCGTAGACCCGTCGGCCTACACGCCGCCATATGACCACGCGCTGTGCAGCGCACTCGCAGCGGCGGGCGCGGACGTCGAGCTGTACACGAGCCGCTTCGCCTACAGCTCGGTCCCGCGCGCAAGCGGCTACGAGCGAATCGAGCATTTCTACCGCGCAGGCGCACTCGTCCCGGGCAGCACCGCAGCGGCCCAGCGCGCACGCCGTGCGCTGAAGCTCGCCGAGCACGTTCCGGACATGCTCCGCTACAAACGCGCCGCGCGCGCGGCCGACGTCGTCCACTTTCAGTGGCTCTCCGTGCAGCTGCTCGACGGCCGCTTGCTCCCGCGCGGCCGTCCTCTCGTCCTCACCGCGCACGACGTCCTCCCGCGCGAACCGCGCTCAGGCCAGCGCGAGGCGCAGCGGCGCCTGTATGAGCGCTTCGACGCGATCGTCGCTCACTCCGAGCACGGGCGCGAGCGGCTGACGGAGGAGCTCGGCATCGACCCGCAGCGCGTCCACGTGATCGCGCACGGGGCGTTCGCGCACCTCGCCGAGGCGCCGCAGGCGCCGCCGCCGTTTCAGACGGACAAGAAGGTCGTGCTGTTCTTCGGCCTGCTGCGCCCGTACAAGGGCATCGACGTGCTGCTCGACGCTTGGCGCGGGATCGACGACGCGGAGCTGTGGATCGCCGGGATGCCACGCATGGACATCTCCGCGCTGCAGGCCGGCGCGCCGAGCAATGTCCGCTTCGTCCCACGCTTCATCGGCGACGCAGAGCTGGCGCCGTACTTTCGCCGGGCCGACTTGGTCGTGCTCCCGTACCGCGAGATCGAGCAGTCGGGCGTGCTGTTCACGGCGCTCGCCTTCGGCAAGCCGCTGCTGCTCTCCGACGTCGGCGGCTTCGGCGAGATCGCCGCACGCGGCGCCGCGCGCGCCGTGCCGCCGGGCGACTCCGCTGCCCTCCGAAGCGCGCTACGCGAGCTGCTCGACGACCCGGACGCGCTCGCGGCGCTGACGTTGCGTGCCGGCGAGCTCGCGCGAGGCGAGTACGCGTGGGATCAGATCGCGCGCCGCACGCTCGTGCTGTACGAGCAGCTACTCGCCGCCTGAGCCGCGCGCGTCAGCTCTGGCGCGTCAGTCCTGCCAGAACTCGCGGTCGATCTGCCCGTCCTTGTCGTGATGCGGCCCGAACGCGAGCCACGCCATGCCGTCGGGACCGGCCTCGAACGCACGCATCACGCTCGGCTCGACGCGGATCGCGTCCAGCGCCTCGAGGTCGACGATCTCGTCGTCGAGCCGCACGCGCCCGCTGCCCGAGAGCACGACATAGACCTCCTCGGCCTTGTCGTGGCTGTGGCCGAACCGCTGGCGCTTGCCCGGCTTGAGCACCTGATAGGAGAGGCCAGTCGTCTTCGCGTCGAGTTCTTCGCGCGGGAAGTGCGCCTCGCCGAACTCCTCGAGGCCGAACTTAGGCGCGCTGTCTGCTGTCTCGGTGAGGTTCATCTTCGTGTAGCTCATGTCTCGAGACTACCCGCCGAGCGCAGCGCGAAGCCTTGCTCTGAGGCACGACGCAGGGCGCGGCACGCGCGTCCGCGAGAATCCGCGTGTGCTCGCCCTGCAAGTGGTCTTCTGGCTGTGCGCCGCGCTGATCGTCTGGACGCAGCTCGGCTACGCGCTCGCGCTCGCTGCGCTCGCACGGCTGCGGCCCGGCCGCGCGCTGGAGCAACCGCCGCCGCAGCGCGAAGACAGCGAGCGCGACGGGATCGGCGAGCAGCTGCCGCGCCTGCCGCGCACGACGCTGATCGTCGCGGCGCATGACGAGCAGCAGGTGATCGGCGCGAAGGTCGCGAACGTGCTCGCGCTCGACTATCCGCGCGAGCTGCTGCAGTTGATCGTCGCCTGCGACGGCTGCACGGACGCGACGGCACAGGCCGCACGCGAAGCCGGCGCCGACGTCGTGCTCGAGCTCGCGCGTGGCGGCAAGATCCGTGCGCAGGACGCGGCCGTCGAGCGCGCCGACGGCGAGATCGTCGCGTTCTCGGACGCGAACTCGCACTGGGAGCCGGATGCGCTGCGCGAGCTGCTGCGCGCGTTCGCCGATCCGCGCGTCGGCTACGCGTGCGGTCAGGTGCGCTTCGTCCAGGGCGCTGCCGGCGCGGAGGCGTCGAACCAGGAGGGCGTCTACTGGCGCTACGAGCTCGCAATCCGCGCGCGCGAGTCGCGCCTGTCCTCGATCACGGCCGGCAACGGCGCGATCTATGCGACGCGGCGCGACACGTACATCGTCGTCGACCCGATCATGGGCCACGACCTCTCGCTTCCGTTCAACATCGTCAAGCGCGGCCTGCGCGCCGTCTATGTGCCGAGCGCTCGCGCGAGCGAGAAGATGGTCCCGTCGCTGCTCGGCGAGTTCGCGCGCAAGCGGCGGATGATGAGCCACACGTGGCCGATCGTCCTGCGCGGCGGCATGCTCTCGCCGCGCGGCTACACACCCGGATATGCGCTGATGATCTTCTCCCACCGCGTGCTGCGCTACGCGACGCCTGCGCTGCACGCGATCGCGCTCGCGGCCAACGCGGCGCTCGTGCTCGACGGCTACGGCCTGCCGTACGACCTCACGCTTTACCTGCAGGCGCTGATCCTGCTCGCCGCCGCGCTGGCCGGCGTGCTGCCGTTGCGCGCGCTGCTGATCGCGCGCTACTACGTGCTTACGACGGCGTCGCCGGCAGCGGGGCTGTGGGACTGGCTGCGTCACGGCACCGATCCATGGTGGGAAGCCGCCGAGGGAACGCGATGAGCAGTCAGGCATGATCCGCCGCGTGTTCGACATCGTCGTCTCCTCGCTCGCGCTCGCGCTCAGCGCGCCGGTCCTGCTGCTCGCGGCGCTCGCGATCCGCGTCGAGTCGCAGGGGCCGGTCTTCTACCGCCAACGGCGCTCGGGGCTGCACGGCGAGCCGTTCGACATGCTCAAGCTGCGCACGATGGTCGACGGCGCGGAGCACATCGGCGCGGGGCTCGCGGTGAACGCGGGCGACTCCCGGATCACGCGCGTCGGCGCGTTTCTTCGGCGGACGTCGCTCGATGAGCTGCCGAACCTCGTCAACGTGCTGCGCGGCGAGATGGCGCTGATCGGCCCGCGTCCGACGCTGCCGGCGCAGGTCGCGCAGTACACCGAGCGCCAGCGCGGGCGTCTCGCCGTCAAGCCGGGAATCACGGGCTGGGCGCAGGTCAACGGCCGCGCGTCACTGCCGTGGTCTGAGCGGATCGAGCTCGATCTCTACTACGTCGAGCATCGCTCGCTCGCGCTCGACTTGAAGATCCTCGCGCGCACGCCGCGCCTCGTACTCGGCGGCGGCGGCCTGTACAAGGGGCAGGCCGGCGGCTGGGAGGGTGAGCTGTGAAGCCGGCCGTGCTGCTGACGGGCGCGGGCAAGCGCTACGACATCGTCTCGTGCTTCGCGGCGCTGACGAAGACGATCGTCGCCGACCCGGCGCCGCTCGCGCCGGCGCAATACGCGGCGCACGTCCGCGCGGCCGTGCCGCTGATCGACGACCCGCGCTACGTCACGGCGCTGCGCGAGCTGTGCGAGCTGCACGAGGTCGGCGCCGTGCTGCCGCTGACGGACCTCGATATCGAGGTGCTCGCGCAGGCGCGCGTCGACGGGCATTTGCCGGCGCTCGTGCCGGCCCCGGAGATCGCGCGCGCGACGTATGACAAGTACGAGACGCACCTGTTGCTGCAGCGCCTCGGCCTGCCGTCTCCGCCGACCGTCCTGCCCGGCTCCGACCTCGATTCTTTTAATGATTATCCGGTGATGATCAAGCCGCGGCGCGGGTCCGGCGCGCGTTCGATTCACTTCGCGAAGGACGTCGCCGAGGCGCGCTTCTTCGTCGACTACGTCGATGAGCCGGTGATGGTGCAGCGCGCGATGAAGGGCGCGGAGCTGTCGATCGACTGCCTCGGCGACATGCAGGGGCGCTGCCTGAACGCGATCCCGCGGACGATGCTCGAGTCGCGCGGCGGCGAGTCGATCAAGGGCGCGGCCGTGCGCGACGAGGAGCTGATCGAGCTCGGCCGGCGCGCGATGGAGGCGCTCTGCGTCAGAGGCCCGGCGACGATCCAGGTCTTTCGCGATCCGCAGATCGGGATCGCCATCACCGATGTCAACACGCGCTTCGGCGGGGCCTTTCCGACGCCCGCGTATGCGGCGCTGCCGGGTCGCAGCTACCCGGAGCTGATCGTCGCGATGGCGTCCGGCGAGACGATCGCTCCGCATGTCGGCGAGTTTCGCGAGGGCACGACGGTGACGCGTTACTACTGGCAGCTCGAGCTCGACGAGCAGATGCGCCCGACGGGCCGCGAGATCGTCCCCGGCGGGCCACCCGCGCCGAGACGTTAGACGGCTCAGTAGAATCGGAGGCAGTGGCAACGGCAGTCGCAGACCCGCCCGTCGCGCCCTCCGAGCAGCAGCCGCCGGCAGGCGGAGCGCCGGGTGGTCCTGCGACGCCCGTATCCGAGCCGGCCGAGCAGCCGACGTCGAGTTGCGCGAAGTGCGGTGCGCCGCTCGCGGCCGGACAGGACTGGTGCCTGAAGTGCGGCGCCGGCGCTCCGGACAGCCTCAGCTCGCGCGCGCCGACGTGGCGCTCGGCGGCCGTCGTCCTCGCGGCGCTCGCAATACTCGTCGCAGGCGCTGCGACGGCGGCATATGCGGCGCTGAGCAAACACGACGCGAAGGCGCCGGCGGGCACGACTGTGGCGCAAGTGACGACGACGACGCCGGCCGGGACGACGCCCGTCACGCCGCTGCCGCCCGAAACGGGCGCCACGGCGACGGCCAAAATCGGGACGCCGACGACGATCGCGCCCTCGACGAGCGCGAAACCGCCGAAAATCCCACTCTCGGCGTCCACGCCGTTGCCGGCGACGACGACTCCGGCCGTGCCGGTGACGCCGAAAACGGGTCTCGGCGCGCCGACGAGTAAATCGGGCGGCACGAACGGCACGTCGGCGCCGGGCGAAGCCCACCCCAAAGCGCTGCTGCTCGACACGAACGCGGCGTCGACGTACAACCCGTACAACTACGCGGCGAGCAACTTCGGCGACCCGAGCCTGACGATCGACGGCGACCGCTCGACCGGTTGGACGGCACTCGTCGAACCGTCTGTCGCGCCGAAAATGGCGGAGGGGCTCGTGATCGACCTGAACACCCCGCGCAAGCTCTCGGCGCTCGCGCTGATCACGACGACGCCGGGCATGACGGTTCAGGTCTACGGCGCCAACGGCGAAGCGCCGCCGACGTCGATCATCGACCCGGCGTGGACTTCGCTGAGCCCGTCGCTCGTCGACAAGAAGAAGCACACGCGGATCAAGTTCGGCGGCACGACCGCCGCTGGGCAGGCCGCCGCGAAGAAGGCGTACCGCTTCGTCGCGGTGTGGGTCAGTCAGGCGCCGGCGTCAGCCGTCGGCACGCCGGCCGCGCCGGGCCACATCAGCATCAACGAAATCGAACTGTTCTCGCGTAAGAAGTAGCGCGATCGATGGCGCCTAGCGCGACGTCGAGGCAGCAGCAGCGCGTTTGGCCGGCGCTTTCGCTGCTTTGCGCGCGACCGGTTTGCTCGCGCCCGCGCGTTTCGCGGCAGCGCGTTTACGCGGTTTGCTCGCCGGCGCGGATTTCGCGGCTTTCGCGCCTGTCGCGGCGCTCGCACGCGGGCCCGCCCAGACCTCGTCGAGGAAGCCGGCGATCTCGTTCGTCAGGCGCTCGGGCTGCATGCGCAGCTCCATCATCGAGTTCGCTTCGAGCAAGCGCGCGTTCGGCATCTCCTCGACGAGCATTCCGGCGTCGGAGAACGGATGCACGGGGTCGCGGTGGTGGCCGAGCACGAGCGTCGGGGTCTGGAACGTGCGCCGGTCGTTGCGATGCGGCGCGATGCGCCCGAAGAAGAGGCCTTGCAGCAAGGCGCCGCTCGGGCCTGGCTCCTGGCGCAAGAGGTCGAGCATCACGTTGCCGTAGTGCGGCAAGAGCCGCCGCGGGACGGCGCGCGTCACGCGGCTGACGAGCTTCATCGCGGACTCGCCGAAAGTCAGCGCCGCGAGCAGCGGTGTGAACGCGAGCGCGCTCCACATCAGCGCGTTGTCGAGCACGGGCATCTCGATCACCATCCCGCGCAGGCGCTCAGGCGCCGTCAGCGCGACGTTGAGCGCCGTGTTCGCACCGAGCGAGGTGCCCATCACTACGGCTTCGTCGAGCCCGAGGTGGTCCATCAGCGCGACGAGCTGGTCGCCGAAGAAGCGCATCGAGTAGCGCCACATGTCGCGCGGGCGGTCGGACTCGCCGTGGCCGAGCAGGTCGACGGTGATCACGCGGTTGCCTCGCGCCGCGAGATCTTCGGCGAGCGGACGGTGCATCTCCTGCGAGAGCAGCAGGCCGTGCACGAGGATCAACGGGCGCCCGCCGGCCGATGCGCTGCGCGCCGTGCGCCCGCGCGCACCGCTCGGCGTGACGGCAGCCGGCCCACCGCCGTACTCGGTGTAGGCGATCCGCTGATCTTCGAACTCGAAGGTGGGCATTTCTCAACCCTACTACCCGCGAATCGGCGCGCAAAGGCGCCGCGAGCAGGAACTGGCCGTCCAGCCAGCGCCGCGACCGATGTCGCGCTAGCTTTGGGTGCTCAACCGCACGCTGGCCGAAATCGCCGCGGCACGACCAGGAGGAAGACCATGGCCAAGCAGCCCCGCATCCTCGCCGGAGAGACAGCCGCGATCACAGGCGCCGCCCGCGGGATCGGGCTGGCGACGGCGAAGGCGCTGCTCGGCCAGGGGATGAAGGTCGCGATCGGAGACGTCGACGCCGACGCCGCGCGCGCAGCCGCCGGCGAGCTCGGACCGAGCGCGATCGCGCTGCCGCTCGACGTGACCGACCGCGCGTCCTTCACGGCGTTCCTCGACGAGGCCGAACAGCAGCTCGGCCCGCTCGACGTGCTGATCAACAACGCCGGGATCATGCAGATCGGACGCTTCGTCGACGAGGACGACCTGACGGCGCAGCGCCAGGTCGACATCAACATCCACGGCGTGATCCTCGGGATGAAGCTTGCGCTCGCACGGATGATCCCGCGCGACCGCGGCCACATCGTCAACATCTCCTCGCAGGCGGGCAAGTTCGGTGCGCCGGGCGGCGCGACGTACTCGGCGACGAAGCACGCCGTCGTCGGGCTGACCGAGGCCGTCCGTGGCGAGCTGCGGCTGATGGGAGCGCACGTCGATCTCAGCTACGTGATGCCGTATGTCGTCAACACGGAGCTCGGCGGCGGGCTCGGTCAGGCGCGCGGCTTCTCGAACCTCGAGCCGAGCGAAGTCGCGGACGCGATCGTCGAGGCGCTGCAGCTCGGCACCGTCGAAGTGTGGGTGCCGAAGTCGGGCAAGCGCACGAACGTGCTCGGCGCCGTCCTTCCGCGCCGGCTCTCCGAGGGCATGGCGCGCGCGATGAAGGCCGACCGCGTGCTCGCCGACGCCGACGCGATGGCGCGCAAGTCATACGAGCTGCGCGCGTCGCGCTCGGAGCCGGGGCTCGCGGCAGTGGACGAGCAGCCGCAGATTCAAAGCGCCGTCGGCGAGCCCGAGGTCGGCGCGGCTGAGTGTTGATGCCTGCCCGCCGTCAGACGGCTGAGAGGCAAGCGATAAGGACGCAGGGAGGCGTAGCGTGCGGCAGCACGTGAGCCGACTGAGGACGCCGTAGCGCGCCGCCTATCGGCCGTCTGATAGCCAGTCGGCGATCAGCGAGCCGATCAGCGGCCCTTGATCCTCCTGCAGGAAGTGGCTCGCGTCGGCGATCGGCCGCGGCGCCGGTCCGCCGATCGCCTCGGCGAAGCGCTCGCCGACGTGCGGCGGCAGGATCGGATCGGAATCGGCCCACAGCACGAGCTTCGGCCGCGTATCGCCGGACAGCGCGTCCTGCACGCGCTGTCCGGCGGCGGCTCCGGGCGCGTCGGGCGTGCGCGGGATCATCAGCGGAAAGGCGCGCGCGCCGGCCTTCGAGGGCACGTCCGGGTATGGCGCGTCATAGGCCGCGATCACGGCGTCGCCGGGGTCGCTCTTGCACGCGCCGCGCACGAGGAAGCCGATCGGCAGGTCCTCGGTGCGCTCGACGAAGTCGTGGAACGCGACCCATGCGTCGCTCATCCGCTGGTGGCCCGTGAACAGGCCCGTGTCGAGCACGACGATGCGATCGATCCGCTCGGCGTGCTCGACGGCGAGGCGCAAGCCGATCGGGCCGCCCCAGTCGTGCACGACGACGGTCGCGCCGCGCACGTCGAGCTGCTCGAGCAGCGCAGCCGTCTGCTCGGTGTGGCGGTCGTATGAGTACCAGCCGAGATCGGTCGGCTTGTCGGAGCGTCCGAAGCCGGCGAGATCCGGCGCGATGCAGCGAAAGCCGGCGTCGCGCACGGGCGGGATCACGTTGCGCCAGAGGAACGACCAGGTCGGCTCGCCGTGCAGGAAGATCACCGGCGCGCCGTCTCCCTCGTCGACGTGCGCGAGGCGCAGGCCGTCGAGCTCGCGGTAGTGCGCGGCGAACGGGTAATCGGGCAGATCGGCGAACGCGTCGTCTGCTGTGCGCACGGCCTCGACCATCTCGTCAGGCAGCATATCCGGGGTCCCATCGGCTAGGCTCGCGGCCGTGCACACGCTCGCAGTTCAGCTCGCGCCGGTCCTCGCCGCGGAGAAGAGCAAAACGGTGTTCTTCGTCGCGGGCGGCCTGCTCGTGGCATGGGCGCTGTTCGTCTCGCTCGCGCTCGGGCTGCGCAAGCCAGATTTTCCGGGCAACCTCGGCGGGCAGCGGATCGTCTCGGCGATCACGGCGGTGCTCGTGATCGCGGCCGCTGCGACCGCCGTGATCACATCCGGCTCGCCCGAGAAGCTCGGCGAAGAAGGCGCCGTGGCCTCGGAAGCGACGAGCAAGGAAACGAAGACCTCAAAGGAGGACAAGCACACCTCCAGCCCCGGCGAGTCGCCCTCGAAGGAACCGAGCGAATCGCAGGGACCTGGATCGCCGGCCTCGAGCAAGGCTCCGGAGACGGCCAAACCGAAGGCGGGCACGGGGCCGACGGCGACGACCGGCACGCCGGCGCCTGCGGCCGCGACGACGCTGAAGCTCGCGGCGAACCCGGCCGGGCAGCTCGCCTACGACACGAAGCAGCTCAGCGCGAAGGCCGGCAACGTGACGATCGACATGACGAACATGTCGCCGGTCGAACACGACGTCGCGGTCGCGCAGGGCACGAACGTCATCGGCCAGACGCCCGTCTTCACGGGGGGCTCGAAGTCGGTCACGCTGACGCTGAAGCCGGGCACTTACACGTTCTACTGCACCGTTCCGGGCCACCGCCAGGCGGGCATGGAAGGCACGCTGACCGTTTCGTGAAGCTCTACGTCTGCTGGGGCACCTTCGCGACGCCGCGCCCCGGCGGGCACCCGTGCGCGAACGCCTACCACGCGCTGAAGGACGCCGGGCACGATCCTGAGGTGATCAAGTCGTACGGCTTCGCGCCGCTGCCGGCGATCTTCAACGACACGTCCGGGCGCAAGCGCGCGCAGGAGCTGACGGGCAAGCGCTGGGTTCCGGTGCTCGAGCTCGACGACGGCACGGCCGTCGCCGACTCGCATGAGATCGTCAAATGGGCTGCCGCCAACCCGGCGTAGCCGAAACACGAGCGAGACGAAGAGGAGACAGCGCAACATGAACGTCCTTGCAAGGCTCGACGAGGCACGCAGCGAGATCAACGTTCTCGAGCACCCGTTCTACCAGCGCTGGAGCGCCGGAGAGCTGAGTCCCGCGGAGCTCGGGCTGTACGCGGGCGAGTACCGCGAGGCCGTCGTCGCGCTCGCGCAGGCATCGTCGCTCGCGGCGCAGAAGGCCGCGCCGAAGCACGCGCCGGGCCTCGCGCGCCACGCCGCCGAGGAGGCGCAGCACGTCGAGCTGTGGGACCGGTTCGCGAGCGAGACGGACGAGCGCGCGGGCGCCGCGCCGACGGGCGGCGCCGCGCTCGGAATGCTCGCCGAGACGGACGACTGCGCGGCGGCATGGACTGCCGGCGAGCGCCTGCTCGAGCACCTCGCGGTGCTGTATGCGATCGAGGCGAGCCAGCCGGAGATCGCGCAGACGAAGCTCGAGGGGCTCTCAGAGCACTACGGCTACCGTCCGGAAGGCCCGGCTGTCGAGTACTTCACGCTGCACGAGCGTCTCGACCGCGAGCACGCGCGCCAGGCACGCGAGCTGATCGCCGAGCTGATCGCCGAAGTCGAGGACGAGGACGAGCTCGTCGACGTGATGGTCGAGCGTGCGCGCGCTGCGCTGCTCGGCAACTGGGCGCTGCTCGACGGCGTCGAAGCGGCCGCGCGCGAGCGCAGCTGAGGCGCGGCGGCTCGCAGCGCAGCGGTCGGGCTCTCGCTCTAGGTGCGTGGCTCGCCGGTGAGGCGCCACGCGAACAGCACGGCAGCGACGGACGTCGCGAGGTTGAGGCTCGACACGCCTGCGCGCATCGGGATGCTGATGCGTGCGTCGGCGCCCGCGAGCAGCTCGTCGCTGAGCCCGTAGCGCTCCGTGCCGAACGCGAGCACGGCGCGCGCAGGCAGCTCTGAGGGCCGCAACGGCTCGCCGCCAGGGTCGAGCGCGAGCAGCGGGCGGCGCGCGGCAGGGCCAGGCGAGGCGGCGCTGCCAATCGGCTCGACGGCGCGATCGAGCGACGCGAGGCCGTCGAGCCGCGCGACGGGCAGCGCGAACTGCAGCCCGGCGCCGCCGCGCAGCGCGTCGGGCGACCACGGGTCGTGGCTGCCTGTGCTGAGCACGCCGGCTGCGTCTGCGCCGGCCGCGACGCGCACGCACGCGCCGAGGTTGCCGAGGTCGCGCGGGTCCTCGAGCAGCACGACCGGAGCGTCGCGCTTCTCGGCAAGCAGCGCACGCGGATCGACGGCACGGCGCTCGGCGAGCGCGATCACGCCGGTCGCCGGCGTCAGCGGCGCGAGCTGCGCGAAGACGCTCGGCTCGACGGCGCGCGCGAGCTCGTGCATTCGCCCGGCGAGATCGGGAGCGAGCTGAGCCGCGAGGCCGTCGAGGTCGCTGTCGCTGCTGCGTACGACCTCGAGCAGGTTCGCGCCGAAGCGCAGCGCGTGCTTGAGCGGGTGGAAGCCTTCGAGCACGGCGAGCGACGGATCGCGCCGCGCGCGCCCGAAGCGCGGGATTAGCGACCCTTCTTGCACCCGGCGATAATGTCAGTTATCGAATGAAGCTCGAGGGCATCCACCACATCACCGCGATCACGGGCGACGCCGTCGGCAACGTCGAGTTCTACACGGGCGTGCTCGGCCTGCGGATGGTCAAGCAGACGGTCAACCAGGACGACCCGACCGTCTACCACCTGTTCTACGGCGACGACGACGGCTCGCCGGGGATGGATTTGACGTTCTTCGAGTACCCCGGCGCCGTGCGCGGGACGCCGGGTGCCGGGATGGTGCACAGGATCGTCTGGCGCGTCGACTCGACCGAGGCGATCGCGTTCTGGGCGAATCGCCTAGCCGGCGCCGGTGCGCAGATGATCGAGCAGAGCGACGAGCAACTGCGCTTCGCCGATCCTGAGGGCCTCGAGCACGAGCTGATCCTCGCTGACAGCGACGATCCGCCGCTGCGCGCGTGCGCGCCTGGCATCCCGCGAGAGCACGCGCTGCAGGGCTTCGCCGGCGTGCGCGCGTACAGCGCCGACCCGCAGCAGAGCGCAGCGCTGCTCGGTGAGACGCTCGGCTTCTCGAGCGACGACGGCAAGCGCTGGGAGGTGCGCGGCGAGCAGCGCGGCAGCTTCTATGCGTACGATCCCGCGCCGAAGGACGCCCCGGCGCAGGGCGCGGGCTCGGTGCACCACGTCGCGTTCGCGTCGCAGCCCGACGACGAGCAGGCCTGGCAGACGCGCGTCGCCGAGTCCGGCCAGACGCGCCCGACGGAGATCATCGACCGCTTCTACTTCCGCTCTGTCTACTTCCGCGAGCCGAGCGGCGTGCTGTTCGAGATCGCGACGATCGGTCCGGGCTTTGCCGTCGATGAGGACGCGGCGCATCTCGGCGAGCGCCTCTCGCTGCCGCCGCGCTTCGAGCCGCTGCGCGAGCGCCTGCAGGGAGTGCTCAAGCCGTTGCCGTACCCGCGCACGCCCGACGCGTAGGCCGGCCCGCACGAACGCAGCCGGCCGCGGCCGTCGCAAGCACCGAAACGACAATTAATATTAATTTTTATCTCGTTAGGGTGAGCGCATCGGCCCGGCTGAGAACAAGGAAGTGGTGCGGAGCTTCTACGCGGAGGCGATCAACGGGCGCGACGCGTACGCATGCGAGCGCTGGCTCGCGAAGGGCTTCGTGCACAACGGCGTCAAACGCGGCGCGCAGGGCCAGCGCGAGGTCGTCGCTTACTTCCTCGCGGCCTTCCAGCCGCTGCGCCACGAGATCGTGCTGCTGCTCGCCGAGGACGACCTCGTCGCGGCGCACCAGCGCTGGAGCGGGCATCACGTCGGCGAGTTCCTCGGCTGTGCCGCGAGCGGGCGCGACGTCAGTTTCACCTCGACTGCCGTGCTGAAGCTCGCGCGCGGCGAGATCGTGCAGGCGTGGGACGAGATGGACTCGGCCGCCGTCGTCGCGACGCTCAGCGGCGACTGACTGGCAACCGGCCAGGCCGTCGCGCATCAAGGTGCCCGCAGATTCTGAGCTGTCAGCCGCTCGGGCCGCCGGCATGCTGCGCATCGGCGCTCGGCTGTGAGGAGCGCCCGCCTGAGATCAGCCGAGCGCCGCGGCCGTGCGTTACGAAGCTGAACGCCCAGCGCGTGAAGACGAGCAGGCGGTTCTGAAAGCCGACGAGATACCACAGGTGAACGGCCAGCCACGTCACCCACGCGACGGCGCCGCTGAGGTGAATGCCTTTGATGTCGGCGACCGCCTTCGCGCGCCCGATCGTCGCGAGGTTGCCCTTGTCATTGTAGTGAAACGGCTGCGCCGGCTTGCCCGCGAGGCCGCCGAGGATCGCCGCCGCCGCGTGGCGGCCCTGCTGCATCGCGACCGGTGCGAGCCCCGGCAGAGTTTCGGTCTTCCCGTCGCGGCGGATCGCGACCATGTCGCCGAGCGCGAAGACCTCCGCGTGCCCTTGCACGGTGAGGTCCTGCTCGACGATCAGCCGTCCGGCGCGGTCCGTCTCGCTGCCGGCCGCGTCGGCGAGCATGTGCGCGACGTCGGACGAGGTCACGCCCGCCGCCCAGACGACCGTATGCGCGGGGTAGCGCGTCTGCTCGCCGGACGGGCTCTTCGTCGTGACGCCGTCGGCGTCGACGTCCGTCAGCGTGTGCTCGAGCAGCGGTGTCACGCCGAGCTTCTCCAACGCGTTTGCGGCACGCGCCGAGAGCGACGACGGGAAGCCCGTCAGCACGCGCTCGGCCGCCTCGACG
>DASZLB010000023.1:0-2649 GCA_035552575.1 Solirubrobacteraceae bacterium | reverse complement strand
AGCGAGGACCAGAGCGTCTGGGAACTGCCGCAACTCGCCGCCGGCTGATGCGCGCCTGCGCATCGCTCGCCGTCGCGGCGGCGCTGCTCGCCTCGGGCTCGGGCGCCTCAGGCTCGGCCGCTGCCCGCCCGGCGACCGCGCCGATCGCGAAAGCCGGCACGGCCGGCCGGCTCGTCGGCCGGTCCGCACGCACGCACGCGACGCGCGTGCAGGCCTACCTGCTCTCGAGCGCGCCCGACTCGCTGCGCGACCTGCGCGCGCACTCGCGCTCGATCGGCGTCGTCTATCCGACGTTCTTCGATTGCGCCGTGCCCGGCGGCCGCGTGCTCGGGGCCGGGTCCTCGGCCGTGACCGACTACGCGCGCGAACAGCAGATCGCCGTGATGCCGCGCTTCGACTGCCAGGACGGCGCGACCGTGCACCGGATCCTGACCGAGCCGGCGCTGCGCGCCGCGACGCTCGCGCGTCTGCTCGCGCTCGCGCGTGCAAGCGCCTACGCAGGACTGAACCTCGACTTCGAGAACGACCGCGCCACCGACCGCGGAGCGCTGACGAGCTTCGTCGCGGCGCTCGCGAAGCGGCTGCACACGATGCACGAGAAGCTCTCCGTCGTCGTCGTCGGAGTCAGCGAAGACGATCCGCGCCGCTCGACGGGCTTCTATGACGACCGCACGCTCGCCGCGCTCGCCGACACCGTCTTCGTGCTTGCCTGGGGCGCCCACTGGGAAGGCTCCGCACCCGGGGCGATCGCGCCGCTCGCGGCCGCCTCCGCGACGGCCGGCTACCTCGCCTCGCTGCCGAACGCGTCGCGCTTCGTGCTCGGCGCGCCGATGTACGGGCTCGACTGGGCCGAGAGCGGCGGACCTGCTCATCCGGGCGTCGCCTACCAATACAGCGGCATCGTCGCGCTCGCCCACTCCGAGCACGCCGTCGTGCGCCGCGACGCTGCCTCGGCCGAGCTCACCTTCGACTACACCGATGCCGAGGGCATCCCGCACGAGGTCTGGTCGATGGATGCGACTGCTGTCGCCGCGCTGCTGTGGATCGCCCACGCCCACGGCCTCGCCACAGGGCTGTGGCGGCTCGGCGAGGAGGACCAGCGCGTCTGGTCCTCCTCGCAGGTCGCGTCGCGCTAGCAGCGCGCGACCAACGATTTACTTGATAAAAAGCATCTCCGAGTACTTCGGCAGCGGCCAGAGGTCGTCCGCGACGAGCTTCTCGAGCCGGTCTGCGACATCGCGTACGTCTTCCATCGCCACGATCACGCTGTCGCGCATGTACAGGGCCTCCTTCACCACGTCATTCGGGTGGTTCTCGTCGAGGTTCGCGTCCTCGAGCTTGAGCATCGCGAAGTGCAGCTCTTTGACCAGCGGCTCGACCTCGCCGACGAGGTCCTCCAGGCCGCTCGCGCGCAGTTCCGTCAGGTAGCGGACGGCTGCCGGCAGCAGCATCGTGCGCGCGATCGACGCCTCCGTCTCAGCCTCGATGTTGAGGTTGATCACGTACTGCTCCGTGAACACCTCGTAGCGAGACTCGAGCTCGCGCTTCGAGAGCACCTTGTACTTCTTGAACGTCGCGATCGTTTCTTTCTGGACGAGCCACGGCAGCGCGTCAGGCGTCGTTCTGAGGTTCGCAAGGCCGCGCTTCTCGGCCTCGTCGTGCCACTCCTGCGAGTAGCCGTCGCCGTCGAAGACGACGCGCTTGTTCTCCGTCCACGCATCCTTGACGACGCTCGTGACGGCTTTCTCGAGCGAGGAGCCTGAGCGTTTCAGCGCGCTCTTCAGCTTGTCGCTGAGCTCGTCGACCGATTCGGCGACGATCGTGTTCAGCACCGTGTTCGGGAACGCCGGCGAGGAGTTCGACCCGAGCGCGCGGAACTCGAACTTGTTTCCCGTGAACGCGAACGGGCTCGTGCGGTTGCGGTCGCCGCCGTGCAGCGGCAGCGGCGGCAGCACCGGCGTGCCGAGCCCGAGGAACGATCCCGGCTTCGATGCCTGCACTTTGCCCTTCTCGATCGCCGTGAAGACCTTCTCGAGCTCCGCGCCGAGGAAGATCGAGATGATCGCCGGCGGCGCCTCGTTGGCGCCGAGGCGATGGTCCTGCCCGGCACTCGCGATCGATGCGCGCAGCAGCTCCTGGTGCTGGTTGACCGCCTGGATCACAGCCGCGCAGAAGAACAGGAACTGCAGGTTCTCCGCCGGCGTGTCGCCCGGCTCGAGCAGGTTCAGGCCCGTGTCCGTGCCCATCGACCAGTTGTTGTGCTTGCCCGAGCCGTTGACGCCCGCGAACGGCTTCTCGTGCAGCAGGCAGACGAGCCCGTAGCGGCGCGCCGTGTTCTGCAGCATCTGCATCGTCAGCATCTGGTGGTCCGAGCCGACGTTCGAGTTCTCGAAGATCGGCGCGACCTCGAACTGGTTCGGCGCAACCTCGTTGTGGCGCGTCTTGATCGGCACGCCGAGCTTCGCGAGCTCCAGCTCGACCTCGAGCATGTACGCGAGCACGCGCTCGGGGATCGAGCCGAAGTAGTGGTCGTCGAGCTCGTGGCCCTTCGGCGGTTTCGCGCCGAACAGCGTGCGGCCGGTCGTCACGAGGTCCGGTCGTTCGAAGTAGTACTGCTCGTCGATCAGGAAGTACTCCTGCTCGCAGCCC
>DASZLB010000022.1:0-7656 GCA_035552575.1 Solirubrobacteraceae bacterium | reverse complement strand
GACCGGCACCGGCAAGGTCAAGGGCCGGCACGCCTACACGAGCCACATCCTCGAGAAGAAGTCCCCCAAGCGCAAGCGCCGCCTCGGCCACGACGCGCTGCTGTCGAGCGACGACGCGCCGCGGGTGCGCAAGCTCCTGGGGGTCGGCAAGTGACGCGCGTCAAACGGTCCCTGCACGCGAAGAAGAAGCGCCGTGCGACGCTCGAGCTGACGAAGGGCTTCCGCGGCGAGGCGCACTCGAACTACAAGCGCGCGAAGGAGGCGCTGATGAAGGCGGACGCCTACGCGTACCGCGACCGGCGCAACCGCAAGCGCGACTTCCGCCGCCTGTGGATCACGCGGATCAACGCCGCGGCGCGCGAGAGTGGCATGAGCTACTCGCAGATGATGCACGGCCTGAAGCTGGCCGGTGTCGAGCTCGACCGCAAGGTGCTTGCCGACATCGCCGTACGCGACGCCGACACGTTCCGACGTTTTGCCGAGGTCGCCCGCGAGGCGTCGGCTGCCTGACCAGGCAATCGACAGCAGCAGCCTCCCGGGCGCCGTTCTCCACAGAGACGGCGCTTTTTTTATGCCTTGACCGAAGTGGCTACGAACCCGAAAAAGATGATTATTAAATCTCCTCAAAATCCCCGGCTGAAGGCGCTGAAGCGGCTGACGACGCGGCGCGAGCGCGCGCGCAGCGGGCATTTCCTGGTAGAGGGTGAGGATCTCGTGCTGGCCGCGCGCGAGGCCCTGCGCGAGCCCGTCGAGGGCTTTTGCCTGCTCGGGTCGGAACTTGGCAACGGCCGCTTTCACGAGCTCGAGCCGGCGCTAATGAAGGATCTCTCGACGCTCGGCTCGGGCACGCGCGTGATCGCCATATACGAGCAGCGCTGGACGCAGCCGCACGGCCCGCTCTGCGTCTACCTGCACGGCGTCGGCGACCCCGGAAACGTCGGCACGATCCTGCGCTCGGCGCACGCCTTTGGCGCCTCGTGCGTCGCGCTCGGTCCAGGCTGCGCCGATCCGCACTCGCCGAAGGCCGTGCGCGCGAGCATGGGCGCGATCTTCTCCGTCGCGCTCGCGCGCGCCCGCGATGTCGGCGAGCTACCGGGCGAGCGCGTCGCGCTCGTCGCAGACGCGCGCGAGGTGCTGCGCGGGCACTGCTCGCTCCCCGGGCCCCGCTCGCTCCCCGGGCCCGGCTCGCTGCCGTCTGACGCACTCGCCGACGAACGCGACGTCGCCGGTGCGAACGTCTCCGGCGATCGTCGCGCGGGCGGGGCGATGACGTTGCTCGTCGGCGCCGAGCGCGACGGCCTGCCGGCCGACGTCGTCGCCGCGTGCGAGCGCAGCGCGCGCATCGCGATCGCGACCGAGTCGCTCAACGCCGCGATGGCCGCGACTGTCGCGCTGTACGAGGTCACGCGGGCGGACGAGCGCGCCCCTGTGTCATCTAGGGTCCGGGCGTCATGATCGAGCGCATCGGAGAGCTGCGGAGGAACGGCGAAGCCGAGATCGCGGCCGCGTCGGGCGCGGACGAGCTCGAGCAGCTGCGCGTGCGCTACCTCGGGCGCAAGGCTGAGCTGCCGCAGATGCTGCGCGGCGTCGCGCAGCTCGAGCCCGCCGAACGCGGCGCTGTCGGCAAGGCCGCCAACCAGGCGCGCCAGGCGCTCGAGGCGCTGATCGAGCAGCGCTCAGAGCAGCTCGGCGGCGCCGAGCTCGAGCAGCGCCTGCAGGCCGACCGCGTCGACGTCACGCTGCCCGGCGCGCCGCCGCAGCCGGTCGGGCGCCTGCACCTGCTCACGCAGACGCGCCGCGAGCTCGAAGACATCTTCCTCGGGCTCGGCTTCACCGTCATGGAGGGGCCCGAGATCGAGACGGTCCACTACAACTTCGACGCGCTCAACCACAGCCCGACGCATCCCGCGCGCGCACGCACGGACACGTTCTACGTCGCCGGACCGCCGCTCGCCGAGGACGCCAACGAACCCGACGGCCCGCTGCCGCCTTCGCCGCTCGCCGCCGAGGAGCTCGTCCTGCGCACGCACACCTCGCCGATGCAGGTGCGCGCGATGGAGGCGCACGCGCCGCCGCTCTACGTCGTTATCCCCGGCCGCGTCTACCGCCCCGACTCGGACGCGACGCACACGCCGCAGTTCCACCAGATCGAGGGCCTCGCCGTCGACGAGGACATCACGCTCGCCGACCTCAAGGGCACGCTGTTGATGTTCGCGCAGGCCGTCTTCGGCGACGAGCGCGACGTGCGCCTGCGCCCGCACTTCTTCCCGTTCACCGAGCCGAGCGTCGAGGTCGACGTCTCGTGCTTCAACTGCGGCGGCGACGGTTTCCTGCGCGACGGCTCGCGCTGTCCCGTCTGCAAGGGCGAGGGCTGGCTCGAGGTGCTCGGCGCCGGCGAGGTCGACCCGAACGTCTACTCATACGTCCCGACGACCGACGCCAACGCGCCCGGCTACGACCCCGAGAAGGTCCAGGGCTTCGCCTGGGGCATGGGCGTCGAGCGGATCGCGATGCTCAAGCACGGCGTGCCCGACTTGCGCCTCTACTACGAGAACGACCTCAGATTCCTGAGGCAATTCTGATGAACGTCGCGCCTCACAACGCAGCTCGCGGAGCTATCTGATGCGCGTCCCCTTGGATTGGCTGCGCGAAAACTGCGACCCGGCCGAGCTCGACGTCCATGCGATCGAGCGGCGCCTGACGATGACCGGCACGAAGGTCGAGGCGATCCATCACCACGGCGTGCCGAGCGTCGAGAACTTCGTCGTCGGCAAGGTGCTCGGCGCCGAGCAGCACCCCGACGCCGATCGCCTGAAGGTCTGCACGGTCGAGCTCGGCGAGGCGAGTCCCGACGGCCCGGCGACGATCGTCTGCGGCGCGCCGAACGTCGCCGCCGGGCAGACCGTCGCCGTCGCGCGGCCCGGCGCCGTGATGCCCGACGGCACGAGGCTGAAGCAGGCAAAGCTCCGCGGCGTCGTCTCCGAAGGGATGATCCTCGCCGAGAACGAGCTCGAGATCGGCAGCGGCGGCGAGGGGATCCTCGTGCTCGACGATCTGCAGCTCGACGCCGGACCGCACCGTTCCGGTGCGCTGCCCCGCGCCGGCACGCCGCTGTCGCAAGTGCTCGCGATCTCGACGGACGTGCTCGAGCTCGAGATCACGCCGAACCGCCCCGACTGCCTCGGCGTCTACGGCGTCGCACGCGAGCTGCACGCCGCGACCGGCGCAGCGCTCGCGCCAGAGCCGTGGCTCGACGATCCCGGCTCGCCCGGTCCCGTCGACGGAGCCGAGGTCAGCGTCGAGTGTCCCGATCTCTGCCCGCGCTTCACCGCGCGCGTCTTCGAGGGCGTCACGATCGGCCCCTCGCCGCACTGGCTGAAGGCGCGGCTGATGGCGGCCGGGCAGCGCCCGATCAACAACGTCGTCGACATCACGAACTACGTCATGCTGCTGACCGGCCAGCCGCTGCACGCGTTCGACCTCGACCGCGTCGCCGGCGCGAAGCTGACCGTGCGCCGCGCGCGCGAGGGCGAGCAGGTGCAGACGCTCGACGGCCAGACGCGCACGCTCGACGCGCAGACGATCGTGATCGACGACGCCGACGGCCCGACGTCGATCGCCGGGCTGATGGGTGGCGCGCGCTCGGAGGTCGTGCCCGAGACGACGCGCGTGCTGATGGAGGTCGCGACGTGGCACGGGCCAAGCATCCACCGCGCCTCGTGGCAGCTCGGCCTGCGCAGCGAGGCCTCGGGGCGCTTCGAGAAGGGCCTTCAGCCGGAGCAGTGCATGCACGCGCAAGCCGTCGCCGCGAGGCTGATGGTCGAGTGCTGCGGCGCTCGCCCGGCGAGCGGCACGATCGACGTCGGTCCGCAGCCGCCCGAGCTCGCCGTGCTGCGCCTGCGCGAGGAACGCGTCGAGAGGATCCTCGGCGTCGCGATCCCGGCCGAGCGCCAGGCCGAGATACTCGACGCGCTCGACTTCGCAAGCGTCCCGTCCGACGGCGGGCTCGACGTGATCGTGCCCGCGCTGCGACGCGACGACGTCACGCGCGAGGTCGACCTGATCGAGGAGGTCGCGCGGATCGACGGCGTCGATCGCCTGCCGGCGACGCTGCCCGCGCGCCGCGGCGCCGCGGGACGGCTGAGCCATGCCCAGCACGTGCGCCGCGACGCCGAGGACGCGCTCGCCGGGCGCGGGCTCTACGAGGTCGTCGGCTGGAGCTTCACCGAGCCGCAGCTGCTCGACCGGCTGCTGCTGCCGGCAGACCACGAGATGCGCTCCGTCGTGCGCCTCGAGAACCCGCTTTCCGACGCGCAGTCGATCATGCGCCCGACGCTGATCGGCTCGCTGCTCGATGCTGCGCAGCACAACGCCGCGCGCAACGGACCCGACGTCGCGATCTTCGAGTCAGGCACCGTCTATCGCGCCGGCTCAGGCAGCGGCCACGGCGCCGACGAACACCACGCGCTCGGCGCGCTGCTGAGCGGCGCGCTCGCACCGCGCTCGTGGCACGGCGCTCCCGCCCAAGCCGACTTCTTCGCCGCGAAGGGCCTGCTCGCGGCGCTGCTCGACCGCCTCCACGCGCACTGGTCCGTACAGGAGGCGCAGTGGCCGTTCCTGCACCCCGGACGCAGCGCCGCCGTGCTCGCACGCGACGCCGAAGGCAAGGCCGTGCGGCTCGGCTTCGTCGGCGAGCTGCACCCGAGTGTCGCGGCCTCGTGGGACCTCGAGCGCACGGCCGCTTTCGCCGTCGACCTCGGCAAGCTCGCCGCCGTCACGCCCGAGGTGCGCTCGTTCAGCGCGTTCGGCTCCGTGCCGACGCTGCGCCAAGACCTCGCCGTGACGCTGCCCGAGGACGTGCCCGCGCGCGAGGTGCTGCACGCGCTGCGCAAGGCCGCCGGCAAGATGCTCGACGGCGCCGAGATCTTCGACGTCTACACCGGCGCGCAGGTCGGCGAGGGCCGGCGCTCGCTCGCGCTCGCGCTGACGTTCCGCGCCGAGGATCGCACGCTGACCGACGACGACGTCGCGCCCGTGCGCGAGCGGATCGTCGCCGCGCTCGCCGAGCTCGGAGGCGAGCTGCGTGGCTGAGCTCCCGCCGATCCGCTCCGCCGCCGGCGAGCCGCCGCTGCAGCAGTGCGCGCCCGGCTCGCCGCGCGTGATCGTCGCCGGCGCGACCGGCTTTGCCGGCGCGCTCGCCGCTCACCTGCTCTGGCGCCATCCGCGCTTTGAGCTCGTCGCCGTGACGGGCCGCTCCGAGGTCGGGCGCCGCCTCGACGACCTCTACCCGCGCTACCGCGTGCCGCTCGCGATCGAGCCGCTCGACCTCGACGCGCACGGCCCGCTCGACGCGGCCGTCGTCGCCTACCCGCATGCCGCCGCCGCGCCGACCGTCGCCGAGCTGCGCGAGCGCGACGTCCGCGTCGTCGACCTAAGCGCCGATTTCCGCCTCGCGCGGCTTGCGACGTACGAGCAGTGGTACGGCGAGCACCCGCGTCCCGAGCTGCTCGCCGAAGCCGTCTACGGGCTGACCGAGCTGCACCGCGAACGGATCGCCGCTGCCGGGATCGTCGCGAACCCCGGCTGCTACCCGACCGCGTCGCTGCTCGCGCTCGCGCCGCTCGCGCGCGCCGGGCTGATCGCCGACGTCGTGATCGACGCGAAGCAGGGAGTCTCCGGCGCAGGACGCGCGTTCGACGAGACGACGCACGTCTCGATGGCCGGCGAGAACATCCTTCCGTACAAGGTCGCCGAACACCGCCATACGCCCGAGATCGAGGAGCAGCTCGCGCCGTTGCGCGCCGCCGGCGGGGCCGTCGACGAGGTCGCGGTGCTGTTCCAGGCGCACCTCGTGCCGCTCGACCAAGGCGAGCTCGCCGACTGCTACGTGACGACGACGCGCCGCGTCGAGGACGCAGAGCTCGCCGAGCTCTACCTCGCCGCGTACGAGGACGAGCCGTTCGTCGAGGTCGTCGGGGCGCCTCCGGGAACGCGTGACGTCCAAGAAACGAACTTCTGCCGTGTCTTCGCGAAGGCCGATCCGCACAGCGGCAAGGTGATCGCGCTCTCGGCGATCGACAACCTGTGGAAGGGCACGTCCTCGCAGGCCGTGCAGAACCTCAACGTGATGTTCGGCTTCGGCGAGGCCGACGGGCTGACATGAGCACCGAGGGCAAGAAGGCGCCCGGCACGAACGTCTTCGGCGGCGTCGCAAGCGGCCCGCCGCAGCCGTTCTTCCACTCGCGCTGGGCGCCTGCGCCCGAGCACGTGCGCGACCTCGGCCCCGGCGCCGGGCTGCCCGGCGGCTTTCGCGCGTCCGGCGTCGCCTGCGGGATCAAGCCGAGCGGCAACCACGATCTCGGGCTGCTCGTCTGCGACGTCGAGCGGCCCGTCAGCGCGGCGCGCTTCACCGCGACGGGCGTCCCGGCGGCGCCCGTGCTCGTCAGCCAGGAGCGCTGCAAGCTGAACGAGCTGCGCGCCGTGCTCGCCAACTCCGGCTGCGCCAACGCGGCGACTGGCGGTCGCGGGCTCGACGACGCCGCGAAGACGCAAGGCGCCGCCGCGATGGCGCTCGGCTGCGACCCGGCCGAGATCGCGCTCGCCTCTACCGGCGGCATCAGCCATCTGTTGCCCGTCGAGAAGATGCTGCAGGGCATCCTCGCCGCGCGACCCGGCCTCGAGCAGGGCGGCGACGTGCTCTTCCAGCAGGCGATCCAGACGACCGACGCATCGGAGAAGCGCGCGAACCTCGCCGTCGAGCTGCCATCGGGCACCGTGCGCCTCAGCGCGCAGTGCAAGGGCGCCGGGATGATCTCGCCGAACTTCGCGACGATGCTCTGCTTCGTCGAGACCGACGCCGCCCTGGAGCCGCACACCGCCGAGCTGCTGCTCGGCGTCTGCGTCAAGCGCTCGTTCGATCGCGCCTCCGTCGACGGGCAGCTCTCGACGAACGACACCGCGATCCTGATCTGCTCCGGCGCGAGCGGCGTGCGCGTCGAGCCGGAGAGCGAGGACGAGCTGCTGCTCGGCGAGGCGCTCGACGCGCTGTTGCGCCAGCTCGCGATCATGATGATCGCCGACGGCGAGGGCGCCGAGCGGATCGGCCGCGTGATCGTCCGCGGCGGCCATCAGCCGAGCGCCGAGGCCGCCGCGCGCGCCGTCGCCAACTCGCCGCTCGTCAAAACGGCGCTGCACGGCGCCGACCCGAACTGGGGGCGGATCGTGCAGGCCGTCGGCGGCGCGCTGCCCGGCACCGCGCCGCTCGCCGTCGACCTGGCGATCGAGGGCATCGAGGTGTGCGTGGGCGGCGCCGCGATCTCCTACGACGAGGGCGCGCTCGCGCGCGCCGTGCAGGCGATCGAGCTCGAGTACGAGATCGGCCTGCCAGGGGACGGGGCCGAGACCGAGGTGTTCTTCTCCGACCTCGGCCACGAGTACATCCGCATAAACGCCGAGTACACAACGTGAAGGGAGCATCGCGATGCGCGACGTAGGCACGCTGCTCGAGGCGCTCCCGTACATCCGGGAGTTCCACGGCAAGACGGTCGTGATCAAGTACGGCGGCGCCGCGATGGAGGACGTCGCGTTGCGCGAGGAGTTCGCGCGCGACGTCGTGCTGCTCAAGTACGTCGGGCTGAACCCGATCGTCGTGCACGG
>DASZLB010000021.1:0-7145 GCA_035552575.1 Solirubrobacteraceae bacterium | reverse complement strand
ACGGTCAGCACGAGATCGGTCGCCGTCGCGCCCTCGGGCAGCTCGCCGTGCAGGCGGAAGCCGAGCACCTGCGGGATCAGCATCGACATCGGCTGGCCGAGCATCGCCGCCTCGGCCTCGATCCCGCCGACGCCCCAGCCGAGCACGCCGAGGCCGTTGACCATCGTCGTGTGCGAGTCGGTGCCGACGAGCGTGTCCGGGTAGGCCTGGCCGGTCTTCTCGTTCGGAAAGACGACGCGCGCGAGGTACTCGAGGTTGACCTGGTGGACGATGCCCGTGTCCGGCGGCACGACGGAGAAGTCGTCGAACGCGCCCTGCCCCCAGCGCAGGAACGAGTAGCGCTCCTCGTTGCGCTCGAACTCGCGCTCGGCGTTGAAGCGGAACGAGTCGCGCGTGCCGAACGCGTCGACCTGCACAGAGTGGTCGATCACGAGCTCGGCCGGCGCGAGCGGGTTGATCTGCGCCGCGTCGCCGCCCATCTGCGCGATCGCGTCGCGCATCGCCGCGAGGTCGACGACGGCCGGCACGCCGGTGAAGTCCTGCATCAGCACGCGCGCCGGCGTGAACGCGATCTCCTTGCTCGGCTGCGCCTTCGCATCCCAGCTCGCGAGCGCCTCGACGTCTGCCGCCTGAACCGAGCCGTTGCCCTCCGTGCGCAGCAGGTTCTCGAGCAGCACCTTCAGCGAGAAGGGCAGCCGCGCGACGTCATAGCGCTGCTGCAGGGCGTCGAGACGGAAGATCTCATAGCTCTGCTCGCCGACCTCGAGCTTGCTCTTCGCGCCAAAGCTGTTCTGCGTCATTCACATCTCCCGGGCGTGCTGGCTGGACCGTGCGACATGCCAGCAGTCTCGCAGAGTCGCCGTCGACGCTCGGGCTACGCGACGGCCGGCGACCAGCCGCGGGCGTATGTGTCGCGAGGAGCGCGAGAGGTCCCGGCGCAGTGCGGATACGGCGGCCCGTGCGGCCCAGGCGATGGGGCTCAGGCGAGCTGCTCGGGGGCGCGCGTCACGCGCCCCTTGCCCTCGCGCTTGGAGCGCAACAGGGCTTGATCGCAGGCTTCGAGCAACTCCGCGACGCCCATCGGCGCGTGCCACTGCGCGACGCCGATCGACGCCGAGATTCCGGCGTCGGTGCCTAGCGAGGGCACCGCGCGCATCCGGTCGAGCGCTCGCGCCGCCGCAGCCGCGGCGCTGCGCAGATCGGCGTTCGGCAGGATCACGACGAACTCGTCGCCGCCGTAGCGCGCGACGCGGTCGAATGCGCGAAACTCGCCGACGAGCGCTTGGACGACCTCGCGCAACACGGTGTCGCCGGCCTGGTGGCCGTAGTCGTCGTTGACGCGCTTGAAGTCGTCGAGGTCGATCAGGATGCACGAGAGCGGGCTCCCGGTGCGTGTCGCGCGGACGATCTCCTCGGCCAAGCGCCGGCGCATCGCGCGGTGGTTCATGCAGCCGGCGACGGCGTCCGTGCCCGCCTCGGCGCGCGCCTGCACGAGCGCAAGCGCGGTGGCCGCCTGATCGACGAGCGTCCGTGCGAGCTCGACCGAGCCCTCGTCGAAAGGTGGAGAGTGCCGGCGCACGAGCATCACGACGGCCGTGACCTCGCCGCGCTCGCTGAGCGCCGTCAACAGCGCCGAGCTGGTACTGCCGGTCTCGACGAGCCGCGGCACGCTCTCGAGCAGCTCCTCGGTATCGGCGATCAGCACGCTGCGCGCGCTGCGCGCCACCCAGCTGACACCCGGCGGGCGCTCGCTGCGCGGCAGCAGATAGCTGAGCCGCCCGTCGCCCTCGAACATGTAGACGGAGACGAACTCGTGCGCGTCCTCGCTGAGGTAGTGCACGTGGACCTCCTCGGCACCCGGCGAGAGCAGCAGCTCGCGCGCGAGCGCGCGGAAGACCGCGTCGGCATCGCGCGCGCCGTCGGCGAGCGAGGTGAGGCGGCGAACGCCGGCGAGCACCGCGGCGGCCGCGAGCGATGCTGGGGTATCCGTACCTTTTACGACGCTCATCGCCGCAATCTAGGGCATCGCGCGGCCCCCGACAACAGACGAAGGTCCAGTATTTCGCTCTTCAAACGCCAGGGGCGGCCAGTTGGCCGCCCCTGGACAGACTTGCGCTCTAACGCCGGCTCAGCGGAACGTCACCGTGACGAACGCGGCCGAGCTGCGCGCGCCCTTCGCCTTCGGCACGAAGCCGACGCGGAGCTTGACCTTGAACGGCCCGCGCCTGCGGCTGCCGGCGCGCGAGAGCGGCACCTTGATCGTGACCTTTTTCTGCGCTTTGGCGAGCTTGCGGAAGCGCGTCGCCACCGAAGCGCCTTTGCCGCTGATGCGCCCGGCGGCAAAGGTCCGCACGGTGATGTACGCCGTGTTGCCGACGACCTTGTGGCCGACGACGCGCACGCCGCAGGTGTTGACTTTGATCGTCGTGTTCTGTTTGACGACGACGCCGTTCTGCCCGGTCATCGTCGTCGGCATGACGAGCGGGTTCGCGCACAGGTTGCCGTTCGCGGCAAGCGCGCTGTGCGCGCCGAGCGGCAGGTTCACCGTGATGCTCGACACCGGCACGTCCGGGGTCGAGGCGAACGTCGTCGTCGTGATGCCGTTTTTGATGTCCGTGTTTCCGATGAGGATCGCGCGGACGCCGTTGGCCTCCATCACCAGGTCGAGGTCCGGGAAGGCCTCGTTGGCGTGCGAGACGAGAATTGCCGGGCCGCTCAGTTTGCCTGGCAGCGTCGGCGTGTTCGCCCTCGCTCCACCGACGAACGATCCGCTCGGGCATTTGAACGGGTCCGCTTCGAACGTGGCCGCCGGGCAGGCTTTCTGCAGCGTCGTCAGACGCGACGGGAGTGCCTTCGGCAGCTGCACCTTGACCGACTTGACGTTGGCCTGGCCCGGGACCTCGTTGAGCGTCGTTTCAAGGCTCGCGCCATTCGCTTTCGAGGTCTTCGAGCTGGTCGTCGCCTTGAAGGCCGGCTTGAATTTGAGCAGGTTGCAGTTGCCGACTTGGAACGGACTCGCCAGGTTCTGGCTCGCCCCGTCCGTCGAGGTGACGGTCGAGTCGGTTGAAAGCGCGCTGCAGTTGGTCGGGTTCAGCAGGAAGCCCTGCTTGTTGATCGAGATCGTCACACCGCGCAAACGGGTCGGGATGCCCCTCTGGATCGTGGGGATGTTCGCCGTCGTGGTCACGCGGGCCGTGAATGGGTCGATGTTGATCCTGGCTCGCGTTTTCACCTCGCCGAGGTTGAACGGACCCGCCACGGCAGGCACGGTTACGAGCAGGCCGAACGGCGCGCCCTGGTAAGGCCCGGTCAGGTAGACCTTGCCGCCACCGAACGCAAACGGCGTCGGACCGGCACCCGCGATAGCCGAGGCCACCCCGATCTGGCTCGAGTCCGGACACTGGCTCGGTTCGGCACTCGCCTGCGCTTCGGTGCACTGGGTCGCCTTCGGGATCTGGCCGACGAGACCCGCCGGGAGCGTCGTCTTGACCGCACCGAGGTACTGGTTGCCGGCCGGACGCGTCAGGCTGAACGTATAGCTCGTGTTGCCGCCGGCGTTCGCCGTCTGGTTCGACGTCGTCTGGCTGAGCGAGAACGGGATCGTGCTCGGGCAACCCGTTGACGAGAAGGGCGTCGCGATCGTTTTCGAGCCGATTTCGGTGTACGGCAGGAAGCTGCCTTCTGCCCTGCCCGCGGCACAGCTGAGCGGGTTCGCGATCGGCGCGAGCGCGCCGCCCTTGAAGCTCAGCACGATGTTCGTGAACGGCTGTTCGGGATTTTCCGAGAAGACCGTCGTCAGCTGACCCGTCGCGGCGTTCGGGAACGTTTCGCCTTTCAGACGCACCGACACGCCGTAGCGCGGCGACTCGGCGTCGACATACACGATGTAAGGCGGGTTCGTGATCGGTCCCGTTTCGGGTCCGCCCAGGTAGAGCGTGCCCGTCAGCGAGCCGTTCGGCAGCGTCGGAACGTCGAGGCTGACCGTGCCGATCGCCGACGTGGCCGCGCAGTCGGTGCCAGGGGCTTCGCTGTGGATCCGCGCCTGCGCGGGCGTGCACGCTGTCAGGCCGGCGGCAGCCGACGGGTTCAGCGTCATCCCTTCGGGCAGCTTCACCGCGGCGACCTTCAGCTGGGAAGAGTCGATTTCCGTCGCGCCGGGGTGACGCGTGAGGCCGACCGACGTGCTGATGCCGTCCGGTTGGTCGAAGCCGCTTTCGTTCGTGCCCGCCGAGAGTCCGAACGTCGGGTCGAACGGCACGAGGCCACAGCCGCTCAGACCGACAGGCGTCGTGAACGAGCGGTCGACGGTCGTTTTTTCCTCACCCGTCAGCGCGATCCTCGTGGTGTTGTCCCCGGGGCAGCTCGTCGCGTTCGTGATGAACGAGCCGTTGCCGCTGCGGCCGAAGAAGACGAGCCGCGAGCGGATCAACGGCAGCGCCGGCGAGACGTCGATTTCGAAGTAGTCGTGGTAGTCGCCGGCGTTCGTGCCGCGCGCCTGTTTGCCCCATTCGACGCTGCCTTCGATCAGCGTGTGGGCGTAATACTGTTTTTCCTCGAGCGCTTTTTCGGTCGGTTCGCCGAGCGGATGGCCTTTTTCGGCGAACGCTTTTTCGAGGATGCCTTTGGTGATCGGGATCGGGAGTTTCAGCGCGACGCCGTACTCGGCCGCGAGCCCGTTGGCTTGTTCGAGGTTGTAGACAGAGCCTGCGAGCGCAAGGTCGCCGACGCCTTCGGCGAAGACGGTTGCGTTCTGTTCGCCGATCAGCGATTCGCCGGAGCACGTCGGGGCGTTGTAGAAGCCCGTGCCCGGAACCGCTTCCGCAGCGCCGAACTGTTCGTCGGTGCACATCGGCACCGCAGACGGGCTGGTCGCCAGCCCCGCAGCTACGTCGGTCCTGATGTGCGTCGTCACGCCAGTCGGTTTCTGGGCGGGGATTTCACCTTCGGTCGTGACCTTGAAGTCGGTGATGCCGAACGGCACGTGGCCGCCGGCCTGCGTGAAGCCTTCGGCTTCGGATTCGGCTTTGCTCGGTTCCTTCGGAACGAACACGGGCGTGCCGAGCACGTCCGTTTTGCCGGTCGCTTCTTGACCGCAACCTTCGTGACCCACGCCGCAGTTGACGGCGACGAGCTTTTCGATGCCGATAGCAGCCTGCGCCGCTGCGGGCGCGAGCACGGCGATCAGAGCGCCAACCAGCAACGCGAAGAACGAACGGCGGACAGACGACCTCATACCGACCTCCCTAGTAAGTCCGGGCACCAATGCCCTTAAGACTCATCGAATCCCCAAAAGTTTCGATCCAATCCCTGATATTGCACGCATCGGCCGAGAGTCCTGCCTGCTCAAGCCCCACGCGCGATCATTGGCCGTTCGACCCTCATGCTAGACCCGCTCGGAGCTCTGTGATCTGTCTGCAGAGTACGTGACGGGCTTAGTACTCAACGCCGCAGCCTTGGCGACGGCTCAGTCGATCAGCCGCGTGCCGAGCCGCCAGATCGCGAGGCGCCACATCAGCAGCGCGAACGCCAAGATCACGGCCGCGTGCCCAAGATCGCCGGCGTGCAGCGCGCCGAGCGACGCGTCGCGTACGAGCTGAACGCAATGGTAGAGCGGGTTGATCTGCGCGACCTGACGCACGCCGGCAGGCAGCGCCGAGACCGGGAAGAACGTGCCGGCGACGAGGAACATCGGCGTCAGCACGGCGCTCGTGATGTAGTTGAAGTTGTCGATCGTCTTCGCGATCGCCGCGACGAGCACGCCGAACGCGGCGAAGCCGAAGCCCGTCAGGAAGCCGATCGCGGGCACGAGCAGCATCCCCCATTCGGGCTGCAGCCCGAAAGCGAACCCGACGAGCAGCGGCGCCAGCCCGTAGACGCCGGCACGCAGCGAGATCCACAGGATCTCGGCCGTGATCAGCTCCTCGACGTCGAGCGGCGTCGCGAGCATCGCGTCGTACGTGCGCTGGAACTGCCAGCGGATGAACGTGTTGAACATGCCCGGGAAGGCCGAGGAGAACAGCACCGCCGTGGCGACGGTTCCCGTCGCGACGTACTCGATCGTCTTGACGTGCCCGATCGTTTTCACGAGCGTGCCGAAGCCGAGCCCGAACGCCAGCAGGTAGATCGTCGGCTGGACGACCGAGGAGAACGTCGTCGCCTTCCAATAGCGGCCGAAGATCACGATGTCGCGGCTCATCACCGCCGCGAGCGCCGTCGGTTCGAGGCGCCCGATGCGCCGCGCAGCCGGGCGGGCGGCGTCAGCTTCCACGTGCGCGCTCATCCGAGCCATCCTCCGATCGTCGTCTCGATCATTCGATCTCCTCGCCCGTCAGCACGACGAACGCATCCTCGAGGTTCGCCGGGCGGCGCACGCCATCGGGCGCCTCGCCGTCGAGCCGCTCGGCGTGCATGATCGCGAGCGCCGGTCCGCTGCGCCGGCTCTGCCAGCTCTTGCTCGCCGCGAGCTCGCCGAGCTCGGCGAGCTGCTCGGGCGGCCCGTACACCTCGATCACGTGCTCGCCTGCGTGCTCGCGCACCAGCTCCGCCGGCGTGCCCTGCGCGACGATCTTGCCGTGCGACATCACCGCGACGACATCGGCGAGCCGCTCGGCCTCCTCGATGTAGTGCGTCGACATCAGCACCGTGACGCCCTGCATGCGCAGGCCGTCGATCAGCGACCACAGCTCCTGGCGCACCTGCGGGTCGAGCCCGACCGTCGGCTCGTCGAGCAGCACCAGGCGCGGGCGGTGGATCAGCCCGCGCGCGACGAGCAGCCGCCGGCGCATGCCGCCGGAGAGCTCGCGCACGATCGTCTCGGCGCGCGGGACGAGGTTGGCGAGCTCGAGCGCGCGCTGAACCGCATCTGCACGAGCGGCGCTCGGCACGCGATAGAGGCGCGCGAAGACCGTGAGGATCTGCCGGCACGTCAGCTCGACGTCGAGGTTGTCGAGCTGCGGCACGACGCCCATCTCCATGCGCGCCTGCTTGGACTCGCGCGGCAGCCAGTATCCGAGTACCTCGATCTCGCCCGAATCGGCGAGCGCCTGTGCCGTCAGCATCCGCATCGTCGTCGACTTGCCGGCCCCGTTCGGGCCGAGCAGGCCGAAGCAGACGCCGGTCGGAACCTCCAGGTCGAGGCCGTCGAC
>DASZLB010000020.1:0-13340 GCA_035552575.1 Solirubrobacteraceae bacterium | reverse complement strand
CGGAGTTTGCACAGAGGGAGCGTAGACGCGCATCCGAGGTTGCGCAGCAGAATCACGCGAGGTCGCGAGCGGCCGCGGAGTTCGATGCGCTCAAGGAGGAGGCGCAGGACGCGTTCAAGGTCACGTCGGATGCACTGATGCGGATCGAACGAGCGGAGAATGTCGCTCAGTCTCTGCTCAGTGACCACTCGCACGACCACGCCTCCCGGCTGGACGTCGCGGAGCGCGTGCTCGGCGAACTGCTTGAGCGCATCGGACCGGAACTCCAGGCGGAGGCGGAGCGATTTGCCGCGCGTCTGTGTGACCCTACGGGAGTCCCGAAGGTCGCAGATGCGCTGCGGCTCATCGACCTCACGCGCGCCGCAAGTGCACGGGAGACGGCGACGACGCTGCACACGCTGGTCGCTGGGGCCGATCGCGTCTTCTCGCCATTGACCACGGCGCAGTACACAGAGCGACAAGCCGCGGCACGAGTTCACCTGCGGGCGATCAAGGCCGGGGTCCAGCAGGCGCGCGAGCACGCTCGCGCTGTCGGCGATGCAATGCGCCAATTCGCCGCCGGCTACCCCGCGGATGCCACCGCCCCCGCAGCGGGTGCGCTCGCTGCAGACGAGCAGGCGCAGACGGAGCTGCACAAGCTCCAGGCCGCGCTGGACGGCGAGACCACCACAACGAAGGAGACGACCCGATGACCGACGAGAACCACGACCTAACAGCCGAGGAGCTTGCGGCGGCGAAGGCGTCGAACATGACGCCCGAGGAGTACATCGAGTGGAGGGAAGTGCCCAGCAACGGCGTCGAGGCCATGCAGGTGCGCCTCCGCGACGACGTCGAGCACGAGCGCCTGAAGCGCGCTGTGCGCGAGGCGCTCGACGCTCGCGACGCCGATGCGGCCGCGCGAACATGAGCTTGCTGGACCGGACACCGGCAAGGGCGGCACGTCGCCGCGGGGAGGGTGGCGGCGCGTCGTCCCGTGCCCTCCCCGTAGGCCGTCGCTGTGTCATGTGCCTCGACGACCGAAAGAGGTGAGAAGCACCGTGAGCATGAACCGGAAGGCACGACGCGCCGCGGCGAAGGGCACCACGACCCGCCCTCGCGGGCAGGTAGACCTGTCTCCGCTACATCGCCTTATGGACAACCTCGAGAACGGCGCCGGTAGCGAACACGAGCGGCTGCGACAGTTCAATGCAGACGTTCAGCAGACCCTCGCGACTCTGCGCCGTCGCTATCACCGGGAGATGCACCTGCTGCCCGTGCCGATAGGTGGGAGCACAGACAAGGGCTCGCGAGCGGGTTACTACGCGATGCGACTACGCGATGGGTCGCTCGGCTATGTTCAACGCCGCGCCGACGACTGCCTTCAGGCGGCGATCGCATCGTGTCTGCAGATCCCGATGCACCAGGTTCCGGACCTTCAGGTCAACCGGCAGCTCGACGCCGGCAAGGAGGCGGAGGAGATCAACCGGGGAGTAGACGAGCTGATGGCTCGCTGGCTCGCTTCACAAGGGGTCCAACTCGTCGTCCATTCAGGGCACCTTCCGACGATGGGTCGCTGGATCGGCGTAGTGCGTGGCCCCGTGCGCGAGGAGTTCGCAAACGACCATTGCCTGCTGATGTCGGGCCGGGAATGTCTGCTGGAAACCTCGAAACCAATTGGTGCGCTCGATCGCACCGTCCGCCTCGGTTTCGAGGATGTTGACTACGGAATCACAATCGAATAAAGGAGGTAGCGGTCAAATGGGTATAGGTTCACGAGTAGCCCTCTCTGGCGTCAGCCCGGGAAGAGTGGGATCGCCAGGTTGCATGCACGCCGACGCGCTGCGGACCGCTCTCGGCCGCGAGCCAAAGCAGGGCGAGACAAGCAAGGAGAACGTCCAAAAGGACACCGACACAGCCGGGTGTTCGAGGCTGGCCGATGAGGCGTTGTAGGTGCGGCTGCGGAGCGTCGCTCGATGGCAGGCGCAAGGAGGCGCGCTACGCCACTGCGGCCTGCCGAACGAGGGATTGGAAGCGTCGGCACGGTTTGGGCGTCAGTAACGCCTCGGTGACGTCACAAAGTGGACATCCCCGCTCGGTCGAGCTCCGCGTGGCGCTGCGAAAGGCCGAACGGCACGCCGAGGAAACTCGAAGCCCTGAAATCGCGCGGGAGGTCGGGGAAGTCCTGCGGGAGGTTCTGACTGATCGCCAGCGCGAGCGACTCGCCACCTTGAGCTGAATGTCGCAACTCAGTACGATTCCGCTCAATGGAGGCATCTGGCTCGGGGGCCAAGTTCTGCAAGGCGTGCGGGGCCGCGATCCACGGCGAGGACAATTACTGCCCGGGCTGCGGCCGACCGGTGGCGGAGGACGCACCTGCTGCGGGTGTCGCCGCCGACAAGGCGACGCCTCAGACCGGGCGCAAATGGCCTGCACTCCTAACTGTGATCGTCTTGATCGTCTTCGTAGGTGGCTACCTGTCGGGTACGTTCGACCACGTTCTCTACAACGTCGGTCTCAACTACAAGGAATGCGCTCGCAATGGCTTCGGAGCGACCTTCTGCGGCAGCGAACTCGATCAGTACCGGGAACGGATTCAGAGTGTGCAGACGCGCCTAGGCGAAACGGAATCGCCCTAGAGCGAGCGCGCGCCGCCGGTCTTCCCTGGTTGTCAGTGGCGGGAGAGTTGACTTGCGACCTCTTGTCCCGCTATGCTCGGTTCACATACAAAAGCGCCCCCGCACCGTTGACGCGGCCGGGGGCAGGCCCGAGAGATTTGCCCTCCCGGACGCACCGCAGCGTAACGCCACGCACGGCCAGAGCACAAGACGCTGCAGAGGCTCATCCCTCGGACCTCCGACTCAGAGGAGATCCGAAGATGGCGTATCACAGAATCAGTGTGCAGGACGCGGTGCTGAGCGTTGTCGTTGAGCAAGTCAGCTACGGCTACCAGATCGCACGTCGGCTGGAGGAGCAGTGGTCGACAGCAGTGGTCTACCGCGCCGTAGGGCGCCTTCTCGCGCGAGAGCTGATCGAGCGCACGTCGTCCGGTGGCGAGCCGGCCGATAGTCGTCGAAAGTATCTCCGGGCGACTCCGGCTGGTGTGCAGTTGAACGCGACGCGAATAGCCGCTGCTCTAGATGCTCGACACGAGACAGTGCTCGGTCTGCTCGGCACACCCGCGACGAGCCTGATCGCAGCGATCGGCATCGTCGAGCAGCGCCTAACCGCCGAACATGGGGACGCTGGGCCGGGCGGCGGCGAAGCCGCGGAGTTCGCCGCTTTGGAGCGGAGGTTCGTGAGTGAAGCGAGGCTCAAATGGATACGCGTCGTGCGCAGGCGGCTTCGCACTGGGCAGAGTCAACTGGGCCTGTTCGCAGATGCACCGCTCGTGAATGGGGTCGCGTAATGGCTCGTCGAGCGACAGGCAGCGTGAGGGGACATGTCGGGAAGGACAAGCGCACGTACCGCTCTCTACGGTTTCGCGCTTACGGCAAGCGGCACTTCATCGCGCTCGGCGCCGTCAGCGAGGCCGAGGCCGAACGCCAGCTACGCGGCATTCTCGCTGACGTCGAGCGTGGGATCTGGCGACCGGAGGAACCGGCACCAGAGCCCATCCGGGAGGCAGGCGAGATCTCGTTCCACGACTTTGCCGAACAGTGGTGGGGCGAACACGAGCGGGAATGGCGGCCGAACACGTGCGCTGACTACCGATGGCGGCTGGAGGTTCATCTGTTGCCCTTCTTTCGCTCGCACATGCTCACGCAGATCACCGTCGCCGAGGTTGATCGCTACAAGGCGCAGAAGCTTTCCGAGCTGGCCGAGCAGGCGATGAGTGCGCAGGGCAAAGGACAGCGCAAGCGGCTCTCCGGCGCATCGATCAACAAGACGCTGACGACGCTCTCGGCGATTCTCGAGACAGCGGTCGAGCACGAGTTGCTCGACCGCAACAACGCCTCAGGCCGGCGCAGGCGGGTCAAGACGCACAAGCCGCAGCGCTCCTACCTGGAGAGTGCTGCGCAGATTGCCGCACTCCTTGACGCGGCGCAGGCGCTCGACGAGAAGGCTAGCGCTGGGCGCCGGCACATCGCCCGGCACGCGATGCTCGCCACGTTGATCTTCGCTGGCTTGCGAATTGATGAGCTCTGCGCGCTGCACTGGCGCGACGTCGACCTCGCCGCGGGCTGGCTCTACGTCGGCGAGGCAAAGACCGACGCGGGCAGACGTCGGATCAAGATGCGCGGAGCGTTGCGCGACGCGATCCTCACGCACCGCAGTCGCAACGCCGAGGCGCGACAGGAGGCCTACGTCTTCGCCTCGGCCACGGGGAGTAAGCCGAGCGCGGACAACTTCCGTACCCGCGTGATGGGACGCCCGGCATCAGTCGTCGACGGCAAGCGCCAGGTGGGTAAGGCCGCGATCGGACTGGCCGACGATCGACTCGAAGCTGAAGGACTGCCACCGCTCCCGGCGAAGCTCACGCCGCACTCGCTGCGCCGTACGTTCGCCAGCATCCTCTACGCGCTCGGCGAGGACCCAGGCACGGTCATGGACGAAATGGGGCACACGGATCCGGCGCTTGCGCTGAGGATCTACCGGCAGGCGATGCGCCGCGGTGAGGATGAGAAGGCGGCTCTCCGTGCGATTGTCGAGGGCCCGGACAATGAGCGCGATCGCGGACTTACCGATCACGCAGTTCTTCAGGAGGCGTGAGCGATGCCTTTGGAAGTGACTCCAGAGCTGCGCGAGCGCGCCGGACAAGCGCTTCTTGCGATCGTCCAGCGCAAGTATCCAGGCTCGAAGGTCAGCCTGCGACGCGTTGATCCCGCTCGATTGGGCACTCCTGGGCAGTCGAGCGACCGGGCTCACTCAGCAACCGAGACGGAGGGATTAGAGGACCCGCGCTAATCGGCTCTAGCAAGCCAAGGAACTCCACGCGCCCGGCAAGATTCGAACTTGCGACCTCCCGCTCCGGAGGCGGGCGCTCTATCCACTGAGCTACGGGCGCACGAGACGCATCGGCGCGCCCCGGCAACCGAGAGCTTACCGCCGCCCATGCCAGGCGCTCCCCGGCCGAAAGACGCCGCAACCGCGCGGGCCCGCCTGCGCCGAACGGGCGCCCACCGCTACCGTTGCCCCCAATGGACCTCTCGCTGTTCTTCGCCGGCACGGGCGGCTCGGTCCCGAGCGCCCGCCGCGGCCTCCCGGCGATCCTGATGCGCTTCGGCGGCGATCGCATCTTGTTCGACTGCGGCGAAGGCACGCAGCGCCAGCTGACGCGTTCGATCGGGCTCGTCGACATGGAATGCGTGTTCATCACGCACTTCCACGCCGACCACTGGCTCGGCCTGCCGGGGATGCTCAAGTCGTTCGCGCTGCGCGATCGGGAGCAGCCGCTGACGGTCTACGGCCCCCGAGGCCTTAACGATCTCGACCGCGTGATGCGCGCGATCTACGGGCGCCTGCCGTATGAGCTGAACATCGTCGAGCTCGAGCCGGCCGAGACGGTCCAGCGCGACGGCTACGTCGTCGCGGCCGTGCCGGTCAGCCACCGCGCGCCGATCTCGTTCGGCTACGCGATCGTCGAGCCGCCGCGGCCGGGCCACCTCGACGCGAGGCTCGCCGAGCGGCTCGGCGTAAAGCCTGGGCCCGACTTCGGTCGCCTGCAGCGCGGCGAGACGGTCGACGGCGTCACGCCGGAGCAGGTCATGGGCCCCGAACGCGAGGGCCGCAAGATCGTCCTCTCGGGCGACACGGAGCCGTGCGAGTCGCTTGCGATCGCCGCGCACCAAGCCGACCTGCTCGTGCACGAGGCGACGTTCACCGAGGAGGAGGCAGAGCGCGCGCGGCAGACCGCCCACAGCACGGCGCTGCAGGCTGCAACGCTCGCGCGCGACGCCGAGGTCAGGGTGCTCGCGATCACGCACATCTCGACGCGCTACGCCGGTGCTCGACTGCGCGACGAGGCGCGCGACGTCTTCCCGGCGACCGAGGCGCCGCGCGACTTCGACACGATCGACGTGCCGTTCCCCGAGCGCGGCACAGCGACGCTCGAGCGCTGGTCTGATCGCCAGGCGCGCGAGCGCGCCTCGGGCCTGCGCCCGGATGCGTCAGAGGCGGCCGATCAGCCCGAGGAGGCGGACGACTCGCAGGCCGTCGCGACGCAGTAGCGAAGGCGGTAGATGGACGGCCATGCGCCTGAGCGTCGGCGTCGCAACCGCTTGCTACATTCCTGAAGCTCCTTTAACCCGGTCCTGTGAGGCCAGGAAGGAAAAATGGACTCGAGCAGTGAGAAGGTCGTCCTCCGCGAGGGGGACATCCAGCGAGCGCTGACGCGCATCGCTCACGAGATCGCCGAGCGCAACCCGCAGGAGCGGGACCTCGCAGTCGTCGGGATCCATCGTCGCGGCGCCTTCCTCGCGCAGCGCCTCCGGGAGCAGCTCGAATCGCTGCACGATGCCACGATCCCGCTTGGCGACTTGGATATCGGCTTCTACCGCGACGACGTCGCGAGCCGTCCGGAGGCGCCTGTGGTGCATGCTTCGCACATCGACTTCGACGTCACCGGGCGCACCGTCGTGATCGTCGACGACGTGCTGTTCACGGGCCGCACCGTACGCGCGGCGATCGAGGCGCTGTTCGACTACGGACGCCCCGAGCGCGTGCAGCTCGCGGTGCTCGCCGACCGTGGCCACCGCGAGCTGCCGATCCGCCCGGACTACGTCGGAAAGAACCTGCCGACCTCACGCGACGAGCACGTCCATGTGCGCGTGCGCGAGCTCGACGGGCTCGACGAGGTCGCGATCGCCCCGGCTGCACTCGAGGTCGCATGAGGAGACAGGCATGAACCACCTTCTTTCGATCGACGACCTCGACCGGCCCGGGATCGAGCGAATCGTCGAGCAGGCGATGCGCTTCTCCGAGGTCTCCGACCGCGAGATCAAGAAGGTCCCGGCGCTGCGCGGGCGGATGGTGCTGAACCTGTTCTACGAGGCCTCGACGCGCACGCGCAGCTCCTTCGAGCTCGCCGCCAAGCGCCTCTCGGCAGACGTCGTCAACTTCGCCGCGAGCGGATCGAGCGTCGAGAAGGGCGAGTCGCTGAAGGACACTGTGCTGACGCTCAGCGCGCACAAGCCCGACGCGATCGTGTTGCGCACGCCGTGGGCCGGCGCCTCGGAGCTGGTCTCGAGATGGTGCAGCGCGGCGATCGTCAACGCGGGCGACGGCAAGCGCGAGCACCCGACGCAGGCGCTGCTCGACGTCTACACGCTGAAAAGCCGGCTCGGCGAGCTCGACGGCTGCTCGATCTGGATCGTCGGCGACGTCACGCACTCGCGCGTCGCGCGCTCGAACATCGTCGCCTTCCAGCGGATGGGCGCGAAGGTGACCGTCGCCGGACCGCCGACGCTGATCCCGCGCGGGATCGAGGCGCTCGGCTGCGACGTGCGCTTCTCGCTCGACGAGCTGCCCACGGCCGACGTCGTCTACGCGCTGCGGATGCAGAACGAGCGGATGAACGAGACGTGGGTGCCGTCGATCCGCGAGTACGCCTCGTGGTACCAGGTCAACGGCAAGCGCCTCTCACCGCGTCAGGTGCTGATGCACCCGGGGCCGGTCAACCGCGGCGTCGAGCTCTCCGGCGAGGTCGTCGACTCGCCGCAGGCCGTGATTACGGCGCAGGTCGAGGCCGGCGTCGTCGTGCGCATGGCCGTCCTCTACGAGCTGCTCTCCGGCGCGAGTGCGCCGCCGTCCTCGTCGCCGGCATCGGCGCCAGCGACGCCTGGGCGCCTGCAGTCGGCGCCTCCGCCGCCCGAGCCGACCCTCAACGAGCCGCAGCCCGCGTGATGGGAGCCGCGCCGCTCGTCCACGGACCGCTGCAGCCGGTCGATCTGCTCTTGCGCGACGTCCACGCGCTCGACCCGCGCGCGGGCATCGACGCGCGCCACGACGTGCGCGTGCGCGGCGGCGTGGTCGCCGAGCTCGGCGCGAGCGGCGCGCTTGCGCACGAGTCCGGCGAAGAGCTGATCGAGGGTCGCGGCCATCACTTGATGCCGGCCTTCTTCGACCCGCACGTGCACATGCGCACGCCTGGGCAGGAGCACAAGGAGGACCTCGACACGGGCACTCGCGCTGCGGCCGCCGGCGGCTACGCGGGAGTGCTCGCGATGCCGAACACCGACCCCGTGCTCGACTCCGCGCCGCTGCTGCGCTCGCTGCGCGACACGGCCGCTCGCCAGGCGCGGATCTCGATCGGCTTCCTGCCGGCGATCACGCGCGGCCTGCAAGGCGAGCAGCTCACCGAGATGGCCGAGCTGCGCCAGGAGGGCGCCGTCGGCTTCACCGACGACGGGCGCCCGGTGCACAGCGCCGGGATGCTGCGCAAGGCGCTTCAGTACCAGCGCCTCTGCGGCGGCGTGATCGCGCTGCACGAGGAGGACCCGACGCTGTCGCTCGGCGGCGCGATGCACGAGGGCTCCGTCAGCGCGGCGCTCGGCATCGGCGGCATCCCGACGATCTCCGAGTCGACGATGGTCGCGCGCGACGCGGCGCTCGCCGGCTACGAGGACGCGCGCGTGCACTTCCAGCACCTCAGCTGCCGCGCCTCTGTCGAAGCCGTCGCCGACGCGAAGGCGCGCGGCTGGCGCGTCTCGACGGAGGTCTCGCCGCATCACCTGCTGCTTACCGAGGAGGAAGTGCGCGGGATGGACACGCGGATGAAGATGAACCCGCCGCTCGCGACCGAGGACGACCGCCAGGCGCTGATCGACGGCTTGCGCGCGGGCACGATCGACTGCGTCGCGACCGACCACGCACCGCACGCGCGCGAGGAGAAGGAGGTCCCCTTCGAGCAGGCGCCGATGGGCACGACCGGGCTCGAGACGGCGTTCGCGGCGATCTACACGGGGCTCGTCCTGCCGGGCGTGCTCGAGCTCGCGCTGCTCGTCGAGCGGCTGAGCGCCGGCGCGGCGCTGTTCGAGCTGCCGACGCCGAGGATCGCGCCAGGCGAGCCGGCGAACCTGACGCTGATCGATCTCGACGCCGAGTACGTCGCCGGCGAGCGCGGCTGGGAGAGCCGCTCGGAGAACAGCTGCTTCGCCGGACGCACGCTGCGCGGGCGCGTGCTCTTGACGCTCGCAAGCGGCGCGATCGCATTCCGCGAGCGCGCCTTCTCGGTGGTCGGCGCCTGATGGCTCTGCTCGAGCGCGACCGCGCGGCGCTGATCGTCGTCGACGTGCAGGAGGGCTTTCGCCCGTATGCCTCCTTCGCCGGCGTCGCCGCGTCGTGCGCGAAGCTGATCGCGGCCGCGCGCCTGCTCGGCGTGCCGGCGATCGTCAGCGAGCAGTACCCGAAGGGCCTCGGTCACTCGGCGCCCGAGCTCGGCCTGCAGGACGAGCCGCGGATCGAGAAGAGCGTCTTCTCCGCGGCGCGCGCGGACGGCTTTGACCTGGAAGGCCGCGACCAGGCGATCGTCTGCGGGATCGAGGCGCACGTATGCGTCTCACAGACTGCCCATGACCTGCTCGGCGAAGGCGTCGAAGTCCACCTGCCGGCGGACGCCGTCGGCTCGCGCCACGCGCTCGACTACGAGCGCGGTCTCGAGCGCCTGCAGCGCGCCGGCGCCGTCGTCGGCACCGTCGAGGCAGCGCTGTTCGAGCTGCTCGAGCGCGCAGGCACGCCCGAGTTCAAGCAAGTCCAGAAGCTGATCCTCTGATGGCGCGCGAAGACGGATACCTGCTGCTCGAGGACGGCACGCGCTTCGACGGCGACTGGTGCGGCGCGGAGGCGCACGCCGTCGGCGAGGTCGTCTTCACGACAGGCATGTCGGGCTATCAGGAATCGATCACCGACCCGTCGTTTGCCGGGCAGCTGATCGCGTTCACGTATCCGCACATCGGCAACTACGGCACGAGCGCGGCCGCGATGGAGTCCGACCGCGCGTGGGCGCGCGCGGCGATCATGCGCGAGGCGTGCAACCGCGAGGACGCGCCGAGCGCCGAGCGCGGCTGGCTCGACTGGCTGACCGACTGTGGCGTCAGCGCGATCTCGGGCATCGACACGCGCGCGCTCGTGCGCCGGATCCGCGACGCCGGCGCGATGCGCGGCGGCGTGTTTCCGGCGAGCGTCGGCTTCGCCGAAGCGCAGCAGCTGATCGAAGCCGAGCCGCCGATGGCCGGGCAGGACCTCGCGCGTGTCGTCACGCCAAGCGAAGTCACGCACCACGGCGAGCAGGGCGACGGGCCGCGGATCGCCGTGATCGACACGGGCATCAAGGCCTCGATGGTGCGCGAGCTCGTCCAGCGTGGCGCGCGCGTGACGCTTCACCCGTGCACGTCGAGCGCCGAGGAGCTGCTCGCCGATGACCCGGACGCGGTCTTCCTCGCCAACGGCCCCGGCGACCCGGCGGCGCTCGGCTACGTCGTCGAGACCGTGCGCGGGCTCGTCGGCAAGAAGCCCGTCTGGGGGATCTGCCTCGGCCACCAGCTGCTCTGCCGCGCGGTCGGCCTCGAGACGTTCAAGCTGCCGTTCGGCCACCGCGGCGCGAACCACCCCGTCAAGGACCTGCAGACGGGCAAGGTCGAGATCACCTCGCAGAACCACGGCTTCGCAGCCGTCGGCCCCGGCGGCGCGCGCACGATCGACGCCGACGAGCCGGTGCGCTGGGAAACGGACTTCGGCGCGGCGGCCCTCTCGCACGTGAACCTCTACGACCGCACCGTCGAGGGGCTCGAGCTGCTCGACGTGCCCGGCGGCACGGTGCAGTACCACCCCGAGGCCGGCCCGGGCCCGCACGACTCGCTCTACCTGTTCGATCGCTTCCTCAGCCGGATCGCCGAGGCCGCCTGATGCCAAGGCGCGACGACATCGAGAAGATCCTGATCCTCGGCTCGGGGCCGATCGTGATCGGGCAGGCGGCCGAGTTCGACTACTCCGGCGTGCAGGCGTGCAAGGTCCTGCGCGAGGAGGGCTACGAGGTCGTGCTCGTCAACTCGAACCCGGCGACGATCATGACCGACCCGGAGTTCGCCGAGGCGACGTACGTCGAGCCGCTGCTGCCGGGTCCTGTCGCGCAGGTGATCGAGCGCGAGCGCCCCGACGCGCTGCTCGGCACGCTCGGCGGCCAGACGGCGCTGAACCTCGCAAAGGCGCTGCACGACGACGGAACGCTCGAGAAGTACGGCGTCGAGCTGATCGGCGCCAACTACGAGGCGATCGCGTGCGCGGAGGACCGCGACCTGTTCGGCAAGGCGATGGCCGAGGCCGGGCTGCGGATGCCGAAGAGCGCGATCGCGACGAGCCTCGAGCAGGCGCTCGAGGCCACGGCCGAGCTCGGCCTGCCATGCGTCGTGCGCCCGGCATTCACGCTCGGCGGGCGCGGCGGCGGGATCGCGCGCACGCCCGAGGAGTTCGAGCGGATCGTCGCGGCCGGGATCGAGGCCTCGCCGATCGGACAGGTGCTGCTCGACGAGTCGGTGATCGGCTGGGGCGAGTTCGAGCTCGAGGTGATGCGCGACAAGGCCGACAACGTCGTGATCGTCTGCTCGATCGAGAACGTCGACCCGATGGGCGTGCACACGGGCGACTCGGTGACGGTCGCGCCGCAGCAGACGCTGACGGACCGCCTCTACCAGCAGCTGCGCGACCAGGCGCTGAAGGTGATCCGCGCCGTCGGCGTCGAGACGGGCGGCTCGAACGTGCAGTTCGCCGTCAACGCCGAGACCGAGGAGATCCTCGTGATCGAGATGAACCCGCGCGTCTCGCGCTCCTCGGCGCTCGCCTCGAAGGCGACAGGCTTCCCGATCGCGAAGATCGCCGCGCGCCTGGCCGTCGGCTACCTGCTCGAGGAGATCGACAACGACATCACGGGCGTCACGCCGGCGTGCTTCGAGCCGACGATCGACTACGTCGTCGTCAAGTGGCCGCGCTTCGCCTTCGAGAAGTTCCCCGGCTCCGATCCGACGCTGACGACGCACATGAAGTCGGTCGGCGAGACGATGGCGATCGGGCGCACGTTCGGACAGGCCTTCGCGAAGGCGCTGCGCTCGCGCGAGCTCGACAAGCCGCCACTCGTCGGCACGCTCGGCGACGGGCAGCTGCTCGCGCGCCTGGAGCGCCCGTGGCCGGACCGCTACGAGGTCGTGCTCGAGCTGCTGCGCCGCGGTACGAGCACGGAGACGATTCACGAGCTGACGAAGATCGACCCGTGGTTCCTCGCCGAGCTTGAGGTCCTCGCGAACGATCCTGACGCGCCGTTCGCCGGCGAGCGCTCGTTCATGTCGGTCGACACATGCGCCGCGGAGTTCCCGGCGCGCACGCCGTACTTCTACTCCGGCTGGGAGCGCACGGCGCGCAGTGAGGTTCAGCGCAGCCGCGACGGCACGGCCGAGGGCGAGCGCGCCTCGATCGTGATCCTCGGCTCCGGGCCGAACCGGATCGGGCAGGGGATCGAGTTCGACTACTGCTGCGTGCACGCGGCGATGACCGTGCGCGAGTCCGGCTGCGACGCGGTGATGGTCAACTGCAACCCGGAGACGGTCTCGACCGACTACGACACCTCGAACCGCCTGTACTTCGAGCCGCTGACGCTCGAGCACGTGCTCGCGGTCGTCGACGTCGAGAAACCGCGCGGGCTGATCCTGCAGTTCGGCGGGCAGACGCCGCTGAAGCTCGCGGCCGGCCTCGATGCGGCCGGCGTGCCGCTGCTCGGCACGCCGCCTTCGGCGATCGACCTCGCCGAGGATCGCGGGCGCTTCGGTGCGCTGCTCGAGCGCCTCGGCTACAAAGCGCCGCCGTATGCGACGGCGCGCTCGGTCGGCGAGGCGCTCGACTGTGCCGAAGGCGTCGGCTTCCCGCTGCTCGTCAGGCCCTCCTACGTGCTCGGCGGGCGCGCGATGGAGATCGTCTACTCGCGCGACGGCCTCGCCGACTACCTCGTGCGCCAGGGCGCCGGCGAGACCGAGGGCGAGGCCGGCGAGTCGAGTGAGATCTTCCTCGACCGCTTCCTCGAGAACGCGACAGAGGTCGACGTCGACGCGCTGTGCGACGGCAGCGAGGTCTGGATCGGCGGGATCATGCAGCACGTCGAGGAGGCCGGCATCCACTCGGGCGACAGCGCCTGCGTGCTGCCGCCGCACTCGCTCGGCGCGGCGATGCTCGAGCAGATCCGCGAGGCGACGCGCGAGCTGGCGCTCGCGATCGGCGTCGTCGGGCTGATCAACGTCCAGTACGCCGTTCACGCGGGCGAGCTGTACGTGATCGAGGCGAACCCGCGCGCCTCGCGCACGGTTCCGTTCGTCTCGAAGGCCGTCGGCCTGCCGCTGGCGAAGCTCGCCTGCCGGATCATGCTCGGCGAGTCGATCGCCGAG
>DASZLB010000019.1:0-6172 GCA_035552575.1 Solirubrobacteraceae bacterium | reverse complement strand
TCGGCGCGGTCTCTGAGACGGTGCAGCTCGACCCGGCGACGGCGCCGGTCAGCGTCGGTGAGAGTGAGCCGCCGTTGCCGATCGCGGCGGTCGTGAAGCTCGACGGGCACGTGCCGCTGTAGGTGAGCTGCGTCGAGGCCTGGCTCGAGCCTGAGGGGGCGTTGACGGCGTTTGAGATTTTGAGGGTCGCGGGCGCGGGCCCGGTCGGCGGCGCATCGCCGCTGACGATGACGTTCGAGACTTCGTGGATGTCAGTCGCGCCGCCGGTGCCGCCGGTGAAGCCGAGCAGCACCTTCGCGGGAAGCGCCTCGGTCGCGCTGAGCGTTTTCGCTCCGTCGATGAAGACGGAGATCGCGCCGTTCAGGACTTCGACCTTGATGTGGTGCGTGGCGCGCAGGCTCGCGCTCGGCGTTGCGGTTGCGAGCCAGTGCAGCACGTCGGGAACACTCGTGCTCGTCGGGCCTTCGGTGATGCCGACGAAGTTGTTCGAAGGCGCGCCGGTGCCTTTGTAGGTGTCGAACGCGACGGCGAGACCGGGAATGCCGGAGAAGCCGAGCCCGCCGCCGCGGACGCCGAGCGCCGTGCTCGCCGCTTTGCTCGCGTCGGCGAACGTCAGCGTCTGCCCGTCGGCACCCGTGCCGGAGCCGATCGTCTGGTCGAAGTCGACGATCAAATGGCGGCTTTCTAGCGGCGTCGCGAAGAACGCGGAGCCGGCCGAGTTGGCGACGGCGGCCGTCGTGCGGATCGCGCCTGAGATGATCGTCGCGGTGCCGTTGTGTGACCAGGCGCTGCCGGGCGCCGGCACGGTCCCGGTCCCGGCGAAGGTGATTTCGTGTAGTCCGGTCGAGTCGTTGCCGTTGATCGGCCAGCTCGCGCTTGCGTAGCCGGGCGCGGTGGGCGTGAAAGCGACCGTCTCGGTCACCGACGCGCCGGGGGCGATCGTCGTGCCCTCGGGCAGCGACGTGGTGGCCGTGAACGCGCCGCCGATCGGTGGCTTCGACTTAGTCAAGGCGACCGCGGTGGCGCCCGTGTTCGTGATCGTGAACGTCTTCGTCGTCGTGGCGCCGACGGCGGTGGGGGAGTATTCGAGGTGTTCGCCGGTGACCTGCAGGGCGCCGGCGGACCCGGCGCTGCCGGCGAGCGCGACTGTTCCGTTGCCGGCGCTCGTTTCGAGCTCGATCTGATCCTGGTAGTTGCCTTCGGCGGTCGGGTCGAACGTCACGTTGATCGTGATCGAGGAGCCGGCGGCGATCGTGCTGCCGACGGCCGGAACGCCGGTGGCGCCGAACGGGGCGCCGGGCAGCTTGACGGCGTTGATCGTCAGCGGCGCGCCGCCGACGTTCTGGAACGTCGCGCCGGCGGAGACGTGCCCGCCGACGGTCGTGCCCTCGAACGACAGCACTGTCGGCGTCTCGGCGAGCTGTGCGGTAGCCGCCTGGCCGGTGCCGGAGAGCGCGAAGGAGACGGTGCCTTTGTTCGTTTCGGCCGTCAGCGACCCGCCGACCAGACCCGACTGCGTCGGCGTGAAGGTGATCGGGACCTGGATCGTCTGGCCGGCGCCGAGCTGAGCGGGCAGCGCGGGCGTCGGCGTGCCGATCGTGAACTGCGGCGAGCTCGAGCTGAGCGCGCTCAGCGTCAGCGCGCTCGTCGCGGTGATCGTCAGGGTCTTCGTCGAGCTGTTGGCGATCGTCGTCGTCGGGAAGGTTGTCGCGGAGCCGGTCAAGAGCGGCGTAACGGGCGAGCCGAAGCCGAGCACGTGACCGTCGCGCGTGCCGACGTACAGGCGCCCGGCGCCGACGCCGGGGGGCGCGAACTTCGAGGACGTGCCGATCGGCGCGCTCCAGCGCAGCACCGGTTTGCCGTTGACCGGGACGGGGTCATACGCGCGCAGCTGGGCGCCCGTGCCGGCGCCACTCCCCGTCCAGATCATCCAGACGAGCGCCGAGCCTGAGGTCGTGCCGTCGGAGGTGATCACGGGCATGCTCGAGGAGAAGCCGAAGGCGTCGGGCGAGCTCGCCTGCAGCGAGATCGTCGGCTGCCCGGTGCCGGAGACGCCGTACTTGTAGACGCGCAGGAAGCCGGAGGAGCCGCCGGCGCTTTCGCCACCGGAGGCGGTCGGGATGTAGATCCAGCCGCCTTCGCCAGGCCACACGCCGGGCCGCGACCAGACGCCGCCGTAGGGGCCGATCCGCTGCACGACGTTGTCCGATCCGCTCGGGCCCTGCATGAAGCCGCCGAGTTCGTCGCGGTTGAGTAGGTAGACGTAACCGTCCTTGCCGACGGCGACAGCGAGGTTGCGCGCGCTCGCGGTGCCAAAGTATTCGCTGTTCAGGCCGGTGATCCCGCCGGAGGCGAAGTCGGCGTCCCAAGTGTCGAGCTGGTCGGCGTCGAACGGCGCGAAGAAGTCGACGGGCTTGAGCGTGCCGTCGGGCTGCACGTTCAGGCGCACGATCGACTCGCCGAAGGTGTTCGGCGGGGACTTGCCGGGCGTCGGGCTCGTCGGGGCGCCGGTGTTGCCGGTGCTGATAAGCAGCGTGTTCGAGCCGTCGGAGGTGATCCCGGAGCCCGACTGCCAGATGCCGGCGCCGTTGCCGGTCGGGACGCTGACCCAGCGCGCCTTGAGCTGCCCGGCCGTCGAGACGCCCATCACCCAGCCCTGCCAGGGCGAGGCGTCGCAGTCGGAGCCGAACGCCGCGTAGACGACGCCGTTCATCAGCAGCAGGCCGGGGCGCTGCAGCTCGCGCGTGGGCTGGAAGACCATCGATGGCACGTTCTGCGCCGCGCCGGCAAGTTCGACGGGGAAGCCGGCCTTCTCTTTGCCGGTCGTGATGTCGATCGCGTCCATGTACTGGCGCGCTGGGCCTGAGCTGCCCGAGGCGTAGGTCTTGTGCGTCATGTAGGCGGTGTTCGTCGCCGGATCGATCACGGGCGTCGCGGTCACGCCGATGTTCGGCGCGAGGTCACCGCAGCTGATGTCGGCGGCTTTCCACGGCGTGCCGAGTTCGAGCGCGGGCCAGCGCAGCGCGCCGGTCGCTGGATCGAGCCCGTAGACCTTGTTGTTCTCGGTCGCGACGATTACGGTGCCGTTTGCGAGCAGCGGCTGTGCATAGACCTGGCCGTCGACGGCCGTCGACCAGAGCTGGCCGAACGTGCCGCCGCTGACGAGCTGCGGCGTCAGCGATGGCTGGTCGGGGTACCAGCCGTCGCGCAGGTCGTCGCCGGAGTTCGTGATCCCGGAAGCGAGCGCGGAAGCGGCGCTCGTGAGCAGCGCAACGAGCAGCACGGCGAGCAGCGCTGCCGTCCGGCCGAAGGTGCGCGAGGTCGTTGCCTCCGATCGGTTGAGCGCCCGGCGTTTCAACGTCAGGGTTCCCCCAAGCATGCTTGCCATCGAGTCTCCAGTGCGGCGGTAGCGGAATCCGTTCCGCTGACCGGTCGTGTGCGGAGCTTACGCGAGGTTCGGGGCTTGGTCAACGGCGGATTTTGGGCGCGCGCTGAACCGCTGTACCCGGCCGAGGCCGCCGGCACGGCTTCGCAGGTGGGTCCGCGCTGTAGCGCAGCGGCTAGATTTGGCCGTGTGAAAGCGATGTCGGGACTCTCGTGCGAGGAGGTGCGCGTGCTGGGCTGCCTGCTCGAAAAGCAGCGCACGACGCCGGATGCGTACCCGCTGTCGCTCAACGCGCTGCGCCTGGCCTGCAACCAGTCGACGAACCGCGAGCCGGTCGTCGACTACGACGAGGGTACGGTGCGCGCGGCGCTGCACCAGCTCGAGCGCCGTGGCTTCACGCGCCTGGCGAGCGGTGCGGGCAGCCGCGCAGCGAAGTACCGGCACCTGCTCGCCGAGGCGTTGCCGATGGACGGGGCCGAGCAGGCGCTGATGTCGGTGCTGATGCTGCGTGGGCCGCAGACGCCGGGCGAGCTGAAGCAGCGAGCCGACCGGATGCACGCGTTCGCGGATCTGGCTGCCGTGCACGAGACGCTCGAGCGGTTGATCGAGCGCGAGCTCGTGCTGCGGCTGGAGCGACGGCCGGGGCAGAAGGAGGAGCGCTACGTGCAGTTGCTCGAGGAGCGCGGGGGCGATGCAGCCGACGTCGCGGATGGCGGAGGCGTCGACGCGGGCGTCGTGCCGGCGGGGCAGGACGGGGCGCGAGACGGGGGGGACGCAGAGAGCCCGTCGGTGCGGCCGCCCGGCGGCAGCGAGCTCGCGGAGCTGCGCGAGCGCGTGGAGCGCCTGGAAGGCGAAGTAGCGGAGCTCCGTGCGGCGATGCGCAATCCTTCTCCGAGCACGCCGCTTCGCCCGATCGATGATCCACCCCGCTTTGATCCTCGCCTCTAGCACCGACGCCGCCACCGGCGTGGGCATCCCGGTCGCGCTCGCGGCCGGTCTCGTCTCGTTCCTCTCGCCGTGCGTGCTGCCGATCGTGCCGGGTTACCTCTCGACGGTGATCGGCGTGACGCCGAACGACCTGAAAGAGGGGGTCGGGGTCAAACGCGTGCTCGTCCCGAGCCTGCTGTTCATCGCGAGCTTCTCGGCGATCTTCATCCTGCTCGGGCTCTCGGCGACGGTGATCGGCTCGTCGCTGAACGACCACAAACTGCTGCTCGAGCGGGTCGGCGGAGTCGTGATCATCCTGCTCGGCGTCGCGTTCCTCGCGAGCCCGTTCGTCAGCCTGCTGAACAAGGAGTGGCACTCGGAGTCGCTGATGCGCCTCGCGGGGCGTGGCGGACCACTCGTCGCGGGCGCCGCGTTTGCGATTGCTTGGACGCCTTGCACCAGCATCACGCTGGGGGCGATCCTGACGCAGGCGGCGGTGTCGAACTCGGCCGCGCATGGGGCGCTGCTGCTGGCGTTCTACTCCGCCGGTCTGGCGATCCCGTTCCTGCTGATCGCGCTCGCGTTTGAGCGGATGACGAACGCGCTTGCGGTGGTCAAGCGGCACTTCCCGGTGCTGATCGGGGTCGGCGGGGCGGTGATGATCGTACTGGGGGTACTGATTCTCACCGGCGAGTTCACGGTGCTCAACTCGGAAGCCAATAGCTTGCTGCAGGGGACGGGGCTGGACGTGTCTGGGGTCTGATAGCCGTAGTACGTACCCGCGCTGGTTGGAGCGAACAGTGTGACTGTGTATCTGTGATAATGTGCTGCACAGTGCCTAATGTGACCATCACTGTTCCCGAGGACGTCTACCGCGCGGCGCGAATACGCGCGGCTGAGCGTGGCAGCTCGGTTAGCGCCCTGGTTGCTGACTACCTGCGCTCGCTCTCCGAGCGAGACGCGGAGTTTGACCGGCTCGAAGCCCAGCAAAAGAGCGTTCAGGCGCAGTTGCAGCACTTCAGTGCCGCCGAGAGGCTCGATCGCGAGGAGCTCCACGAGCGTGCGGTTCGTTGATACCAACGTCCTGCTCTATGCGATCTCAGTCGATTCCGGGGAGCAGTCGAAGGCGGCGCGCGCGAACGAGATCTTGTCGTCCAGAGACGTGGGGCTCTCGGTGCAGGTGCTTCAGGAGTTCTACGTCCAGGCGACTCGCGACACCCGACCGGAGCGACTGACGCACGAGCAGGCCGTCGCGCTCGTTGAGTCCTTTCGGCGTTTCCCGGTGCAGGAGACGACGAACGGCGTGATGCTCGCTGCTATGGCGACACAGCAGCGCTTCGGCATCCCGTACTGGGACGCAGCGGTCATCGAGGCTGCCCGTGCACTTGGCTGCGAGATCGTCCTCACCGAGGACTTGAACGATGGTCAGGACTACGCGGGCGTGCGGGTCGAAAACCCCTTCGCTCGATACCCCGCTTCCCACCCTTCCTGATTCCGCTTCGCATCCAACACAAACGGCGACCACCCAATCGCCTTGACGATCCACCGATTGATCGTCGACTCAGGCTCGGGCAGGGGCCGCAGCACGTCGACGAACAGCACGACGCGCGTCTCGTCGGTGTCGTTCCAGACCTCGTGGTTGAACGTGTCGTCGAAGACCATGCTCTTGCCGGCTTCCCAGTGGCGGAAGTCATCGCCGACGCGGATCCGGCAGGACTCGGCGTCCTTCGGCACGATCAGCCCGAGGTGGTAGCGCAGCACGCCCTTGTACGGGCCGCGGTGGTCGAGGATGTGCTTGCGCGGCGAGAGGATCGAGAACATCGCGGTCGTCATGCCGGGGATCTCGCGCATCATCGCGGC
>DASZLB010000018.1:0-11151 GCA_035552575.1 Solirubrobacteraceae bacterium | reverse complement strand
AGGCGCTCGGCGCTGACATCGGCGACCTTCAACAGCTCGCGCGCCTCGGCGTCGCGCTCGACGTCGAGCCAGCGCGCGGGCACGCGATTGCGCACGAGGAAGTCGCGCAGGTCGTGCGACTCCTTGGAGAAGCGGTGGCCGACGATCCGCACGCCGCCGGCCTCGAGCGCGGCGCCGGACTCCCACGTAGTCAGTAGATCCTCGACCACCGGGAAGAGCTGTTCCTCGGGCGGGTCCCAAGGCTTCAGCAGGTAGTAGTCGAGCGCGACCTCGTTGATCGCCGCGATCGCGGCCTCGGTGTCGGCGTAGGCCGTCAGCAGCACGCGCTTGGCGTCGGGAACGAGCTTGCGCGCCTCGAGCAGGTACTGCGTGCCTGGCATTCCGGGCATCCGCTGGTCGGCGATCAGCATCGCGACCTGATCGCCACGCGAGCGCAGCTCGCCGAGCACGTCCAGCGCCTCTGCGCCGGAGCTCGCGCGCAGGATGCGAAAGCGCTCGCCGAATCCGCGGCGCAGATCGCGCGCGACAGCGGCGAGCACGGCGGGCTCGTCGTCGACGGCGAGGATCGCGGGGCGCCGCGGCGGCGCCGCGGCGTGGGTGGGGCCCGCGGCCGGCGCTTGCTCGACATCGCTTGGCATCGAGCTCTGAGCGTAGTCGCTCACGCTGGGGCGGCGTATCGTTGCGCCGATGGGCGAGCGCACGATCGCGGCGAACGGAATCGAGCTGAACGTGCTCGAGGACGGCGCAGGCCCGCTCGTCGTGCTCTGCCATGGCTTCCCCGAGCTCGCGTACTCGTGGCGTCACCAGATTCCGGCGCTCGCGGCTGCTGGCTTCCGCGTCGTGGCGCCGGACATGCGCGGGTTCGGGCGCAGCTCGCTGCCGCGCGAGGTCGAGTCGTACGACGTCGTCACGTTGTGCGCCGACATGACGGGACTGCTCGACCAGCTCGGCGAGCAGTCGGCGATCTTCGTCGGGCACGACTGGGGCGCGAACGTCGTCTGGCAGCTCGCGCTGCAGCAGCCGCAGCGCGTGCGCGCGGTCGCGGGACTGAGCGTTCCGTTCATGCCGCGGGCGCCGGCGGCGCCGATCCCGATCATGCGCCGCCACCTCGGCGAGGACTTCTACATCGTCTGGTTCCAGGAGCCGGGCGTCGCAGATGCGGCGCTCGCGCAGGACGTGCGTCGGACGCTGACGACGAGCAGGCAGTGGACGGCCGGCTGGGCCGAGGACGGCGGCCGTCGCGAGCTGCCGGAGTGGCTGCCCGAGCAGGAGCTCGACGTCTACGTCGAGGCGTTCGAGCGCACGGGCTTCACGGGCGGCTTGAACTGGTACCGCAACATCGACCGCAACTGGGAGCTGTCGGAGCCGTTCGCGAAGCGGCGGATCGAGCAGCCCGCGATGTTCCTCACGGGTGAGCTCGATCCGGTGCGCAACTTCATGCCGGCCGAGGCGATGAACGGCTGGGTCACAGACCTGCGCGCGGAGATCGTCGTCGAGGGGGCCGGGCACTGGGTGCAGCAGCAGGCGCCCGAGGCCGTCAACGCGGCGCTGCTCGATTTTCTGCGCAAGATCTGAGCACGGCGAGAGCGAGTCGCCCAGTCGCTGTCGCCGTGCGCATCGCGCGGCCTCGAAGTGGACGTGACACGATCGAGCGGTGGCGCGCAACGACGGCAACGATGCTCGCGCGGAGATCCTTGCACGCGTTCGCGCGATCCCGCGCGGCTACGTGCGCACGTACGGCGACGTCTCGCCGGGAGCGCCGCGGCTGGCCGGGCGAGTCCTCGGAGAGACGCCCGCCGGCGACGTCCCGTGGCACCGCGTCGTGCGAGCCGACGGCTCGCTGGCGAAGGGCGAGCGCCAGCGTAAGTTGCTCGAACGCGAGGGCGTCCCGTTCCGCGGGGATCGCGTAGTGCTCGCGCAGGTGCGCCTCGACGACTTCGACGCCGCCTGAACGCAGCCGCGGGCGGTTCGCCTCACCGCTCGCCGAGCGCTGCGGGCGCGACAGGGGCCTCGCTTCCGGGCCGCCCGGCCCGGCAAGTGGGCGATCCTGGATTCGAACCAGGGACCTCTTCCTTATCAGAGAAGCGCTCTAACCGACTGAGCTAATCGCCCGCGTGCGAGCTTTCCTCGCGAGCGCCATGTTATCGCCGCGCAGCGTACTCGGAGCGCGCGAGACGCCCGGCTCGGCTGCCCGTGAACAGCCGACTGCGACGCCCCGCGCCGATGGCAATAATCCTAATTATTAGAATTGTTTATGTTCGCTTCGTGCATCTACGCGACGGCGCGCGGTCGCAGCCGCTGAGCGAGCTCGATCGCCTGCTCGAGCGTCGCGAACGAAAGCTCTGCGCGAAAGCCGCCGTCGCGCGACGCCCTGACGCTGACTTCCGCGCCGAGCGCCCCGCCGAGGGCGTCGGCGATCTCCTGCGCTGCCTCGAGCTGGTCCGGATGCGCAGTCCCGGTCAGGCGCCGGCGTCTGCCGTCCGCGGCAGGCGGCGAGCCACTCGCATCGTTGTGCGCTCGCGCGCGCGCTTCGGCGACGCGGACCGACCAGCCCTCCTGCACGGCCGTGCGCGCGAGCGCCGTGCGCGCTCCGTGATCTTCGGCGAGCAGCAGTGCGCGGCCGTGACCCTCGCTCAGCGCGCCGGCCTGCAACAGCTCGATCACCTCGTCGGGCAGGTCGAGTAGGCGCACGAGGTTGCTGACGGCGACGCGGCTGCGCCCGATGCGCCGGCCGACCTCCTCGCGCGTCAGGCCGAGCTCCTCGACGAGCGCCGCGCACGCGCGCGCCTCCTCGATCGGGCTGAGGTCCTCTCGCGCCATGTTCTCGATCAACGCGAGCTCGATCGCTTCGGCGTCCTCTCGCGCGCGCACGAGCGCCGGAACCGTATCCATGCCGGCGATCTGCGCCGCGCGCCAGCGCCGCTCTCCGGCGACGATCTCGTACGTCCCGCCGGCCCTCGGGCGCACGAGCACCGGCTGCAGCACGCCGCGCACGCTCAGCGAGTCCGCGAGCGCCTGCAGCGCGTCCTCGTCGAAGTGCCGGCGTGGCTGCGTCGGGTTCGGCACGATCAGCTCGATCGGCAGCTCGCGCAGCTCCTGCTCCTTGGTCCGGTCGGCCTCTGCCGACACCGACAGGATCGCCTCGAGTCCTCTGCCCATTCCGGGCCTTGGCTTAGCCACGTGCAGCCACCTCCTTTGCCAGCTCGAAGTACGCCTCTGCGCCTGCGCTGTGGGGATCGTGATGGGTAACCGGCAGCCCATAGCTCGGCGCCTCACCGACGCGCACGTTGCGCGGGATCACCGTCGAGAACACGAGGTCCGGGAAGTGCTCGCGCACCTCCTGCTCCACATCGCGGCCCAGCCGCGTCCGATTGTCGTGCATCGTCAAGAGCATCCCCGCGACCGTCAGCCGCGGGTTCAGCTCGCGCTGGACCAGTGCGAGCGTGTCGAGCAGGCCCGCGAGCCCCTCGAGCGCGAAGTACTCCGTCTGCACCGGCACGATCACGCGATCGGCCGCGACGAGCGCGCTGACCGTCAACGGACCGAGTGACGGCGGGCAGTCGAGCAAGATGTACTGGAAGCGCTCGCGCAGCGGCGCGAGGCGCTCGCGAAGGCGCTGCTCGAAGCCCTCGATCCGCGGTAGCTCGACGTTCGCTCCGGCGAGGCCGGGGCCGGCAGGCAGCAACTGCAGCCCCTCGACGCTCGAGTCCGTCAACGCGTCCGTCGCCTCGACTTCGCCCGTCAGCACCTCGTAGAGACCCGGCGACTTCGTCCGCGCCACGCCGAGGCCGACCGTCGCGTTCGCCTGCGGATCGACGTCGACGAGCACCGTCCGGTATCCGGCCTCCGCGATGCACGCGCTGACGTTGACCGCCGTCGTCGTCTTGCCGACGCCGCCCTTCTGGTTCGCGATCGCATACATTGTGGCCACGCTCTGCAAACTAGCGGCGCCCACGGTCAGAGGCCGCCGAGCGGGCGCTTGCGTGCGATTCCGGCGCGGCGCGGGAATCGCGGCGGCGTCGCGGCTACCTTCACGAACACGTGAACGTGCCGGTCCGTAGCCGTCGCGAACGGATGCACCCGGCGGACCTCCGCGAGCTCGAGCCCGAGCGCCTGCGCCGCCCGCGACGAGGCGCGCTCCTCGCCCTGCACACGCCCGCCGCGCCAATCGAGCAGCGCGCCGCCGTTGCGCAACAACGGCGCCGCGTACTCGAGCACGACCGGCTGCGGCGCAAGCGCTCGCGCGACGACGGCATCGCTTGCGCCGGCGCCCTCCGTCCACTCCTCCGCGCGCGCGCAGACGATGCTCGCGTTCGCGACCCGCGCAGCCGAGCGAATCCGTTCGAGGAACTCGCACTTTCGCCGCTGGCTCTCGACGAGCGCAACGCGCGCCGCCGGCAAGGCGACGGCGAGTGCAAGTCCCGGAAACCCCGCACCCGCGCCGAGGTCCGCAATCGCGCGAGCATCGATCAAATAATCAAAATCAAGACCGACGAGAGAGTCCGCGAGATGTCGCTCGACAGCGTCCAGCCCGGTCCGCAGCGTCGTCGGCGCATGCTCGTCGCCTTCGAGGACCTCCAGCAGCGTCGCGAGCTGTGCGAGCTGCTCCACGCTCAGCCCGCGACCCTTCAGCGCCGCTCGGACCGTCTCCTCCGCGCCGCTCATCCCCGCCGAGCCAGGCGATCGTCGGCAGATGTTTCCCGTGAAACACTCTGCTGCGCGTCAGTCATCCAGCGGCGAGACGACGAGAAACCGACGCGGCTCCTCCCCCTCGCTGTGCGTCTGCACCCCACCGCGATCGCGCAGGTGCTCGTGGACGATGCGCCGCTCAGACGGCGGCATCGGTTCGAGCTCGACCGCGCTGCCATCGCGCAGCGCCTCCTCGGCGGCGTCATCGGCGTCGGCGCGCAACAGCTCCGCACGGCGCTTTCGGTATCCGTCCGCGTCGATCTCGACGCGGACCTGCGAAGGGCCTTCCGGGAAGACGATCCGTTGCGCGAGATGCTGGACCGCGTCGATCGTCTGCCCACGCCGGCCGATGAACAGGCCGACATCGTCGCCCTTGAGGTTGCCGCGAAGCACGCCGTCGTGATCCTCCACCTCGATGTCGGCGTCGAGGCCGAGCCCGGCCGTGACTTCTTCGAGCAGCTCTTCGAGCAGCTCTGCCGGCTCCAGCTCGCCTTCGTCCGTCCCGTCGATCTCCACGCCGCGCTCCTCGCTCATCGTCGCCTGCCCGAGCGCTTCTTCTTCTTGCGCGGCGATTTCGGTGGCGGCGCCGCCGGTTTGGCCGGCTGCGGCTCGGGTTTTCCCGCGCTGCCTGCGCGCAATCGTCCAAGCACCCCGCCCGGCGGCGCATCGCCGCCGTCGGCGCCGACCACCCCCGCCCCCGCCAGCGCGGGCTTGAGCGCTCGTTGCGGCTTGCCGTTCGCCGACTCGCTTGCCTGCGCAGGCGCCGGTGGCGGGCCGATCCGGCGTTTGATCAGGTACTGCTGGCCGATCGTCCACAGGTTCGTCGTGATCCAATAGACGAGCAGGCCGGCCGGATAGCGATAGAGAATCACAACGAAGACGAGCGGCAGCAGCAGCATCAAGCGCCGCTGGTTCGGGTCCGCCGACGCGGTCGCGACGAGCGTCGAGGCGACCTGCGAGCCGACGTACAAGACGATCAGCGTGATCAGCGCCGCGCCCGTCGCCTTTTCCGTGATGTCGGGCAGGAAGAGGAACTTCGCCGAGTGCGGCGCGACCGCGTTGCAGCTGATTTCGGAAAGACCTTTGAGGTGGACGCCCGCGTGCGTCACCGCATTCGACGGGATTTCGCTGTTGTGCACGATCGTCTTGCCGAGCACTTTCGAGAAGTGTTCGCGCAACTGCGGCCCGCAGATGTCGAGCTTCAGGTCCGTGCGCAGCATGTAGAACAGCGAGATGAACACCGGCAGCTGCAGAAGCAGCGGCAGGCACGACGCCAGCGGGTTGATTTTGTTCTCCCGGTAGAACGTCATGATCTCCTGCTGCTGGCGCTGTTTGTCGTCCTTGTACTTCTCTTTCAGCGCCGCGATCTGCGGGGACAGCCGCTGCATCTCCTGCATTCCCTTCAGCTGCCTGTACGTCAGCGGCACGAGCACCGCCCGAATCAGCACCGTCAAGCCGATGATCGCCAGGCCCCAGCTACCGCCGACGAGGTGCTCGTGGATGAACACCATGATCGACTCGAACAAGCTGATCAGGGGCGAGAACGCGTCCTGGATGACGTTGGCGAGGATGGGCATGCGCTCTAAGTGCTTTCGGCGGTTGTCTGCGTCAGGTCGTGAATCGGCGTCGGCTCGGCGCTGCTCGCGGCTCGGCTCGGCTCCGCCGCGCGCCGCTCAGGCGCCAGTGCGGTGACCGATCGTGAACACTCGCTGGGCCTCGACAGGATCGTATCCGCCGTAGCTCCACGGGTTGCACCTCAGCAGGCGCCACGCCGCCAGCACCGCGCCTCTAAGTATGCCGTACTCGCGGATCGCGTCGACCGCATAGCGCGAGCACGTCGGGTGGTACTTGCAACGCCGTGGAATCGCCGGCGAGACGACGCGTTGGTAGGCGACGATCGGCGCCACCGCGAAGGCGCGCGCGAGCCGCCCGGCGCGGCTCGAAGCAGCCGTATCCGCTGAGGCACGCTCACGCTGCCCGGCTGCGTTCATCAGTCGTCCTCGGCGCCTTGCGCGGGCGGGAGCTCCCGCGTGGGCGGCGCGGGCTGCGGCGCCGGATCTGAATCAGGCATCTCCGCAGAACTCTCAACGTCTGCTTGACCGTTCGATTCGCGCAGGCCGGCCTTTGCGATCAGCTCGCTCAGCGCCGACTCGACCCCGTCGAGCCCGTCACGCTCGACGAGCTCGGCGGCCGACGGGCGCGCGACGACGACGACGTCCTGGCCCCGCTGCAGATCGCCCTCGAGGCTCGCGAACGCCGCGCGCAGCAGGCGCTTGACGCGGTTGCGCTCGACCGCGCCGCCGACCTTCCGCGACACCGAGAGCCCCAAGCGCGGACCCTCCTCGGCAGCATTCGGAAACGTGTACAGCACGAGGTGCCGGTTCGCCGTCGAGCGACCGTGCCTGTAGACGCGCTCGAACTCGGCGCTGCGCGAGAGGCGACCGCGACTCGAGACGCGCGGTTTCATCGCCCAACCCTCACTCTCAGGTAGAGAGCCGCTTGCGTCCCTTGTCGCGGCGACGCTTCAGCGTCAGTCGCCCGGCACGCGTCTGCATGCGGGCGCGGAACCCGTGTGCACGAGCTCGCTTACGCTTCTTTGGCTGATAGGTGCGCTTCATCGTGGTTCGGACGCGGCCCGGTTCCTTCCTGTGTCGACCACCGCATCCGTCCCGCGCGGCGGTTCTTCAGCGCATCAGTATAAGCGCGCGAGACGCTTTCGAGGGGCCGCTCGTAATTTTCTCGGCAGTTGCGGCGAGCCGCTGCGTCGCGCAGAGGCCGTCGGTTATAGTCGCCCGACCGGGGCCCCCGCGGTCCCTCCTCGAATAGCCGTCAACCTTTTGCTTTGGGAGAGAAGCGGATCAACGCTGCCGTGAGCGGAGAGCTCGAGCACATATGGGCGCGCGTGCGGGCAGAGCTCGCGCTCGCCGTCGGCGAGAGCACCTACCGCATCTGGCTCGAGCCGTTGCAGCCTCGCGAGCTGTGCGACGGGCGGCTGCTCGTCGAGGCGCCCGGGTCGGCGCGCGTCTGGGTTCACGACCGCTTCGGGCGGCTGCTCGACGCATGTGCCGCCGATGTCCTCGGCAGCGGCGCGAGCGTCGAGCTCGTCGATCCCCAACGCCCCGCCGCCGGCCGCGAGCCGGAGCGCCCGCGGATCACCAAGCGCCGGGCAGGCACGCGTACCGCGCTCGTCTCGGCCACGACCGCCCCACGGCGAGTCGCGACCGACGACCGCGCGGGCGATCGGCAGCACGGCGGCGAGTCGCGTCCGGGGCCGCTCGGCAACCCCAAGCTCACGTTCGAGCAGTTCGTGATCGGCGACTGCAACCGCCTCGCCCATGCGGCCGCGCTGACCGTCGCGGAGATGCCCGCGCAGGCCTACAACCCGCTGTTCATCTGCGGGCCGCCCGGCGTCGGCAAGACGCACCTGCTCAGCTCGATCGCGACGTTGCTCCTCGCGCACAACCAAGGACTGACCGTCCGCTGCACGACCGGCGAGGCATTCACGAACGAGTTCCTCGAATCACTCAACGGGTCACGGACGGAGGACTTCAAGGCGCGCTTTCGCCACGTCGACGTGCTGCTGCTCGACGACGTCCAGTTCCTCGAGCGCAAGACGAAGACAGAGGAGGAGTTCTTCCACACGTTCAACGCCCTGCACGACGGCGGCCGTCAGATCGTCGTCACCTCCGACCGTCCGCCGCACGACCTGCAAGCGCTCGAGGACAGGTTGCGCGAGCGCTTCGCCGCCGGCCTCGTCGCGGACATGCATCCGCCTGATCTCGCCACGCGCATGGCGATCCTGCGAAAGCGCGCCCACCACGACGGCGTCGACGTCGCAGACGAGCAAGCCCTCGCAGCGATCGCCGAGCGGATCGACAACAACGTGCGTGCGCTCGAGGGCGCTCTGATTCGTGTCGTCGCCTTCAGCTCGCTCAGCGGCCGGCCGCTGACGGCAGAGCTCGCCGCCGAAGTGCTCGACACGCTCTACCCGCGCGCCAACCTCGCGCGTGGCGAGCCGAGCTCCATCGCTGAGATTCAGGCAGCCGTCGGGGCGCACTTCGGGCTCACGACCGGCGAGCTCCTCTCGACGACACGCTCGGCGAGAATCGCGTGGCCGCGGCAGGTTGCGATGTACCTCGCCCGCGAGCTCACCGGCGAATCGCTGCCGGCGATCGGGCGACACTTCGGCGGGCGCGACCACACGACAGTGCTCCACGCATGCAGGCGAGCCGGCACCCGACTTGCCGCCGACGAGGATGCGCGCCTCGCTGTGGAGAAGCTGTGCGAGTCGCTCACGCCGCGCCGGCGATGAACGCCCCACACCCCGCTCGACCGCCTCGCCTGAGAGACTGCGGAGCGCTATCCACAGCCGTTGCCCACCGGCAGTACACCGCCTGAGCCCCACCGCACGGCCTTCCCCACAAGCACACAGCCACTACTGACTACTTACTCTTTGAAGACACCGAGATGAAGCTTTCCCTTTCAACGGCAGAGTTCTTGAGCCAGCTGCAGACGGTCACGCGTGTCGCTTCGACTCGCAGCGCCGTGCAGGCGCTCTCCGGCGTGATGATCGCCGCCGACGGCGACTCCGGCGCCGAGCTGCGCGCGACCGACATGGAGATCGGCCTGCGCGTCCCGCTGAAGGCCGAGACGAGCCGCCCCGGCTCCGCGGTCCTTCCGGCGCGCCTGCTGCTCGAGGTCGCTCGCGCGCTGCCGGCTGACGAGTTGACGCTCGAGCTGCGCAGCGCCGAGCAGGACGTCGAGCTGATCTCAGGCCCCGCGACGTTCCATCTGCGCACGCTCCGCGCCGAGGACTTCCCGACGCTGCCCGATCCGTCGCCCGATACCCGTATCGGCCTGCCGACAGCAGCCTTCGTCGAGACCGTCTCCCGCGTCGCACGCTCGGCCTCGCGCGATGAGACGCGCCCGGTCCTCACGGGCATCCTGATGTCTGCCTCCGGGCAGGAGCTGCGTATGGTCGCGACCGACTCCTATCGCCTGAGCGTGAAGGAGACGGCGCTCGAGTTGGCGCTCGACGGGAGCCTCGAGGCGAACGTGCCGGCGCGGGCGCTGCAGGAGCTCGCACGGATTGCCCAGGCCGGCCCGTCCGACTCGCTCTCGGTCAGCGTCGGGCAGAACCAAGTCGTCTTCGAGCTCGGCGAGACCGTCCTCTCCTCGCGCTTGATCGACGGCCAGTTCCCGAACTACCGGCAGCTGCTGCCCGAGTCCGTCGAGCATGAGTTGCGCCTCGCGAGCGCCGAGCTGACCGATGTCGTAAGGCGCATCAGCCTGCTCGCGCTGAAGAACGCGCCGCTGCGGCTGAGCTTCAGCGAGGGCGCCCTGACCGTCTCCGCGCAGACCCCCGACGTCGGCGAGGCGAGCGAGGCCGTGCCCGTCCCGTTCCACGGCGAGCCGTTCGAGATCGGCTTCAACCCCGAGTTCCTGCGCGACGGGCTCGAGAGCATCGAATCAGACGAGCTCGTGCTGAAGCTGATCAGCCCGTTGCGCCCCGGGCTGATCGAATCGCCCGACTCCGGCGACTTCGTCTACCTGATCATGCCGATCCGCCTGAACGTGTGACGAGATGGCCGGCGCATCCGAGGTGCGTGTGCTCGCCGTGCAGCTGCGCGACTTCCGTACGTATGCGCGCGCCGAGGCGAGCCTCGGCACCGGCCTGACGGTCGTTCACGGACCGAACGGCGTCGGCAAGTCGAACCTGCTCGAGGCGCTGTACTTCGGCTGCACCGGGCGTTCGCCGCGCACACGCAACGAGCGCGAGCTCGTCAGCTTCACCGAGCAGACGACGCGCGTCGTCGTGCGCTGCGAGGAAGGAGCCGAGCAGCACGAGCTGAGCGTCGGCTACGGCCCAGGCCCCGACGGCGCACGCGCGGTGAAGCGCATGACGGCTGACGGTGCGCCCGTCGAGCGCCTGCTCGACGTCGGCTTCCGGCCACTGCTGAGCGTCTTCGAGCCGGACCGGCTCGAGTTGCTCAAGGGCGCGCCGTCGGTCCGCCGCGCGCACCTCGACCAACTCGTCACCGGCCTCTGGCCGCTGCGCGCGAGCGACCGCCGCGAGTACTCGCGCGTGCTCGCCCAGCGCAACGCACTGCTCGCACGGATCCGCTCCGGGCGTGCGTCCGATGTGACGCTCGGCGCGTGGGATCGCGAGCTCGCGCTCGCCGCACTGACGGTGCGCGAGCATCGCGCGAGCGCCGTCGAGCTGCTGCGCGATCCGTTTCGCAAGCGCGCCGCAGAGCTCGGCCTGAACGGCGCCGCGGCGCTCGAGTACCGGCCGCGCTCGCGCGCGAGCGACGCCGACGAGTTCGTCGCGGAGCTGCAGGCGCGTCTGCCGTCGGATCTCGAGCGCGGGTTCACCGGGCATGGCCCGCATCGCGACGAGCTCGCGCTGCTGCGCGACGACCGCGAGCTACGCGTCTACGGCTCGCAGGGCGAGCAGCGTCT
>DASZLB010000017.1:0-22479 GCA_035552575.1 Solirubrobacteraceae bacterium | reverse complement strand
TGCTGATCGAGCGCGAACGGGAGGATAAGTAGCGAAGGCGGGGGCTCGCCGCTGGTCCGGCGAGCCCACCTGGGGCCCCGACTACCGGTGTGACTGAAGCTACGGCTGCCGTCAGGTGCGCTTCGCGCCGAAGGTGATCTTGCGCGCTCGGGCACGCACGTGGGCATCCGGGTCAACCGAGTGCGCATGAGAATCCATTCATCCTGACCCCAGCCTGTTTTCGGCGATTTTCGGGCGGGTAGGCCACTCGTCACTCAGGCGCATACGGCGAATGCAGACCGTCGTCGTCGGCTGATCCGCATCGCTCGAAACCGAAAGGCAGAGATGATGGACCTTGACTTCAATACGCCAATCAGCCGTCGTCGGGTTCTTGGCATCGGGGGAGGCGTGGCGGCAGGCCTTGCAAGCGCAGGCCCGCTCGCGGCCGTGAGTGCAGCTGCACAGCACAAGCACGCCCATAAAGACGCGCTGGCCGGCACGCCCCAGACGGCGAAGGGAAAGCTTTCGGCGAAGAAGATGGAAGAAATCCTCGAAGCCGAAGGAAGCGTCAGCGAAGGCGTCCTGAAGGTCGAGGTCGACCGCGAAGACATCGGCACGGTGAAACTGAAAGGCGTGCCGATCACGCCGGCGTTCATGATCAACGGCAGCCTGAACTTCCAGCCGCTCAGCTCGAACACCGCGTTCTTCAACGGCGACCTTGCGCTGAAGGGCAGCGAGATCGATCCGTTTATCGACGCGCTGTTGAAGAACGGCCAGGTCTTCCAGGCCGAGCACCAGCACTTCTACGACTTCGAACCGGAGGTTTGGTTCATCCACTGGCGCGGCATGGGCGAACCGCTCGCGCTTGCCCAGGCGACGCGCAACGTCCTTGCTGCAACCTCGATTCCGCTGCCGCAGAAGTCACCGAGCCACCCGAAGACGCCGCTCGATCCCGGCCGCCTGAAGAGCATCCTGCACGGCTATGAAGCCTCAGTCGGCGCGGAAGGGGTCGTCACGGTCTATGTCGCACGAAAGGAACCGATCCGCATCGCAAACGTCACGGTCAAGCCGGAGACAAACATCGCGACGGAAATCAGTTTTGCGCCGATGGGCGGTGGGAGCGCCGCGGTGATCCCCGACTTCGGCATGATCGGCAGCGAGGTGAACGATGTCGTCGGCGTGATGCGCGCTCAGGGATGGGACATCGGATGCCTCTACAACCAGGAGACCGACGAGCATCCGCAGCTGTTCTTCTCCCACCAGTTCAGCATCGGCGACCCCTACAAACTCGCCGAACAGGTCAGGCGCGGACTCGACCAGATGAACGTGCAATGAGCGTCGCCGAGCGGCTTCAGACAGGCGCGGAGCCGACGCCCTCGGCCCGGTCCCTGCCGCGTCCATCGGAGGGCTGGAGCGGTACGACCGTCCGGCTCTTGTTCGGCGGGATCTGGGCGGTCGACGCGATGCTCAAGTGGCTGCCGGGATACCGCCACAGCTACATCAAGCAACTCAAGGAAACAGCCGAAGGCCAGCCTTCGTGGCTGCACTGGTGGTTTCGCTTCTGGATCAAACTCCAGAGCGGCACGCCCACGCTGTTCGCCGTCCTGACCGGCGTCGCAGAGACGGCGTTGGCGCTGGTCCTGCTGCTCGGCGTCGCACGGCGCGCCGGCTATGTGGTTGGCGCGATCTACGCGATGCTCGTCTGGGCCGTAGGCGAGGGCTTCGGCGGACCGTATGAAGCGGGCAGCACCGACGTGGGCACCGGAATCGTCTATGCGCTTCTGTTCGTGACACTGCTCGTATTCGCTCCGCCGGCGCGCCGCGATCGTCTGAGCCTTGACCGGATCATCGTTGCTCACTGGCGGTGGTGGCGACACCTCGCCGAGCCGCACGCTGTCGATCGCGTAGCCGGTGCGCCGCTCGTCGAGCCGGTCGTCGTCGGCGAGACGAAGGTCGAATAGTCCGCAGGGAGCGCCGCAACGCGCGCATACCGTCACGGCGAGCCCAGCGAGAGCTTTTGTCGGCTCGCTAGCTTTGGAAAGCCTGACTTTGCAGGCACTTCCGAGGGTGAGCGACGGGACTTGAACCCGCGACCGCCTGGACCACAACCAGGAGCTCTACCAACTGAGCTACGCCCACCACGGGAGACGGGAGTCTAGCGCCGCGGGCTCAGCCTTTACGGACGATCGCGACCGAGGTCTGCCCGCCCGCGGTCCACGCATCGATCGAGCCGAGCGCCGTCTCGACGTGCTCGGCTGAAAGGGCGTCGCCCGCGCCGCCTTCACCTGCCTCGCGACCGTGCAACACGACAAGCCGGCGCGCGAGCAGCGAGCGCACAGCGCCGTCGGCGAGCGCGAGCGCCTCGGCGAGTGGCCGTCCCTCGACGCGCTCCTGCGCGAGCTGCCAGACGCGCACGGGCGCAACGGGCCCATCCTCGAGCAACGCGAGCAGCTCGAGCCCGAGTGAGTCGGCAAGCAGCGCGAGCTCGGATCCGCCGGGCGTCTCGCCGGAGCCGCCGCTCGCCGCCAGCCCAGGCTCAGCAGCCCCCGAGCCCGGGCGACGACCACGGCCGGGTTCGCTCCCGGCCCCTCCCCCGCCGTCCTCGCGAAACCCCGCAAGCACGCGCTCGGTCACATCGTCGCTGCGCCGCTGCGCGTTGCGCCAGCCGCGCCCCATCGCGAGATCGGCCATCGAGAGCTTCGGGCCCTCGAGGATCGTCAGCGTCGCTTCGTTGATGTTCCACTTGCGTTCGGCCTCTTCGATCCACTCCTGAGCGACCCACGGCTTGGCGAGCGCGAGGACCTGCTGCTCGCTCTGGTTGAAGCGGCGCGCGAGGTGCGGGAACTGGCGCAGCTCGAGGTGGTAAAAGCTCACGCGCGCAAGGCTCGCACGAATCAGCGCGCTTCGCGCGCCTGCCAGGCGCTGACCATCGCGACGCGCTGCACGATCGTCGGGTGATCGTCGTCGAGCACGTATGACCACGCCGGCGGGTTGGGGTTGGCGAGGCTCGTCTTCGCGAGCTTGACGAACAGCGAGCGCGCAGCGGCCGGGTCGCGCGTGGCACGCAAGGCGGACCAGTCGGCCTCGGCCTCCTCGTGGCGCGAGACGATGTTCATCAGCAGCGTCGTGACGAGCTGCAGGAGGACGAAGACGAACAGCGCGAGAGGCACGGCCTCGGGCCGCGCGAGCCCGCCGCGGCGGCGCGTGAACAACGCGACGAGCGCTGTCGCGGGCAGCAGGAAGAGCAGGAGCCAGCCGACGCGCTTGAGCGTGTGGTGGTGCGCGAGGTGCCCGAGCTCGTGTCCGGCGACGACGTCGACTTCGCGGCGGTCGAAGCGCCCGTCGAGCAGCGTGTCCCAGAGGATCAGCCGCCGCGTCGATCCGAAGCCGACGGACTCGGCATTCGGCGCGGTCGTCTCGCGGTTGACGTCCTGCACATCGGCCTTCGTCTGAGGGATGCCCTCCCTGCGCGCGAGCACGCGCACGTCGGCGGCGACCGGTTCGGCGTGCAGCGGGTGCGTGTTCGGGATCAGGTAGATGCTGAGGAACGTCGAGAGCAGCGCGAGCGCGGCGAAGATCGGCGCTGCGAGCGCCCACCACGAACGCCGCAGCACGCCGGCGATCGCCATCGTCACGGCGAGCGCGAGCGATGCGAAGAGGAACGTCGCGCCGAGCGAGACGAAGCTCGAGAGCAATGCGGAAACATAACCCTGATGGGAGATGGCGTGGCGGCGCTCCCACCAGACGGCGGCGAGCTCGAACGGGACCTCGGCGATCCACGCGAGCCCGAAACCGAGCATCGCGAGCATCATGCCGGTGCCGATGCGCCCGGCGGCAGACTCGCGCATCAACCGCTGCCCGCGCCGCGCGTAAAGCGCGAGCACGACGAGCAGCGCGAGCTGACCGAGCAGTCCGTCGATGTCGAGGAAGCGTTCGAACGAGGCGCTGCGCTGCAGGAACGAAGCCGAGAAGAGGTTGCGCGCGGCGACGTGCGGGAGCTGCAGATCGCTCGGCACGGTCGAGCGCCAAAGGTCGTGCGCAGCGAGCGCCCACGCGGCGGCGAGCACGAGCAACACGACGAGCGCCGCGAGCGAGCGGCCGGGCCGCGCGGCGACGTCGCGCCAGATCGTGCGCGCGCGACTCACGGGCTCAACGGCCCCCGCCGTCGGCGGGCTCGTCGGGCGAGGAGGTTAGCCGCCACGTGGGCGGCCCCTGCGGCTCCGATGCGGCCGAAGACGTGGAGGACGTAGCGCCCTCGGCCGGCCGCCCGAGCAGCACGGGCCCGCTGTAGGGATAGACGTCGGTCAACAGCAGCGCGTAGGAAAACACCTGCGACTGGTAGCGCAGCGCGAGCGCACCGGCGTTGCGCAGCCCGAGCGGCACGCGCCCGCGCGCGAGCGCGCTGAACCACGCGAGCACACCGACGAAGTTCGCGACGGCGCCATAGGCGCCGGCGAGCAGCAGCGCCGGAAGCACGAGCAAAACGCGAAAAGCGGTCTTCCAGCGGTTCTGCGGCGCGCGTTCGGCGACGGCGATTTCGAGCGGATAGCTGCCGCGGGCGCCGACGAAGCCGGGGAACGGGTTGGCGACGAGGTAGAGGAACGCGTAGACGTGGAACTGGTAGCGGACGTAAGCGGCGAGGAAGCGATGCAAACGCTCGGGCGAGCGCCCGCGGACGAGCGTCGCGAACCAGATCGCGATGGCGGCGAACAGCACGAGCACGCCCCACAGCTCGAGCCAGACGATGTGCGGGAGCGACAGCAGCGCGCGGAAGAAGACGGTCAAGCGGCTGCGGCGCAAGCCGTCGCGCTCGCCGAGCTCGAGGCGAATCGGATGCTCGAGCGCGGGCAAGCCGGCGAGCGCCTGCGGGTCGCTGTCGGGGTAGCGATCGGTCAGTAGCAGCGCGTAGGCCCAGAACTGCGCGCCGTAGGAGAGCGGGTAGAGGATCGCGTCGCGCAGGCCGCGCGGCGTCGCGCTGCGTGCGAGGCTCGCAAACCACGCGAGCAGCGCGACGGCCGGCAGCAGGCCGACGTTGGAAGTGAAGACGGTGACGAGCGACCCGAGCCCGCCGGTCGGGTCGCCGACGAGCACGCTGACGAGCAGCACGGCGGGGAGCAGCAGCACGCCGCGGAACAGCACGCCGAGGCGCGACTGGCGCGCGGGCGCGGCGATTCTCAGATCGACGGGGTAGCCGTCTTGGCCGTCGAACGGCGGATAGCGCTCGGCTGCGAGGTGCAGGTAGGCGTAGAACTGCGTGACGTATTTGACGTACGCCGCGAGGAAGCGGTGCAGGGGCTGCGGCGAACGTGCGAGTGCGAGCGTCGCAAACCAGCTCGCGATCGCGGCGAGCAGCGCTGCAATCGACCACAGCAGCAGCCAGATGAAGTGCGGCACGGCGAGCAGCGCGCGAAAGAAGACGGTGATGCGCAGCCGCTCTAGGTCGTCGTCGCTTACGACGAGCCGGATCGGGTGCTCGCGCACGGCTGCCCCTATACGCGCGAACGCGCGCCGGATATCTGCGCGCCGCGCGCGGCTGCGCCGCCGAGCCGCTCGCGCATCACGCGCACGGCCTCGGCGTTGCAGTCGATCATCACGTAGCGGCGTCCGAGCTTCGCCGCGACGGCGCCGAGCGTGCCGCTGCCGGCGAAGAAGTCAAGGCACCAGTCGCCGGGGCGGCTCGAAGCCTGCACGATGCGCCGCACGACGCCCTCTGGCTTCTGCGTCGGATAACCGGTCTTCTCGGCGCCGTTCGTCGGCACGATCGTGTGCCACCAGACGTCGGTCGGCAGCTTGCCGCGCGAGGCCTTCTCGGCGCTGACGAGCCCTGGCGCCATGTAGGGCTCCCGATCGACGCCATCGGAGTCGAAGAAGTAGCGCGCGGGGTCCTTGACGTAGACGAGGATCGTGTCGTGCTTGGCCGGCCAGCGCCGCTTCGCGCGCGCGCCGTAGTCGTACGCCCAGATCAGCTCGTTGAGAAAGCACTCGCGCCCGAAGATCTCATCGAGCAGCAGCTTGCAGTGGTGCGCCTCGCGGTAGTCGATGTGGAAGTACAGCGTCCCTTCGTCGCAGAGCAAGCGATGGGCCTGTTGCAGGCGCGGCGCGAGAAAGCCGAGGTAGTCGTCGAAGGAGTCGCCGTAGGAGGACTCGGCGAGCAGCCGCGTCCGATAGCGCCGGCCCTGGAAACCGACACGCTCGCCGTCCTCGTCGGGAACGACAGACAGCGTCTTGCGCACCTGCGCGCGGCCCGTGTTGAACGGTGGGTCGATGTAGACGAGCTGAAACGAGCCGTCGTCGAAGGCCGGCAGCAGCTCGAGGTTCTCGCCGAGCAGGATCTGGTCGGTCGCGGGCGGTTCGCTCGGGCGCACGGCCAGCAGAGACTACGTCGGCTCCCAGATGGAGCCGCGTGCCGGCAAGTTCCGATTTTTCGATGATTGGTTGCGTACGTGGGGCGGCGACGCGGCGCTCAGCGACGGACGAGCTCGATCCAGCGATAGGCGTGCGCGCAGAGCGCGGCGCGGCTCGCGCGGGCGGGAAGCGTGCGCAACACGCGCGCGGGCGCGTGCGCAGGCGTGAGGAAGGCTGCGTCGAGCACGGCCGAGCCGCCGTTGCCCGGCGCGAGGCTGAAGCCACTGCGCTCGATGCTCAGCCGATGATCGCCGGCGGCGAGGCGCACGCCGATCGGCGTCGCGGTGTCGGGTACGAGCGAGTTGCCGGCGAGCTGGCCTTCGAGCGTCGCGAGCGGACGCCCATCGAGACCGACGCGGATAAGCGGCATGAACTGGCCTTGCAGCCACAGCTCCCAGCTCCCGGAGTGCGGCACGCTGAAGCGCAGTGAGACGGTTCCGGGCGTGCGCATCGTCAGCCCGCCGTGCTGGCGGCCCCACCCGCGCGGGTGCTTGACATGGCGCAGCAGGCGGACGCGCACGAGCTCGGGCTGGAGCGCAGCGACGGCGCGGGCGCGGTGCGCTTCGGCGAGGCGCACGGTCCGCACGACGCGCGCGCAGGAGAGCGGCGCGAGCGCGGCGTCGGCGGGCACGTGCACAAGCTCCTGCGCGGCAGCGCGCCGCCGTGCCCAAACGTCGTAGTAGGAGCCCTGCCACGCGAGCGCGTATGCGGCGGGTGGCGGAGCGGCGGAGGGATCGCGGCGCGTGACGATCAGCGAGTAGGGCGCAAGCGCCTGCGGCAGTGTGCGGTCGAGTTCGACGGGCCGGCCGTAGCCGCGTGCGAGGCCGCGCGCGGGATAGACGAAGTCGGGACCGCTGATGTCGAGGTCGCGCAGCGCGTACATCGAGTATTCGTCGAAGTCGGTGAACAGCGTCGGCCCGCGCCCGGCGAAGCGCTCGTTCAGCGAGCGGAGCTCTTCGTAGCGCGCAGTCGGCGCGAGGTTGGAGCTGTGGTATTGGATCGCATCGGAGGCAATCGCTCCGCCGGCGAGCGCGAGCGCGAGCAAGGCTGCTGCGATCGTCCCGGCCCTCGGCGGCCACCGCGCGAAGCCGCGGGCCGGCCTTCTTGCCCGACGGTCGCGCAGCAGCGCGGCGACACCGGCCCAGGCGAGCAGCACGACGAGCGGCGAGCTGAGCACGAGCGCCTTCGCGTCGACCCACGTCGTCGCGGTGCGGTCGAGCACGAGCCAGGCGAGCAACGTCAGCGCGATCCAGCCGGCAAGCGCCCAGCGACGGCGGCGCAGGAGCGCGAGCGCGCCGAGCAGACACGCGGCGAAGGCGACTGCGATGAGCGCGTCCGTCGCGGCGAGCGCAGCGCCGCTCGGCGACTCCTTGTAGCTGCCGTGCAGCCAGACGCCGAACGCCTGCGTCCATTTCAGCGGCGCGCGGAGGTTGCCGGGATTGGCGGTCGAGGCGATGCTCTGCGCGACGTCGAGCGAGGCGGAGACGTGCGACCACGTCGGCCACGCGGCGACGAGCAGCGCAAACGCGCCTGCGAGCACGGTGAGCAGCGCGCCGCGCGGCCGGCAGCTACCGTCGCGCAGCGCGCCGATCAGCGCCGCGAGCAGCACTGCGGCGACGGCAAGGCCCCACGCGCCGAAGCCGACGCCGAGCGCGGACACGCCGGCGGCGAGCACGAGCGCACCCGGCAGCGCCCTGCGCGGCCCGCCCACGAGCCAGCGCGGGTGCTCGACGACGAGCGCGCCGAGCGTCAGCAGCATGACGGCCGCCGTCAGCTCCTTGATCGAGCCGATCAGCTCGTAGCCGTAGACGAGCGCGGCGACGCTCGCGCTGAGCGCCGCGAGCGCAGCCCACGCGCCGCGCAGCCCGGTGGCACGGGCGAGCAACCACGCCGGCCCGGCGGCGAGCGCGAGCACGAAGCCGTTGAACGGCTGGAAGGCCCAGATCAACGGCAGGCGCAGCAGCAGCGCGCTGCCACCGAACAGCGTGTCGGCGCCGGAGGGATAGCCGGTCGCGTAGTAGCCGTCGATGAACTGGCCGTAGGAGCTGCGCGGGTCGAGGTGCGCGTAGTCCTGGCCGTGGTGGATCAGGTAGGCGGCGCCGATCATGTGCACGGCCGAATCGGACAGGGCCATGAACGAGGAGAAGCCGGCTCGGCCGGAGAGCAACACGGACGCGAGCGCGATCGCGTAGACGAGCAGCGCCACGGCAAGCGCCGGTCCACCGCCGCGCAAGCGCAGGAGCAGCTCGCGGGCCGCCGAGCCGCCGTTTGCGGCGTCGTCGCGAGCTCGACCGAGCGCAAGCGCGAAGCCGAGCAGCGCGAGCACGGCAATCAGGTACGGAGTCGCGGGCGCGAGCGGCGAGACGTACGTGCTCAACTGCGAGAGCGCGATCAGCGCAGCGGCGCCGACGCTCGGCAGCAGCGCGGCGGGCAGGAAGCGGCCGCTGCAGACGTCGACGAGGAGGCCGGCGCCGAGGCACAGCAATGCGAGCGCCAGCGGGTAGGCGAACAGCGTGAGCGCGAACAATCTCGCGCCATCATTCCAGCCCGAGCACGGCGCGAAGCATGCAGCCTCACGGCGCGCTTGGCTTCGATGCCAAGCGCGCCGTGAGCGCGAATCAGGACCGCCCCGCCGCCCTCGACAGCCCCGCGCGGGGGATTGGGGCTGTATGGCGAGAGCGGCCGGGATCCGGTCCCGTCCCCAAGCGAGGCCCCATGCCGGGGTGAGCGGGGCCTCGCAAGCGTCCTACCCGCTTCGCCCGCGGAGAAACCGCTGGACGCCGGCCTGGGCGCTCGCTACGGTCCGCGAACGATGTCACTGCCGGCCGAGGGCTACCAGCTGAAGGGCATCTCGCCGAAGGCGTACGAGCATCCGGCTGATCGCGCGGCGACAGCGGCGCTGAAGGCGATCCCGCACCTCGACGGCGTCGTGCGCAAGATCATCGAGTTCGGCTACGAGCGCGCGCTGCGTCGGGGCGTGCTCGGCTCCTCGGTACGCCTCGGCGAGAACCAGCTCGGGCAGGTCTGGACGGCGCACGAGCGCGCATACGTGACGCTAGACCTCGAGCCAGTGCCGGATCGCTACCTGATGCAGCAGCCGATCGCGAACGCGCTGACGATCGGCGCGGGCAAGCCGATCGTCGTCGTCAACTCGGAGCTCGTCCAGCTGCTGGACGCCGGGCAGCTTCGCGGCGTCTTCGCGCATGAGGCCGGGCACGTGCTCTCCGAGCACGTGCTCTACCGCACGGCGCTCGTGATCCTGCTGCGCTTGACATCGCTGCCGGGCGTGCCGGTGCCGCTGTTCCCGCTGCAGGCGGCGCTGATGGAGTGGTTCCGCGCGGCGGAGCTGAGCTGCGACCGCGCGGCTGCGCTCGTCACGCGCGACCCGGTCGCGGTCTGCCGCACGCTGATGATCGTCGCGGCCGGAGCGGAGGCGGCGAACCTCGACCTCGACGTGTTCATGCGCCAGGGGCAGGAGTACCGCGAGAAGGCGTCGCCGTTCGACCGTTTCTCGCGGCTGCTCGTCGACCTCAACTTGACGCACCCGATGTCGGTGCAGCGCGTGCACGAGCTGATGAGCTGGGTCGGCGCGGGCGACTACGACCGGATCGCCGGCGGCGAGTACGCCAAGCGCGACGAGCCGGTGCAGCCGCGCGCGGAGGCGGCCGACGCAGTCGGCCACTACGCGTCGCGCTTCCGCGACACGTTCAAGGACCTCGGCGACTCGATCCAGGACGGCGGCAAGCAGCTGAGCGACTGGCTGACCCGCTCGCACGAGGATGTCGACTAGCGAGGTACCCCCGGCTGGACTCGAACCAGCAACCCCCGGCTTAGAAGGCCGGTGCTCTATCCAGTTGAGCTACGGGGGCGCAAGCGCGCTGCCTGCGCTGCTTCGGCAAAGCCGTGCAGACGCACGCGCGAGATGAATCGTGGCATGTACTTAGGCACGCTTGATCGGAAACCTGTAAAAGTTGCGACATGAGCCCGGTGGAGGAGGACGAGCAGGACCTCACGCGCAAGCAGCGCCGCGAACAGGCGCGCGACCAGCGCAAAGCGATCGAGGAAGCCGAAGCGGCGAACGTAGAGCGCCGTAAACGATTGATCCTGCTCGGTTCGGTCGCGGCAGCCGTCGTCGTGATCATCGCCGTGATCCTCGTCGCGACGAGCGGCGGAGGCGGCAAGAAAGGCCTCGAAACGACTCCCACGAACGGCAGCAAAACGCCGAAGGTGGTCAGCGATGTCACCGCTCTCGTCGGGGGCATTCCGCAAAACGGAAACACCCTAGGCAGTCCGAAGGCGCCGGTGACGATGCAGTACTTCGGCGACCTCGAGTGCCCGATCTGCAAGGACTTCACGCTCGGCGCGCTGCCAAAGCTGATCCAGAAGTACGTGCGCACGGGCAAGATGAAGATCGAATACCGCAACCTCGAGACGGCGACGCGCGAACCGGAAACGTTCAAAACGCAGCAGTCTGCGGCGCTGGCGGCGGGCAAGCAGCAGAAGGGCTGGTACTACATCGAGCTCTTCTACAACCAGCAGGGCGAAGAGGACACGGGCTACGTCACCGAGAAATACCTGCAGACGCTCGCACAGCAGACGCCCGGCCTGAACCTCGCGAAGTGGACCTCGGACCGCGACTCGCCGGAATTCACGAACACGATCACGAGCGACGCGCAGGCGGCGAACAACTCGGGCTTCAACGGAACGCCGTCGTTCTTGATCGGCAAGACGGGCGGAACGCTGACGAAGTTCGAATACCAGTCGCTGACCGACCCGTCGTCGTTCGAATCGGCGATCAACAAGCTGCTCTAGCGGTACGGCGATGAGCGCGCGCACGCTGAGGATCACGATGATCGTCCTCACGGTGCTCGGCCTCGCGGTGGCGTCGTATCTGACGTACATCCACTACGCGGGGATCAAGCCGATCTGTGGCACGAACGGCGGCGGCTGCGAGATCGTGCAGACCTCGGAATACTCGAAACTCGCGGGCGTCCCGGTCGCGCTGATCGGCCTGCTCGGCTACATCGCGATCATCGGCTCGCTGCTCGTGCCCGAGAGCGAGACGTCGCGCTTCGCGACGGTCGCGTTCACGGTGATCGGCTTCGGCTTCAGCGCATACCTGACGTATCGCGAGCTCTACTCGATCCACCACATCTGCGAGTACTGCGTCTCGAGCGCGATCATCGTGACGATCCTGATGTGCCTGTCGGCATGGCGCTTCCTGCGCGGCGACCCGGCGCTGCTCGCGGGGCGCGCAGAGGCCGAAGTCGGCCACGGCGAGCCGGCGACGCCGCTCGGCACGACGGGCCCCTGAAGGCCCTCATAGCCTGAAAACTCGGGCATTCGCGCTCGTCAATCCGTCCAGTCGTGCATCCAGTCGAGGTGCATTGAGTCATGTCGGCCGAAGTGATTCGCAGGCATGCGCTCTTCGACATCCAGCAGCCGAGCTGAGCCGCTCGCACAGCTCGATCCGCTGACGGGCGGTGAGCCGCGGCCGGCCGTGCTCTCGGCCGCCGAGACGCCGCCGCAGAGCGCAGCGCCGGCGCCCGCACAAGCGCTGGCGCCGGACGACCCACGCATCGCGCGGCTGTTCGAGATGACGAGCGACCTGCTCGCGACGGTCTCGCTCGACGGTCGCTTCACGCTGATGAACCCGGCCTGGGAGCAGGTGCTCGGCTGGACGCGCGAGGAGCTCAAAGCGAAACCGATGCACGAGTTCATCCACCCGGACGACGTCGAGCAGACGCTCGCGCTGATCCTCGCCGGCAACCATCGCCCGGCACATCTGGAGAACTTCACGAACCGCTACCGCCACCGCGACGGATCGTGGCGCTGGCTGTTGTGGAGCGCTCGCTGCGACGGCGACACGTGGTACGCGGCCGCGAAGGACGTGACGGACCGCATGTGGCTGGAGCACCAGGCGTTGCGCGACCCGCTGACGCAGTTGCCGAACCGCCTGCTGCTGATGGACCGCACGCGCCAGGCGCTGTCGCGGCTCGACCGCAGCGGCGGCGTGGTCGCGCTGCTGTTCATCGACCTCGACCGCTTCAAGGCTGTCAACGACACGTTCGGCCACGACGTCGGCGACCGCCTGCTGATCTCGGTCGCGGAGCGCCTCGCGGAGATGATGCGCGACAGCGACACGGTCGCGCGCCTCGGCGGCGACGAGTTCGTGATCCTCGGCGAGGACATCGAGACGGACGAGGAAGCGCTGGCGCTCGCCGATCGCGTCGTGCAGACACTGAAGGAGCCATTCCAGGTCGGCGGCGTCGAGGTCTCGATGCCGGCGAGCGTCGGCGTCTCGATCACGCACGACGGCGAGACGGACCCGGAGAGCATGCTGCGCGAGGCAGACGTCGCGATGTATCGCGCGAAGGGCGCCGGCGGCCGGCGGCCGGAAATGTTCGACGAGAGCCTGCGTCGCGAGCTGACGGCGCACCTGGAGATCGAGGAACGACTGCTGAAGGCGCTGCCGCACGACGAGCTCGTGCTGACCTACCAGCCGATCATGCCGCTCGACGGCGGTCGCGCGGTCGGCTGCGAGGCGCTCGTGCGCTGGAACCCCGACGAGGAGCAGGAATCGGAGATCGACGAGCTGCTGCCGGCGACGTTCCTGCCGCGCGCGGAGGAAAGCGAGCTGATCTTGCAGATCGGCGACTGGGTGCTGAACACGGCGTGTGCGCAGGCTGCCGCGTGGCGCCGGCAAGGCCTGACGATGCCGATCTCGATCAACATCTCGGCACGCGAGCTGGGCGAGCTCGATCTGGCTGCGCGGATCGGCAAAGAGCTCGCGCGCTTCCAGCTGCCCGGACGGGCGCTGTGCCTGGAGGTGACCGAGGAGGCCGTGTTGCGCGATCCCGATCGCGCACGCGCGACGCTCGGCGAGGTTCGCCGGCTCGGCGTGACGATCGCGCTCGACAGCTTCGGCGGGCGCGACGCTTCGATCACGCTTCCGCGCAACCTCCCGATCGACATGCTGAAGCTCGATCGCAGCCTGATCCATTCCTTCGAGCGCGACCGCGAGACGCACGCGATGGTCGCCGCGATGGTCGCGCTCGCGCACAAGGCCGGGCTCACAGCGGTCGCGGTCGGGATCGAAACGAACCGGCAGCTGGCGCTCGCGCGCGAGCTCGACTGCCGCATCGGGCAGGGGTTCCTGCTGCATCGCCCGGATTCGCCGGAGCGTCTGCATCTCACCGGCGATGCGGGGTCGGTAACGTCCGCGCCATGGCGTCCGCGCGTGCGACTGGGCCAGGGCAACAGCCGCCGCTGAGCGAGGACGCGGCGCAGATCGCCGAGCACAAGCGCGCCGCCGGCATCGCCGCGGCGGAGCTCGTGCGAAACGGCATGCGCGTCGGCCTCGGCACGGGCTCGACGGTCGCATATCTGCTCGAGGCGCTCGGCGAGCGCGAGCTGAGGGACGTGCGTTGCACGGCGACCTCGCCGGCGACAGAGCAAGCGGCGCGCGCGCTTGGCCTGACAGTTTCGGGCCTCGACGAGCTCGGCGAGCTCGACATCGCGATCGACGGCGCCGATCAAGTCGACCCGCGGGGTTGGCTCGTCAAGGGCGGTGGCGCGGCGCACACGCGCGAGAAGATCGTCGCCGCAGCGGCGCGGCGCTTCGTCGTGATCGTCTCGGCAGAGAAGCTAGTCGCTGAGATCTCGGCGCCTGTGCCGCTCGAGCTCGTGCCGTTCGCCGTCCACACGACGCTTGCGGCGCTCGGCGAGGCGCGCCTGCGCGGGGTCCCGCGGAGCCCGGATGGCGGTTTGATCGCGGACTACTTCGGCCCCGTCGAAGATCCGCGTGCGCTCGCGGCGCGGCTGAGCGCGACGCCGGGCGTCGTCGAGCACGGTCTGTTCGCGCCGGAGATGGTCAGCGAGATCCTGATCGCGGGCGCGGGCGGCGTCGAGCGCCGCTCCGGCGCGAAGCGCTAGCCGCCTTAGGCGAGACTCGTAGCGGCGCTGCCACGCGCGGCGAGCACGTCGTGCTCGTCCTCGGGCGGGCGCAGCTCCTCGGATGAGCTCATCGGGTGGCGCGCGAGCACGCCGTCGTCGTCGATCTCGTATGCGCCCATCCGCGCGAGCGGCGGCGAGTAGACGTGCAGCGTGACGGCCGGAGCGCTGCCGCTGTGGCGCACGCGATGGATGTCGGCGGGCGAGAAGCTGAAGGCCTCGCCTGCGGCGAACGTACGCCGGCGCGGCTCGCCGCCGATCGCGAGGCGCTCCTCGCAGACGCGCCCGCCGACGACGGCGACGGCGCCGGCGGAGACGTCGTGGTCGTGATAGCCCGTGTCGTGATCGTCCATCCAGCAGATCAGCCACGCGGTCACGTGCTCGTCGCTGAGCAGCTCCTCATAGACGCGCTGCGTCGCATCGTGCCTGACGGAGTCGATCCACAGCTCCGGGCGATCGGCGAGCTCGCGCACGAACTGCTCGAGCTCGGCCGCGCTCAGGTCACGCCCGCGCGGGCGTGGAACCGAGGACAGCGAGTTCGGGCGTGTGCGCCTGCTCGGCGAGCGCCGGTGCGGGTGCAGCGCTCATCGGGCCGGCCCCTCTGCGGCTGCGAGAGGTGCGGTCTGAACTGCCGAGCGCCCCGCGGGCGCCGCTGCGGCTGCTGCCTCAGCGGCGGCTGCCTCAGCGGTCGCTGCCTCTGCGGTCGCTGCCTCTGCGCTCGCGCGCCGCTCGCCGAGCGCACGGCTCGTAGCCTGCTCGACGTCGTTCCAGTCGAACGCGTCGAGAATCGCGTGCTCGCGCGGATCGGCGACGGGGCGGTCGGAGCCGTAGAGCAACTGCTGAGCGCCGACGACCTCGGCGATCTGCGCGGTGGCCGCTGGTCCGTATGAGGACGTCTCGTAGAAGATCAGCGGGTCGACTTCGGCCGAGCCGGGCCCACCGCGCGAGCAGAGCCGCTCGGCGTGCAGCGGCGCGAGGCCGGCGAGCATCGAGAAGATGACGCGCAGGCGCGGGTGCTCGGCACGCCCGGCGCTGAGGAACGCAAGCCATGCGGCGTGCATGTCCGAGACGTAGCGCGTCAGCGCAGCCCACCACAGCGGGTCGGCAAGCGAGGCCTCGCCGATCGAGGCGACGCGCGCGGCAACGCTGCGCGGACCGGGGCCGGGATGCACGAACAGCGGCGCGTCGGCGCGCTCGAGCCGCGCGAGCACCTCGTGCAGGCGCGCGAGCCCGTCGACGCTCGCAAGCGCTCCGGCGGGCAGCGAGAGCCCGACGCAGCCGCGCGCGAGTACGGCGTCGACGTCGTCCGGGTCGGCAGGGTCGAGCGCGATCGAGCCCCACACGCCGAACGGCGCGCCGAGGCGCAGCGCGCCGTCGTGGTAGGCGTCGAGCAGCGGCGCGGCCTGCTCGCGCGGGAGCGACTCGATCCCGAGCGGGCTCGACAGGCAGACGAGCGCACGCTCGAGCCCGTCCTCGCGCACCTGCGCAGCGCGGCGCTGGGCGCGCTCGCTCGCGAGGTCGACCACGTACGGGCGCTCGCCGGCGAGGTAGAGCACGCTGAGGCCGTGCTCGCGCCGCACGAACGGAAGCTCGCGGCGCGCCTGCAGCGCTGCGACGAGCGGCTCGCTCCACAGGTGCTGGTGTACGTCGGTCCTCGGTCGCATTCGATGCTCGGTCATTTCCAAATAGAAGTTTGTTGATCTCTTTTATGGAGATTATCAGATTGGCCAGCGCCTCGCAAGGCCTGCGACGTCTTTGGCACGAGCCCACGCGCGGAGAGAACCGGCATGACGCGGGCCCGAGAGACCTCTCGCGTAGCCGTCTCGCCGGCCGCCTTGCGATCGGGACGTTCGTGGCGCCCGGGTGCGACGTGCGCTGCACGGAGCCGCGCCGCGGCTTTTGGCCGGCTCTACGGGGCGCTGGCTCGCTCGGTAGAGCCGACTGCTCGAGCGGGGGACCGAGGAGTCGAACCTCGCGTTGCGGTTTTGGAGACCACCGTGTTACCGATACACCAGTCCCCCGGGGAGCCGAGATTGTAGGCGCTTGCGAGCGCGCGGCGCGGGACCGCGCTCGCGTAGCGGCTGCAGAGCGGCGTTCTGGCGGGCCGAACGAGGGCGCCACGCGACCGTTCGGACGCCGAAGACCCGCCGCGGTGGCTCAAGCCTGCCGTCCTGAGTGCCGAAACGACCAATAGCTCCCCGCTGAACCGATTTCGATGCTCAAGCTCAACGCCATGCTCCGGACCTCGCGCCGCGTCCGCGGGCGCTTCGCCGAGCCTGCGCTCGGATGGCTGCGCGATCGCCTGAGCCGAATCGGGGCCGAGACGCGAAGCCGCGCATCGGACAGCCGGCCGGCAGTGCTCGCCGCCGCGAGCTCGGAGTCGGGCATCACACTGATCGAAGTCGTCGTCAGCTCGCTGATCGTCGGCTTGATCGCAATCGGGACGCTGACGGGCTTCGCCGGCTCAAACCGCGCGAGCGCCGACGAGCGCGCCCGCAACCAGGCGACGCTGCTCGCCGCCGAGGACGAGGAATACCTGCGCGGGCTGAACATCGCCGAACTGGACCAACTCGGCACCAAAACGCACGCGGCGAAAACCGTGAACGGAACTGCGTTCACGGTCACCTCCTCAGCCGAATTCGTCTCGGCAGCGCAGAACAAACTCACCTGCGAAGTCACGGGTGGCGCAGCAAACTACATCCAGACCACGTCGAAGGTCACGTGGCCGGCGCTGCCGTCCGGCGTGACGCAATCGAGCATCGTCAACGTCCCCACGAGCCTGCAATTGCTGGTCAAGACGTTCAACCAGAACCACGAACCGCTCGAAGGGGTGACGGTCGCAGTCGGCAACCGGGCGGAAACCGTCACCGACGCCGAAGAGACGACGCCCGTGAGCGGCTGCGTCGTCTTCGGCGCGCTGCCCGAAAAGCAAGTCAACGTGACGGCCGTCGCGGGTAGCGACGTCAACGAAGCGGAGGAACCGAGCAGCTCGGCGGCGGCGAAAGAAGTCACCCTGTCTTCGACCGTGCTGACGGGACCGGTCGAATTCACGCTCGCACCTCCGGGCACGATCGAACCGACGTTCGAAAGCAACGGCTCGGCGGTGGGGGTCACCGGGGACACCTTCTTCGTCACCCACACGGGCGTCACCAAAGCAATGATCGGCGGCACCAAGGGCACGTACGCGTCGACGGCAAGACTCGCCGGCCTGTTCCCGTTCCAGACCTCCGGCGGACCGAACCCCTACAAGGTCTACGCGGGCGATTGCGCGGCGAACAGCCCGAAGACGGTGGCCAACATCGAAGAACCCTCGGCGCAAGTTGAACCGAACGGCACGGTTAAACCGAAAATCGAAGTACCGGCGCTCAACCTGACGGTCTACAAGGGCGCGACGACGGGCGAAGGCCTGCTGACGGCGGCAACCTCGGCGTCGATCATCAACAAAGCGTGCTCGTCGAGCACGCATCCGGTGAAAATCACCAGCACGGGCCTGCTCGAACAGAAGTACCAGCCGTACGCGAACGAACTGCAGCTATGCGTCGCAGCACTGATCGGGAGCACCTACTACAAGAACACGCAGAGCTTCACGAACACAGCCAAAGCCGGCACGAGCCAGTCCTTCTTCCTCAAGAAAACGGGCTACCAGTCGAGCGGGAGCGTGCTGGCATGCTGACGCCCCTGCGCCGCGCCTGCTCGCGTCTGCTGCGGGAGGAGCGCGGCCTCACGCTGATCGAACTGCTCGTCTCGATGACGGCCGGCGCCGTCGTCGTCGCCGGCGCGACGCTTGTCCTCGTCGTCGCGCTGAGGCAGAACACGCGCGTAATCGACGCTGTCCAAGCCGACAGCATCGGTCGCACGGCATCCAATCAGATCGTCGACGAGCTGCGCTCGAGCTGCACGGGCTTCGGCTCCTCCTCGATCCAGGCACCCTCGACGACGCCGACGAGCCCGCTCGTCGCAACTGGCGGGCTGAGTTTGTGGTTCCTGACGGCCTACGGCAGCAGCACGAGCGGCGAAGCGGCGATCAAACGCGTGACGCTGCACGACATCGCGTGGAGCTCGACCGGGACAAGCAACACGAAAGAAGCCCTCGGGAAGCTGACCGACTACTCGTGGAACAGCACCGGCGGAGAACCGCCGAACTCCGCGTGGAGCTTCAACAGCGTGCTTTCGCCCTCGACGGCAAACGTCACGCGCGTTGTCGCGACGAACGTGATCCCGGCGGAAGCGTCGAAGATCTTCTCCTACGAAAAATACGACACGACGGCAGCGGACGAAGCCTACGGCACGCTCGTGCCGCTCCTAGCGAGCGAACTTCCACCGAGCGCCGTGACGGCTAAGCGAATCGCGCGGGTCACGATCGCCTACACGCAGGCGCCCGAACGCGGTGACACACGGGCGGGCCACACGGCCAGCTTCAGGAACTCCGTCGTCCTTCGACTCACGCCACCCGAATCGAACTCGGAAGGATCAACGTGCGCCTAACAGTCGCCGGAGCAAGGAAGACGGTGCGCCAGATCGCAGCCGGCGAGGACGGGTTCACGTTGATCTTCGCGCTCGTCGCGCTGCTGATCAGCGGCCTGCTCGTCGCGTCGGCGTTCACCGCGGCCAGCGGCGACATCAGCCTGAGCCGCAACTTCACGCTGCAGACGAAGGCCTACTACGCCGCACAGGCCGGCGTGCAGCGCTATCAGCACGAACTCTCGAGCAACCCGAACTACTGGGTCCAGTGCGAAAGCATCGGCAAAGAAAAAGAAGGCGAACGGATCGCTGTCCCCGCAACGACCGACGAGAACTACTACGTCAAGACGCTGCCCTCAGCCGGGCACAGCGTCTGCGAAAAGGAAAAACAGCTGACGACGCTCGAAACGACAGGCCCCGCGAAAGGGACGTTCCGCGTCCTCGCGATGGGCTGGGCCGGATCCGGCAAATCCGCGGTCAAGCGGATGATCGTCGCGACCTTCGCACACCCGGGCTTCACCAAATACGTCTACGAGAGCAACTACGAGGTCGAGGATCCCACCAACTTCGAACCCGAACCGACCGGCTGCGAACACTATTACAGATATCGCGTCGAACACAGGCTCACAGGCATCTGTCCACCGATTCAGTTCGCGCCGACCGACAAGGTCAACGGCCCGATGCACACGAACGACGCGGCTGCCGTCTGCTCCACCGGCAGCAGCGCGCCGACATTCGGGCGCAATCTGGAAGACCCGATCGAGATGAACGGCGGGCACTACGCGGCTTCGGGGTGCAACAACACGCCGAACATCGTCGGCAAATACAGCGAAACCGCCGGCTCGTTGCTGCCTCCCGAAACCGACGCCGAACTGCTCGAAACGGCCGGTCTGAAGTTCAGCGGCCGCACGGAACTGACGCTCACTGCCGGCTCGCCGAACACGATCACGGCGACCGTGATCAACAGCAAAAAAGAAAAGGAAACTTTGCCGCCGAAAACCTTCCCCGCGAACGGCGTCATCTACGTCGAAAACTCGAGCAGCGGCTGCGGCATCGCGAAGTACACGCCGTTCGGCAGCGACACCGAACACGACACCGGCTGCGGAAACGTCTACGTCCACGGCGAATACACCGAATCGCTGACGATCGCGTCGGCCGACGACGTAATCCTCAACGGCAACCTGACGACGACCTCCGAAGAAGGCGGCGCGCCGAGCGGTGGCGCGACGCTCGGCTTGATCGCGCAGAACTTCGTCCGCGTCTACCACCCTGTCAAGAAGGGGTACACGACCGTAAACGTCCAACCGGCGACTGCGCCGGCGATCAATGGCAAATGCGCCAACATGAAAGAACTCGGCACGAGGATCCACGGAACGACCGAACTTTCCGAAATCACGACGACCGGGCTCTCCTCGGGGAACGAAGTCGAAGGGACGGTGACCGGCCAGATCGGAGAAGAAGCCACGATCTCCGAAGTCAAGCCTGCGGCCGAAAACAAGCTCATTTTGAATGAAGCGACGAACCCCAAAGCGAGGGAACTCAGCGCGACGATCAAATCGACCTCGACGGAAGTCACCGGAGTCACGACGACCACGCTCGCGGTCGGCGACGAAGTCGCAGGAACGATCGCCGGCCAGCTCGAAGCAGGCACGGTTATCACCGAAATAAAAGGTTCCGAAAACAAGATCAAGCTGAGCAAAGCCGCGAAAAAATCGGAAGCGACGAAACTCAAGTTCTATGGCGAAGCGACCAAAGTCAAGGTCTACGTGCAGACGGGGTACGCGTACAATGCGAAACTCGACAACTGCCACAAAGTCGAATCCGGTTACGACAAATTCATCGAAGCCGAAAACCGCTACGTCAAGAACTGCGAATCGGAATCCTCCTACATCAGCAACGCGTACTGCGAATACGAAAACACCGCGGAAAACTGTGCCAGCAAGGCGTCGAACCTCACCGCGGCCGAAGACCCGAACGGTTGGGGCGCGCTGAAAGAACCCGTGATCGATGCGGCGATCCTCAGTACGAAACATTCGTGGATCGTCGATAACTACGAGTGCGGAGCTTCGCTTGGGAAACTCACCGTCTGGGGGTCGATCGCCCAGTTCTGGCGAGGTCCGGTCGGCACGTCCGGCGGCTCTGGCACGGGCTACATCAAGAACTACAACTACGACGAACGGCTCGCGGCGCAGCAACCGCCGAACTTCCTCAGCCCGAGCTCGACGTCATGGAAGCTGAGCCGCGAGACGGCGCCGCCGACGGGCTTTACCGGCTGAGCGAGCCTGCACAAGCGCCCCGCGCTTGGCGACCGGGCAGGCGCGGCGGCTGCACCTTCGCGGCTGCCGCGTCCACCGACACCTGTCCACCCCGGCTGCGCGAACCGCACTCGAGCGAAATGCGGGCGGAGGGACTCGAACCCACAAGGGCTTTCGCCCACCGGCTCCTAAGGCCGGCGTGTCTACCAATTCCACCACGCCCGCGCGCGCTCGGGGCCGAGATTGTATGGTGATGCAGCGATGTCCTCGACAGCAGGCAGGCACCCCGAGGCAGGCTCACCGGCGCCGGGCGTGACGATCACGCATCCGAACCGCGACAAGGCGGTCGTGCAGGCGACGCGTGCGACCGTGATCGTGCTGCTGCTCGTCAGCGCTGCGCTGGTGCTGATCGTCACCATCGGCGGCTGGAAAGTGCTGCAAGGGGCCATTCCGGTGCAGATCGCCTACATCCTCGCGTATCTGACTCTCGCGTTCTTCGCGTGGCGCTGGAATCGCGGCGTGCTGCCAGTCTCGGCCGTGCTCGCCGTGCTGCTGCTGATCTTCGCACTCGTCGCCGGCCCCGGCTGGTTCGCACGCGACAAATCGGGCTTCGCCGAACCGGCGCTGAACGCCGGGCTGCTTGGCGTGCTGACGCTGCTGATCGTCCCCGTGCAGATGCTGCTCCTCGCGTTCGCGATGCGCGGCTTCTCGCAAGGCTGGAACGTCGAGCTCGAGCGTCGCGACGGAAACGCCGGCGTCGAGCGCTTCAGCGGCGCACCAGCGCATCCCGCCTGATCCTCCCCGCGCTCGCCTACACTTCAGGCGCTCCCGTGCGGCGGTGGCGGAACGGTAGACGCGGGGCCCTCAAAAGGCCCTGTCCGAAAGGGTGTGTGGGTTCGAATCCCACCCGCCGCACCATTTTGTCCTTATTCAAACCGTGGCCCGCAAAAGCTGGATCGGAGCAGCGCGGCGCAGACCGCCGTGGCGGTGATACGGATCTAGTTTCGGCCGACCGCCCCAGGCCCTCGAGGGCGGCAACCCACGGGGCAGGATCGCCGTAGGCGACGTCCTCGTCGACCACGTACAGCGCGACGAAGAGCGCGTGGTTGAGAAGTCGACGCACATGCGGGGTTGCCCGAAAGTAGAGGCTGGCGGCGCTGTCAAGCAGTCGCAGAGCCTCATCGAGCGCCTCTTCGATCTCATCGCCGTCTTGGGCAGCCGCCGCGGTCCACTTCTGCGCAGTTGCTCGCTCGTCGCGTATCCGGTCCTGCTCGGCAGCGAGCACCTTGGCCCGACCCCTTAGATTCGGTCCGCCTCGTGTGAGAGTCCTTCAGCCCATGCAAATGGGCGAGAGGAGGATCATCGAGGTGAAGCGCAGACGACACACGCCCGAGCAGATCGTCAGGAAGCTCAGAGAGGCCGACAG
>DASZLB010000016.1:0-39433 GCA_035552575.1 Solirubrobacteraceae bacterium | reverse complement strand
CGCTCGGCCTTTTTAGTGGCGCAACCGTAGCTTCAATCTCGGTCGACTAGACCTCAAGCGACCGACGGTTGCGTGTAGGTGTGGACGACCTCGAACGCCTCGACGCCCTCCTCGTCCTGCGCCATCACGCCGTGCATCCCGCGGAGCTGGGCGACGCGCTTCGACTCCCAATGCGGCAGGCGCTGATAGCCGCGTTCCCACGCCTCGCGTTGTAGGGGTTCGTCCCAGATGCGTTCATGCTCTAGGCGGTCGCGGTGGCTGTGCCACGTGATCCTCGACCTCGCCAGCGGCCACGCGTCGCAGAAGAACATCCCCTCGCGACGGCACTGCGCAAGCAGCTCGCGCAGCTGCTCGCTGGGGAGATCGTCGCGGTACCACCACTGCACCTCCAGATGCGGGTTCGCACGCTTCGTCACAACCAGAGCCACCAGGGCAACGGTGGCTCTGCGGGTGCCAGATCCGGCGCGACCGTGCCGCTCCGTGTGAGCAGACCCCAGTAGGCCAGCGCCTCAGTCGCGGCCGGACTGAAGCGAGGTCGAGCGTCACGGCCGAACGTGATGCCGGCCGCTGCGATGCCCGCCACGTCGCTCGGGCCGAGCCACTCGCTTTCGAGTTCGCGCAGCCAGCACGCCTGACGAAGCGTCGCCTGGTCGAGCGCCGCCTGCTGCTCGTCGCTGAGCGCACCCAGCATGTCGGATGTGAAGCGCACGCCGCAGTGCACTTCGACATCGTTGAGCGCCAGCGCGAGCAGCCGCTCGCATTCTTCGTCGAGGTTGGGCAACAGCACGCCCACGTCGTTGCCGAGGTTCCGCAGCTGCTGAACGGTCACGCTCACCGCTTGCGAACCCCGACACGCGTCGGGAGCGCTTTGTACGCGGCACCGCTCTTGGCCGCTCGATGCGCGAACGCGAAGTGATGCGCGAACAGGTAGCGCTGCTGCGCCTTGGACTTGACGTTGCCGGTCTTGCTCAGCCCACCGCGCCCCGAGCGACCTGCGGCCGCGTGCATCGCCACGAGTCTGCGCGCTGCACGGCTGCCTTTCCCGCGCGCCGCGAGATCGCGGTGCTGGGACGACAGACGCTGCTGATGAGCGACCGCCTGCGCCACCGAGAGCCGCCGTCCGCGCCGCACCCGAGCACCATGACGAGCAGGAGGTGAGACGCGGGCGGCGACCCTCGGTGAGCTGCTGCGAGCGACGGCGGGACGCCGCTGTACAGACGGTGCGATGTGCGGGCGGGCCGTCGGGCGTACAGACACCCGCGGCGCAGCTCGCGAAGGAGGACCGGGAGAGCGCGCAGTCCGGACCGCAACAGTCGGCCGCACAGCTCTCCCCCGACCGGGCGACGAGACCCGGCCGATCCTCGGCGGAAGGACACGACCCCGGCGCCGAGGAGGATTGGTTGCAGCGCCCGCCGCGACGGCACCAGTGAGCGCTACGCGGCCGTTGCGGGACTGCTGAGACTTGGACTGCGCCATGCGGTTATTCGATGACGCCCGTGATCACGTTGAACGACTGCGGGTGCGCGACGGCGATGTCCGCGCGCAGCCACGCGATCAGGCCGATCTGGAGGTTGTCGGCGAAGCGCTCGTTGAGCTGGCGCAGGCGGATCCCGATGCTCGGGCGCACGCCGATCAACAGATCGCTCCAGCGTCCGAGGTAGATCTCGCTCGCGGCGTTGCTCGTGCCTTGTTTCGTGTTGTTCGGCACCTGGTTGGTCTCGTACACCGGGATGTCCGAGACGTAGCTCGGGGCCATGAGCGGCTGGCCGAGGGTGTCGGTCAGACCGGCCAGCGTCTCCGCCGTGCGGCTCGACTCGATGATCCCCGTCGGCATGATGTTGCGCCCCTTCAGCGCGCCGACGGCGGCGATCAGCGCCGCCCAGTTGGTCAGTTTGCCGCCGTTCGTCCCCATCGAACGCAGCTCGATGCCTTCCTGGTTGCGCAGGCCCAGAGGTTCGGCGCCGGTGCCACTGCCGCGCAGCGCGACGCGGTCCAGCTCCAGTGCAATCGCCTGGATCAGCGAGTTGCTGATGCGATCGCTGGCGGACGCAGAGATGTCCTCGAACAGCTCCATCGAGATCTTCGTCATCACCGCGACCGTGTGCGCTTTCATCGTCACGCGGTCGAACGCCGGGTCGCTCTCGCCGAGCGGTTCGTTCTCGACGTGCCATTCGGCGCTGGGCGGCGCTGAGAGGCGCGGCACCGTCAGCGTCTCGGATTCCATCGGGACCGTGGTTGCGCCCGCCTCGACGACGCGCGCAGCGTTGCGGATCAGGTCGATCGTGTAGGTCGCCAGCGGCGAGGGCACGGCGTATCCGCCGGTGCCGCCCGCGCCCTCGGCGAGCGCGCGCTTCTCCAGGTCGGCGTCGGTCCAGTCGCTCGTGACGAGACCGCGCACGGCGCGCCCGATGCTGAAGTCGCGGGCGTCGCTGTCTGTGTACTCCGAGCGGCCGCGGCGACCGAACCAGGTCGACACGCGGTCCTCGGGGGCAAGCGTGATGCGTGCGCGCGTCTCGTCGACGGCGGCGGGCGCTGCGAGGCGCGAGCGCATCTCGACGGTCAGACCGGGCGTCTGCTGCTGGCGAGAGCGCAGCTCGATCGACGTGCCGCTGTAGGCGGGCGTCGTCGCCAGCGAGATGTCCACCAGGCGACCGATACGGGTCAGCGTCCGGCGCTCGGTCCCGTCGCCGCCACGGGTCCAGCGGTCGCCGTTCTCGCCGACGCTGAAGCGGAACGATGCGCCGCGCAGCACTTTGCGGCGCACGGCGTCGCGCACGTCCTGCGCGGTCGGACCGTCGCCGAGGTCAGCTTCGAAGCGCAGGCCGCGCTCCTCGTCGTGCAGGCGCAGCGAGTCGGGCATGCGTGCGAGCGCCCTTGACGGGTCGTGGTTGAGCGTCAGATACGTGTCCGGCGAACCGGCGAGCACGTCGGCGAACGCGCCGCGCTCGATCGTCTCGATGAACCGACGCCCGCGGTCCTCAATCGGCTCGCTGTCGGCGCCGTAGATGCAGGCGAACCCGTGCAGCGTGTTGCCGTCGACGCGCGCGTCCTGCACGTCAACGACCGCCGTTCGGTCCTCGGTGATCGTCTCGGTGCGGTCCTCCAGGACCGGGCTAGGCGAGCGCATGCTGTGTGTCTCCGTTCGGTAGTGCTGCGGGGATTACTGGCAGAGGTGCGGCGAGCGGCGGGCGGCCTTCATCGGCGCGGATCTCGTCGGCTGTCTTCCACCGGCCCAGCGCGAGCGCGTTTGCCTGCGCGCGTTCGAGCGCGCCAGCCTGCTCGAACCGTGAGCGGTCGAATTCGACGCTCTCGTCGGGCAGGCAAAGATCGGGGTCTGTGGACACCGCCGCCTCGATGGCTGTGAGGTAGGGCGCGAGGCTGTAGCGCAGAAAATCCAGGCCCTCTTGCTCGGTGTTCGAGTACGTCATCGAGTTGCCAGATTCGGCTGCGATCAGATGCGGCGGCACGCGGAATATCCGGGCGATCGCCGTGTCACTCAAACGCAGCGTCGCGAGCAGTTCGGCGTCGGCTGGCGACAGGCTCACGGCCGAGTAGGTCACGGCGGTCGCGTCGATCACGGCGACGCGCCCGGCGTTCTGCGGTCCGCCGTGACGCGCCGAGAAGCCAGCAGACAGGTTCTCCATGAGATCGTCGGAGTCGGCGCCCGGCGTGGCAACCGCGAGCACGCCTCGCGGCACGGCCGAGTTGCTGAACAGCGAGCTAGCCGTCTGCTCGACCACCGCGGCGAGGCCCAGCGTCTCGCGAGCGTGGAACACGGGAGAGACGCCGAGAACCCCGTCGAGGCTGAGCGGCATCCGCATGTGCAGGATGTCGAAGGTGCCGTGCACCGAGCTGCCCGTGTCGAGGTGCAGCGTGTAGAACGGTTCACCGCCGACAACCTCAACAGCGACGCGATCGGGCGGGATCGCGGCCAGCTGCTCGATCTGACCCTCGCCGTTGCGCAACTTGCCCCAGAAGCAGTTGCCCGACAGCGCCATGTGCGCGACGGTCATCCCCAGCAGGTTCGGGAGCGTCGTGCCGGGGCTCGGGCGTTCGAGCAGCTGCGTCAGCCCGCCCTCGACTGGCGTGCGCGCGGGACCGGTGCCCTGGAACACGCCGAGCGGGAGCGTCGAGACCGACTCGGCGAGCAGACGCACGCACGCGAGCACGGCGGGCAGTTTCAGACTCGCGAGCGGTGACATCGCGATGCCCGACGACGACGGCCAGACCAGCCAGGGATACGTTTCCGCGTCCATCGCTCGGTCCTCTGACTTACGACGCCAGAACCGGCGTCTCTGCGTGACGTTCGACATTGCCGCTTATAAGTCTGAAGGGGATTTCTATCGTCATGCAGACGCTGCAAATAGAGAACGCTGCGCCGCGATTCACTCGGACATATCGAGGGTTTCTCCGGTTCTGCGCGGCCGTCGAATTCACCCCCGAGGACCATCAACGACGCATCGCGCGGATGGTGCTGGCGCATCCCGAGTCACTGGCGCTGCTGCCGCGTGGACAAGGCAAGTCTCAGCTGATCGCGGCGATCTGCGTGCACCACCTGCTGTCGGTCCCCGACGCCGCGATCTACGTCGCCGCAGCGTCTCGCGATCAGGCTGCGGTGATCTATGAGTACGCCCGCGACTTCGCACTGCATCCGGCGATCGGTGGCAGCCGTCGGTCCGGTTCGATCCTGGTCCGTCACCTGGAGCTGCGCACACGTGCCGGCCATTTGCGCGTGCTCGCCTCAGACGCGCCGAAGCTCCACGGCCTGACGCCTTCGCTGTGCGTTATCGACGAGCTGCACGCGTTCAAGGACGCGGGCGTGTACGTCGCGCTGCGTACGGCCCTGCTGAAGCGCCCCGGCGCGCGCATGGTGACGATCAGCACCGCCGGACAGGGCACAGAGAGCCCGCTGGGCCAGCTACGAGCGCGTGCTCTGGCGCTGCCCACCGTCAAGCGCTTGCGCAGCCGCACCGAGGTGTTTTCGCGGGACTTCTCGATGCTGGAGTGGGCCGTTCCCGACGACACCGACCTGGACGCCCACCCCGAGGCGATGCTGCGCGCCAACCCCGCGTCGTGGATCGGCCTGGACGCGCTGAAGCGCCAGCGTGAGGCCCTGCCCGACGGTCCGTTCCGGCGCTACCACCTCGGCCAGTGGGTCGCGCGCGAGGGCGCGCTGTTTGGTCCGACTCGCTGGCAGCGCTGCGCAGGCGAGCCGATCATCGACCCACGCGGCGAGCCGATCGTGATCGGCGTAGACATGGGCGCCAACCGCTCAGCGACCGGCGTCGCATGGGTGCAGTGGCACGGCGAGCAGCTGCACTGCCGCACGGTGGAGATCGACGCACCTGAAGCGGCCAGCGAGGTCGATGCGCTCGTGGACCGACTAGCCAGCGCCCACCGGGTGCGCGAGATCGCCGCCGATCCGTGGCACACCGCGGGTGCGCTCGCAGACGGCTGGGCGCGGCGCGGTCTCGTCGTCGTAGAGGTGCCTCAGCACGACGCCCGCATGGTGCCCGCGTTCCAGCAGCTGACCGACCTCGTGAACAGTGAGCGCCTGGTCCACGGCGACGATCCCGCACTGAACGCGGCCGTTGAGAACAGCGTGCAGCAGCAGACCCGTCGCGGCGCGCGCATCGGCAAGGCCAGCGACCGGCTACGCAACGACGTGCTGATCGCGCTCACGCTCGCCGTGCACCGCGCGACGTTCAAGCCGCAGAAGGCGCGACTAGTGGGCTGGATCTAGTCCTCAGGCTTGCCGAGTACGAGCAGCACCGAGACAAGGGGCGCTGTGCCGTTAACGAGCGCCATGTCGTGAGATACGTGCTGCACGTCAGTAAAGCCTTCGGCAGCCGCGTTGTTGATCGCGGCTCCTAGACGATCCTTGATGTCCTCGGCCGTCCCTGCGACCAGCTCCCAGTGCAGTTCCTTGGGCATGTGGCGCAGTCTGGCACGTCCACCGGAAGGCCCATGCCATCCGACGTTTTTGCGCAGCGCACCAGTGCCTGGTTCTTAGGGGCGAGAACGAAAAAACTCGGGCTACGCGCCGAAGTCCGCCGGGTACGGCCGGAGGATCGTCGCCGCGATTTCCTCGACGCGGCCAACGCCCAGCCTCTCCATCGCCGGACGTAGCCCGGGTGACACGTTGCCATGGGTTTTCGCTGTCGCGATCAGGTCCAGCGCGCTGAGCATGTCCTCCATGTTGGGCTGACTCACTGCAAGCGCGTCTCGTAGCGCACGCACGCCCGCCTCTTCGTAGACCGTCCACATTGCGTCGCCCGCGTTCACGACCGCGAGTCTACGGCCTACCAGTGTGTGCTGCCGCGCTCTGGCGCTCGACCCACCGCAGCAGCGCAGGCTCGGCGATCTCGTCGAATGCGAAGCGCGTCGCCTCGATCGCACGATGCACGATGTGCTGACCGGGGAAGCCCTTCTGGTGCACGAGCTTGGCGCGCACGATCTCACCGTTGGGCCACGCACGGAACACCAGCCAACGCCCGGCCTTGGCCGACACGTCGTGCGGTGCGACGCCGTACTCGATGAGCCGTGCCACGAAGTCGTGCGACTGCACGCCTGACGCATAACCGGATTTGCCGTCGCCGTGCGCGAACGGGTGCACGTCGATCTGTTCGTACGAGCGGCGCAGCGTGCCGGGCGCGCGGGCGCTGTCGATCACCGGACTGATCGGTGCGAGCGCTCGCGCTGTCGCCGTGGCGAACGCGCCTGCGTCGTCGGCCATCTCACGTGTCGCACGTTCGGCCAGCTCTGGCGCGAACCAATCGGCCATGCGGCCGTCGGACTCGAACGACACTCAGATCGCCAGCCTGCGCGACTCGATCGCTGCGTGGTGCACCTTGCACAGACACACGCCGTTCTCCCGTGCGACGTTGGCACCGCCGTTGCTCACGGCAATCAGGTGATGCGCTTCGAGGTTCGCCGAATCGGTCTCGGTGCAGCGCTTGCCGTCAACGACTGCCTCGCAGCGTCCGCCGCTCAGCAGCAGCACCTCGCGCCTGAAGCGCGCGATCTGAGCGCCACCACCACGTAGCGCCGCGCTGCGACGCTTGGGTCGGTGCTCATGGCAGTAGCTCTGGCCAACGGCGGTGTAGCGACCGCACGCGATGCACGTCGACAGCACGCCGCCTCTGCCGTCAGTCGACCTCGTGGCGCCGACGATCTTGCCGGTCACGGCGCACCAGCGCCCGGCGAGAAGTCCACCACGATCGTCGTCGTGCCGTGCTGGATGCGCAGCTCGGCGATCCCGTCGTCCTCGGTCCAGCTCCAGCTGTGCAGGAACTCGCGCGAGACCGCGAACGCGACAGACGGCATCGTGCGCCCAATCCAGAGCAGCAGCGCGTCCTGCTCGGCGCTGAAGCCAGTCGAGCGGTGCAGGTGGCCGCGCAGCTCGGCGATGCGCTCGGCGCGCTCGGTGATTCGCACCGTCACCTGCTGGCCCTGGAGGTCAACCAGTGCTCCCAGCAAGTCGATCCAGCCGGTCGTTGTCTCGGGCACTTCTACATCGTCGCTCGGTTTCTCAAACGTCATGTCCTTGCTCCTCTCGGTGTGGTCATTTGCCGCTGTTACCGCGCAGGTCGGGTGGCCGTTCCTGCGTCCCGCGCCCTGCCGGGCGTTCCGACCCGCGAACGGCCGCCCGACGCCCCGCGGCGAGCGCGTGCAGCGCCTGCACGACACCCGCGCTGACTCGGGACGCACTACTCCCTTGTTGCCTCCCTGTGGGTACTGTCGGTCGAGCGGACCTCTCGGCCCAGCTCCGGCGCTCGATCCCAGCTTCACCCTGACCTCCGCTCCATCGTCAGCCCGCTTCGGACCTCCGGCCTACGAAGGGTTTGATGCGTCTTGCCACGGGGCTACTCGGTCCCCGTTCACTGCACGTGCCTCGTGCACACGCCGCGCGCGAATTGAATCCTCACGGCGTGCTGGATCGCTGCTTACGCCCTCCCGGTATGTGCCTGCTCAGCGCCGGGCCGCAGGGGCGGAATGGTCCACCCCACCCTTTATCCTGTGGGCACCTCCTGACTCGCCCTCCGGAGATGTGTTCGAGCGCCGCCACTGTGCGGCGCTCGGTGCTTCGGCGCTATGAACGTTGGTAGCGCGAGCTGTGCCGCAAATGACGGCAACGCAGGTCGACGACGTCGTGCGCGCGGCCTCGCGCGGACACGCACCGAGTATCTCGACGCTGATCGCCGACTCGCTCGCGGCGCCGCTGGCGGGCAAGCTTGCCGCGAGCGGGGCTTCGGCCACCTCGGCGACGATCGAGCAGCCTGTCAACGGCCGCGGCTACATGCCCAGCGAGACGAACGATCCACGGATGTCGCGCTCGCTGCTGCGCGGGCTCTCGCTGCTGGCCGGTTTCGGGCCCGACGGCGAGGAGCGCGGAATCGTCGAGCTCGCGCAGGACCTCGGCATGAGTCCGAGCACGGCGCACCGCTACGCGCTGACGCTCGTCGAGGTCGGCCTGCTCGAGCGCTGCCCGCGCACGCGCAAGTACCGCCTGCCGCGCTACTGAGCTCGACGCACGGCCGCTCGTTACGCATTCGCCCGCAGGCGAGAGCTCAGCGCGGCTTCAGCCCGGCGCACGGAGCAGCTCGGGTCCCTCCTCGGCGGCGCCCGGCTTGTTCAGCGCCGGGTTGGCCGGCGTCGCCGAAAGGCGCGCTTCGGGCAGCGCGCCGCACAGCGCGAGCGCTTCCTCGGCGTCGAGGCTCGAGTCGAGCCATGCTTCCTGCACCTCACGGTCGGCGAGAATCACGGGCATCCGGTCGTGGATCGCCGCCGCGACGCGGTTCGGCGCGGCATCGCACGTCAGCAGCACGACGCTCTCGACCCACTCGCCGTCGATCTTCGCCGGCGTCCACAGTGCAGCGAACGCAAACGGGACGCCACCGTCGACGCGGAAGTGAAACGGCTGGCGCGGCCCTCCCTTCGCCTTGCCCGCCCGCTGCTCCGGTTTGAGCCACTCGTAGTAACCGTCGGCGAGCTGCAGCGCGCGCCGCGATCCCTTCGGCACGAGGTTGCGGAAGGCCGGCCGCGTCGTGACGGTCTCGAGCTTCGCGTTGATCATCTTGTTGCCGATCTTCAGATCGTCGGCCCAGCTCGGCACGAGACCCCAGCGCAACAGCCTCGCCTGCGGCTCGCCCTTCGGCGCCACGATCGCGAGCACCTCTTCGGTCGGCGCGACGTTGTAGCGGTGCGTTCCCTGCTCGCCCGGGAACGGGACCTTGAAGCGTTCGTTCAGTTCCTGGATACCGACTGTGTTCGTGTAGCGCCCGCACACGGCTTCGAGGATACGGCGAGCGCACCACGACAGAGGCCCCGCCGGAGCGGGGCCTCTGAACGATGCAGTGCGATCTGCGGTCGACTCGAAGCGTTAGCTCGACTTGACCTCGATCAGCGGCTGCTCGCCAGTCCAGCAGCCTGCGTCGAGGCGGAACGTGCCCGTGCCGCCTGCGCCGTTGTCGCAGTAGAAGCCACCGAACGTGGTGTTGTAGTACGCGTCTGACGGAGCCGGGTCGCTGCCGACAGACGGTTTGACTTCTTCGCCTTCGTTGAGCGGTTCGGTCAGCGCGACGTTCAGCGAGTCGTACGGACCTTCGACGCCGGTCGGCGCGTAGCCGTGCGTGAACGTGTTGAACGCGACGCCGACGATCACCTTTTCAGGCAGCGTCACAGGCGCCTTTTTGCTGCCGAGTTTGGCGAACTTGATCTTGAACAGCTCACCGTGGAAGCAGCCGCCGGCTTTGCCTTTCTTGAACCAACCGCCGTTGCCCGCGCAGTTGGTGCTGTCCGCCGACGGGCGGTACGGCACCGCGAAGTTCTGCGTCACCGTGACGAGCTTCGCACCGACGCTTTCGCCCGAGCCGACCGAGTAGACGTTCAGCGTGATCGGCACGTTGAACGTCGCGCCGGGCGTCGTCGAGCAGCTGCCGTCCGTTGCGCTGCCGCTCTGGCACGCCCAGCTGCTCATGCCTACCGTGATCGTCGGGTTGCTCGCGCTGCCAACCGTCTGGATCTGCCCGCCGAACTCGGCGGCCGACGTCGCCTGGAAGCCAAGCGACTGCACGTTGCCAGGCAGCGGTTTCGGCAGGTTGTTGTAGACGACCGTCGCGGCGCTCGAGGCGCCCGCGGTCACGGCCAGCACCGCGCATGCTGCTGTGAGCGAGGCGGCCAGCTTGGCCGTCCTCGCAGGAATCCTTCCAATCATCGCTTCTCCTATGTCGTCGTCCTCGTGCCCGAGACCTGACGGCCCGACGGGCTCCATCCCCTCCAGGGGTCCAGCCGGGCGAGCACCGCAGCGGATCAGCGCGCCGCTCCGCGACGCAAGCCGCGACACGACGACTCCCCCTCCAAGCCCGTCCGGCGAGGACGGTACCTCGGCGGCGTCCCAAATGTCAACTCAGCCGCGTGTGTGAACGGGCGCCAAAGACGCCGCGGCGGCTCAGGCGTCGCGGCGCAGCGGCTCAGGCGTCGCGCTCGATACCCGGCAAGGACTGCGTGATCGAGCGCGTGAGCGCCGCTCGTACGAGCGGCGCGAGGCCGGGAATCGGCGAGGCGATGCGGATGTCATAGGCAAAGCGCGTGCCGCCGCTCGGTGTCGCAGCAAACGTCATCACCCCGAGGTGCCCGCGCAGCGGGCTGCCCTTCGTGATCTCGTAGACGATCCGTTCGGGCACGACGAACTCGGTCACGGTCTCCTCGAACGGCGGCAGCGGACCGATCTGCAGCTTGCGCACCGAGCCGACGCCGTCGCGCTCGCGCTCGCCGTCGTGCAGGCGCGTCACCTTCGCGCCGAACACATCGGCGAGGTTCTCGTGCTCGGCCAGGTAGGCGAAGATCCGCTCGGGCGGCTTTGCGAACTCGTGCTCGATCTGTACGTGGTGCGCGCGCATCGGCGCAAGCCTACGCCTACTCGATCCTCACGGGCACGCCGGGACCGATCCGTTCGGCGAGCCAGTCGATCCCCGCCGTATCGAGGCGCACGCAGCCGTGCGATTCGGCCGCGCCGAGGACCCCGCCGAGGTTGTCGCGCCCGTGCAGCGCGATCTGCCCCGGCCCACCTTCGAATTCCTGAAGCGCATCCGAGCGCGCGCTGAGCGCGAGAGCGAATGGTCCGCCGGGCTCGCCGCCGGTCATCTGCAACGTCTCCTCGACGAAGAACCGGCCTGTCGGCGTCGGCGTCGAGGGCTTGCCGACGACTGCGCTGAAGCGTCGCACGACTCGTCCGTGGCGGTAGACCGTCACGCGACGCGCGCGCAGGCTGACGGACAGGCGCCAGCCCGTCGCGCTCGCGCGCGTCCCCTGGGCTGCGATCCAGCCGCTCGAGCTGTTCGGTCGTCCGGGCAGCATCACGCGCAACCACGCGACGCCTTGCGTCGTCGCGCGCGACAGGACCGGCAACGTCGTGCGCTCGCCCGTGATCGGTCTGCTCGGCGCGAGCGACTCGATCACGCGGGAATGCGCGCTCGGCGCGCGGTGCACGAGATGCGAGCTGAGCAGCTGAGCGAGCGGCTGCTCGGCGCGGACGGGGGGACGCGAACCCGTGGCCTGCGCCGGGGCGGCACCGGCGCTCGCGCTCGCGCCGAGGACGCAGCCGGCTCCAAGCGCAAGCAGCAACGCGCGGGCGCGAGAGCACCCGCGCGCGCTGCACGGCGCGCTCATCCGGTGAACGCGCCTCGCACGTTGGGGCTCGGCGGGCGCGCCTGCGTGCGGCGCGTGATCGCCGCGTGGTGGCGCCGGCGCGCTGCTGCGCGACGACGTGCGGCGCGCTGGCGGGCGGCTCGCTTCGCCGCTGCTGCGCGGCGAAGCGCGGCAGTCCGGGCGGCGCTCACCGCGGCCGGGGAGACCGGCGTGGCGGTGGTAGTCGACGCGGCTGCGACGGCCACGGCGGGCGCGGACGAGCCGACCGTCGTGCCCGTAGTCGTCGTCGCTGTTTCACCTCCGCCGGTTGCTGTCCGCAATGCAGCGACTTCTTCGGGGGTGGTCGTTTCGAGTCCCCCACCGAGTTCTTCGCTGGACGCGCAGTTGGACTGCGTGATCGTGTTCGTGTCCATGTTCACCGCAGCCGTCTGCGCGAGCAGCCGGCCGTGGATCGTCGCGGCGGTGTTCGCCGTGATCGTGTCCGCGGCCATGACCGTGCCGACGAAGCGCGTTCCGGTGCCGAGCGTCGCGGAGGAGCCGACCTGCCAGAAGACGTTGCAGGCCTGTGCGCCGTTGATCAGCTGGACGGTCGTGTTCGAGCCGGTGATCAGCGTCGAGCCGATCTGGAAGATGAACACCGCGTTCGGGTCGCCCTGCGCGTCGAGCACGACGCTACCGGCCGAGAGCAGCAGCGCTCCGGAGGCTGTGCGCACGCCGGGCGTGAACGTCTGGCCGGCGAGGTCTGTGCCGGCCGAGCCTTCGGTCGGACGCGAGGCAGCTGCGTTGTAGGCCGTCGTCAAGTCGAGCTTCGCTTCGATCGCGACCGCGTCGTCGATGTGCGTCTGGCCGAGGACGTGCGGCGCACCGGTGACCGAGGAGCCGGGAGCGAGGCCGAGGTCGCCGAACATCGTCGTCGGTCCGGTGTTCGTCACGGTCGATCCGGCGAGCACCGAGTAGCTCGCGGCCGTGCCCAGGCCGACCGTCGCCGGCGCCGCGAAGGCGGCGCCGGAGAAGAGCATGCTCGCGAGCAGGCCGACAAGGAAGAGGGCGGCGCCATGAAGCTTGCGGACTCGCCTGAGCGATGCCGCTGCGGGATGCGCTGCGAGGGAGTCGCCAACGGGCGACTCGTGCTGCTGTGGGACGCCATGGTTCATCGGCGTCTCCTGACTGCGACGTTGCGTGCCGCGATAGAAAGGGAATGGCTCCCCGGCCGCTTCGGCCTGTTCTCCTTCCGACGCTTTGCCGCCGCAGCGTTAGCGGCGACGACAGGAGTAGAGCGAACGTCTACGGCAGCCGTCCGTCTGTGGCGAGCGCGCGAGACGCAGGGTTTCTGTTCGCGCGCCCGCTGAGCCCCGAAGCGCACGTGGACTTCCTCGGGGAGCCGCCGCGGCTGTGGTGGGTGGATCGAGCCGCACCCACCGGTAGTCCACTGAGAATCGCGCCGCGCTTCGCGCCGGCGGCGTTCGGTATTAATCGAGCCGTGGGAGCGGCGAGCGAGACTCCGAGCGCGATCCCCCCGCCCGGCAGATTCCCGGCGGCGGCGCGGCTGACACACCGCTTGCGCGATCGGCGCGAGCGCGCATGGCTGCTCATCGACCTGCTCGTCGTAGCGTGGCTGATCTGGCTGTTCGACGCGCTCAACAACCTCGCGCCCGTTCGGCAGGGCCTGGCTGTCAGCGACGGACGCAGCGTGCTCGACCTCGAGCGCTCGCTCGCGCTCGACCCCGAGCATGCGCTGAACACGTGGCTGGCGCGTCACCACGAGCTCAGCGAGGTCGTCGTGTTCTGGTACGAAAACGTCCACATCGTCGCGACGCTGTGCGTATTCGCGTGGCTCTGGTGGCGGCGCGCCGACTCGCTTGGCGTGCTGCGCGCGACACTCGTGCTCGTCAACCTGATCGCGCTTGCGGTCTTCTGGAGCTTTCCCGTGGCACCGCCGCGGATGCTCACGGGAGGCTATGTCGATCTCGTCTCGAGCGTGCACGGCTTGCCCGTCTGGCAGATCGGCGCGACGGCGCTGCACTCGAACCAACTCTGCTCGCTGCCGTCGCTGCACATCGCCTGGGCGACGTGGTGCGCGATCGTCGCGTGGAAGCTGAGCTCGCGGCACATCCTGCGCGCCGTCGCCGTCGTCTACCCGTTCATGACGACCTTCGCAGTGATGGCGACGGCCAACCACTACCTCGCCGACGCCGTCACGGGCGCGGCGATCACGTTCGGCGCGTACCTGTTCCTCAGCCGGCTCAGCGTGCTGCGGGAATCCGGCTGGACGCCGGCGAGAAGCCGCCCGGCCTGAGTCGCGACAGATCGTGTCACCTCGCGATCGCGCATCAGAGCTGGGATCGCGGGGTCAGCGGGGGTCGGCGCGGTCGAGGTTCCAGTGTCGCGAGACCGAGCACAGGCGCAGCCACGGCTCATCCTGCTCGCCGTCCTCGGCGCGCGGGCGCGGGACCATGTAGAAGCGCGTGATCGTACGCTGGCCACCCTCGTGGTCGCCGTAGAGCAGGTCGACGCTCAGGGGCGCGCCGGAGGCGATCGCCTCACGCACGGGCGCGTACAGCTCGTCGGAATCATCGCGTAGCGCTGCCTGCCAGAAGCTGATGTCGCCGGCGGGCACGTACAGGTCGCGCGTCTGCGTGCGAAAATCCTCGACGGCGGGGTGAGGATCCTCGAGACCGGCACGGCGCGGCCACAGATACCAGCCGTACAGCACGGCGATGCCCGCGGCGACGTTTCGCAACGGCATCGCGAGGTAGATGTTGCCGTCGGCCTCCTGCGCGACGGCCAAGCCGCCGCGCAGCGCGACCCAGTGATCGTCGCCGTAGCCGACCTTCTGCGTCGCGTCCTGTGGGCGCGCGCTGAACAGCAGTGGGCGCAGCCCGACGTTCAGCGACTGCTCGGAGACGCGCGCAGCGCGATTGGCCGAGCGCGTCGAGGAGAACGTCGCGATCGCGAGGACCAGCGTCCCGCCGGCTGTCGCCAGCGAAGCGATCGTGCTCGTGTCGGCCATTGGCGGGCAGCGTAGCGGCGCGGGGAGCCGAGTTGCGCCTTCTGTCACGGCCGTCCTCCTCCGGCGCCCGCGCGAGGACCCGGATGCTCGCTCAGGCGGATGCTCCTCAGCGGATGCTCGCTCAGGCGGCGCCGGCGCTCAGATCGAGCATGCGCGCGGGCGGCGGTCGACGCCCACTTCGGTGATGCCCGCGGAGGTGATCTTGATTCGCGTCGGCACGTTGCCGCGCTCGAGCAGCTTGACGAGCACCGACTCGCCCTTCGTGGCGATGCCGGAACGCAGCGGCTCGTCGAACCTCTCCGGCTTCAGCGCATCGGCGATCTGCACGTAGACGTGCTTTTCGGCGCGGCCGTGCTGGACCTTCCAGCGATACGTGTCGCCCGGTCGCGGCGCTTGAATCGGAGTCGGGCCGCCGATGATCTCGGGCGCGTTCGCGGTGCTCTCTTGGAATGAATGCGTGATCGTCGACTCGATGGTGTGCATGCCTCGAGATTGAACGCTGCACGCGATCCGAGAAAGGGCCATCTGGCCAGCATCGGCGGGGACCGATTGGCCAACCGTTCCACCCACTCGGCGAGCTCAACCGCCCGTCGTGGCGAGGCGGCGCAGCAACGAGACGGCGACGCTGGCCGCGCCGTCGATCGTCTCCCAGGACAGGTTCTCGGGGATGTCCGTCGGCCAGTGGTAGTTCGCCGGAACCTTCAGCTCGGTGCAACCGGCAAGACACGCCGCGCGATAGCCGGCTTTGAGCGCCGGCAGCGCATCGGTCGCGCCGGCACCGAGGCGCAGCCCGCGCCACAGCGCGACGCCGGCGGCATCGGCGGCCGCCTGCAGCTCCTCGCGCAGCGAAGCGTCGTGGTCGCGCATCCGCAGCATCCCCTCGCCCTCGATCAGCAGCAGGTGCGGCGATCCGACGCACTCGAGCGCGACGACGCGCGTGTGCTGCGGATCGAGCTCGGCTCGGTGGCGCGCGACGAAGCCGCGCATGCCCTCCATGAAGGACTCCTCGCTGCCGGTCGAGAGCAGCAGCACGCGCACACCCTCGACGGGCTGCTCGGCGAGGCGTTCGGCGACGGCGAGCAACGTCGCGACGGCGCTGAGGTTGTCGTTCGCGCCGGGCACGACCGCGGAGCGCGCGACATCGGCCAGCAGCGCAGCCGTGACAGCGCTCCAGAACGTACCGAAGCGACGCAGACGTCGGATGCCGAGCGCACTGCCGAGCGCGACGAGCGCCGGCCCGGCAACGAGCAGCTGCCCGGTCTGCGTCGAGGTCCTCTGCTTCTCATACCACCCCGGCGCGAGGCGGTTGACGAGCGGCACGAGCCCGGGGTGAAAAAGCAGGCCCGTGTGCGCAGCGTCGTGATGCGCGACAAGCACGAGCGTCTCGCGCGCGTCGGCGTCGCCGGCCCACGCGAGCACGTTCGTCGTCCGCCCTCGCGGAAGCACGCGCCGCAGCAGATGGGCGTTGTTTTCGACGTCGTCGGCCATCAGCGCAGCGGCGGCTGCGGCGAGCGCGGCGCTCGCGATGCGCGCGCGAGTTGGAAGCAGACCTGCGAGGGCGCCCGTCGCGGCGGCAAGACCCGTCGAGGGCCAGAATCCGGAGGCAGCCGTCTCTTGCTCGAGCGTCGGCTCCAAGCCTCGCGCGCGGAACATCTCGGCGAGCAGCTCGGCGGCGCGCGCCTCCCCGTCGGATGCAGAGCCTCGCTCGATCGCGGCCAGGCGCAGCAGGTCTTCGCGGGTCTCGGCGGCGATCGCCATCGCAGGAGAATGGCGCATCGCTCGGCCCTCAGCGCTTGAACCGTTCAGCGGCGCGGCTAAGCCCAGGCGAGCGTCAGCTCGGCTCGCTGCCCGTTGCGCTGTCAGCGGGAGCGCAAAGAGCGCTGCACATGAGCAGCACCCATGCGTCGACGAGTGCCTCGTCGTCGACCGGGCTCGGGACGCCGAAGACGTCGCGCAGCAGGCGGTTACTCAACAGCGATCCGAGCCCGAGCGTGGCGATCGTGCTCGGCGCCGCCCCGTCGAGCGGTCGCTCGGCGCGTTCCTCGATCCACGTGGCAAAGCCGTCGAAGCTCGAGTTGACGAGCTGATCGACGGCGGCCGTGAGCAGCTGCGGCCGGCTGCGCGCTTCGATGGCGAGGATCCGCAGCAGCTCGGACTCGCTGTCGAGCTCGGCGAGGACGTAGCGCGCGATCAGCGTGAGCTCCGATTTCAGGTCGCCGAGCGGGCCGAGCACCTGGCGGATCTCGCGCAGCGCATCCAGCCGTGAGAGCTGGCGCTCGATGCCGGCGGCGAGCACGGCTTCCTTGCTCTTGAAGTGGTGATAGAGCCCGCCGGCACCGGCCGACAAGCCGGCGCCCGCTTCGATCTTCGCGATGCTCGTGGCCGCGTAGCCCTGCTCGCTGAACAGCCGCATGGCCTCGTCGATGATGCGCTCGCGCGTCGCGTTTGACATCGCTTGAACTAAGCATACACTTGCTAAAGCCCAGTGAGCGGACGAAAGGCAGGTTCGTCGATGCCGGATGCCGGAACCCCGAGGGATGCGGGCGATGTCGCACGAGCCGCCGGGCACGTCGACGGAGGGCGCATAAAGCGCCTCGCGCCGCTTGCCGGACTGACCATGCGCACTGCCGGTGAGGCAGCCTTGCTGGCTTTGGCCGGCAAGCTCACGGGCGAGAGCAGCGCCGAGTTTCACCGGCGCACGGCAGAGCGCTACGCCGAGCTGCTCGGACGCTCGAAGGGCGCGCTGATGAAGATCGGCCAGCTCCTGTCTTTCGCGACGGTCGGCTCGGCCGTGCCGGAGGAGTATCAGTCGATCTATCAACAGGCCCTCGCGGGCCTGCGCAGCGAAGCGCCTGCGATGATCGCCGGGCTCGCGGGGATCGTGCTCGAGGCCGAGCTCGGGGATCGCGCCGAGTCGGCGTTCGCGGAGTTCGACTGGGAGCCGCTCGCGGCAGCCTCGATCGGCCAGGTCCATGCGGCGCGGCTGAAGGACGGGCGCGAGGTGGCCGTGAAGATCCAGTACCCGGGGGTCGCCGAGGCGATTCGCGCCGATCTGAGAAACGCCGAGCTGCTGGCGACGCTGCTGAGCGTCGCTGTCGCCGGCCTGTTCCCGCGAGGACTGAAACTCGACCTGCGCGGCCTGGCACGCGAGATCAGCGCACGGATCGAGGAGGAGCTCTCCTACCGGATCGAGGCGAGCAACCAGGCCGACTTCGCGGCCCACTACGACGGGCACCCGTTCATTCACGTCCCGCAGGTGATCGACGAGCTGTGCACCGATCGGGTGCTGACGCAGGAGCTCGTGCACGGACTGCGCTGGGAGCAAGCGCTCGCCGCAGATCAGGATCTTCGGGACCAGTGGGCAGAGGCGGTCCATCGCTTCGTCTACGGCTCCTACTACCGCCGCAGCGCCTTCAATGCGGACCCGCATCCGGGCAACTACCTCTTTCACGAGGATGGAAGCGTCAGCTTCCTCGACTTCGGCAGCGTCAAGCGCCTGCGTCGCGACCGCATCGAGATGCTCGTCGCGATCTACCGCGAATGCATGCGCGGCGACGTACAGGCAACGTGGCGCGCGAGCGTCGAGGCCGGAATGTGGCGCTCGTCCGACCCCGTCAGCGCAGAGGAGGTGTTCGCGTACTGGCGCGAGGACAACCCGCTCGTCTGGGCCTCGCAACGGTTCGTCGCGACCCCGGAGAACGTTGGCAGGGGAATCGAGCGCAGGTTCTCGCCAAGCGGCCCTTCGGCCAATGCCCTGCGGCATTGCACGATGCCGGCCGACTATGCGCTCTTGGCAAGGGCCGAGATCGGCGCGATGTCGGTGATCGCGCAACTGCGCGCCGGCAACGACTGGCGCTCGTTCGCGGTCGAGTACTGCAGCGACGCCGAGCCTGTAACGGCACTGGGGAAGCGCGAGCACGCGTTCTTCGCGCGGCGCGAGCGAGAAGCCGTCACGTGAACGCCGGCAGGCCGGCGAGATCGCCGCTGCGCGCGGCAAGACGGCACGCTCGCCCTGACGGCCCGCGGCTAAGAAGGTCTCACCCGCGAGCGCATGCTCGCCCGGGAGCGGACATGCCGCTTTACAGGCTCCTGATGGCCTTGGCCGGTACACCCGCGACGAGCGTCGCGGGCGCGACGTCGCGTGTCACGACGGAGCCTGCGCCGACGACGGAGCCGGCTCCGATCTGCACGCCTGGCAGCACCGTGACTGCGGCACCGATCCAAGCGTTCGTATCGATCGCGATCGGCTCCGCTGTGATGTACGCGCGCCGCCGGTCCGGCTCGACCGGGTGGCCGCCGGTGATCAGGTTGACCTTGTGGGCGATCATCACTTCGTCTGCGATCTCGATCGGCGCGTGGCCGGTGAATGCGCATTCGTAGCCGATGAACACCGTCGAGCCGACCGTGATGTTGAGGCCGTAGTCCGCGTAGAACGGCGGGATCAGCGTGAACGAGTCGCCGACGGACTTGCCGATCAGCTCCTCGAACGCCTCTCGGATCGGGCCCGGTTCGTCCATCCGATGCATGCTGAGCGCTGCGGAGAGCCGAGTCGCCACCTTTACGCGCTCGACGAGCTCACGCGACTGCGTCGATTTGGTCTTGATCCAATATGGGTCATCCATCTTCATCTCCAGGAGCGATCGGCTGCCGAGCGAGCGGCGCGTCTGCGCCGGGGCGGCAGCCTAGATCGACGCGTGGACGTAGCTCGGCACGGCAGAGAACGCCGCCCCCGAGCACTAGAGCGCTAGGGACTTCGACGAAAGCGCGAAGCGCGTCCGAGTAGCTTGCCCGGTCCGCCGTCCTAGCGTGGAACCGCGGATGACGCACTGCGTGGGCTTGCCGTATGAGCATTTTCTTAGTCGGTTTCCGCCGCCGTCGGCGTGGGTAGCAGATTGGTGTACACGGCTGCGGAGCGTAGCCCCCGCCGCGTCAACAACGCTCCGGCATGCGCGGCTTGCTCGCGACGTGTCCCGGAGGGTTTTTGTCGAGCTTCTGGAGACCTCCGCCGGGCACCGGCGAGGCCGTTCAGCGGCCACAGCAACCTAAGACCCAGGAGGTCACATGTCCATGCCCAAGCGCGCCTGCGCAAAGCTGCTCGTTGCGGCAATCGTCGCCCTGCTCGTCGGCTCCGGCGCATCTGCAGAGGCCGCCGGTCGCCACTCAGCGGCCGACGAGCAGTGGTTGAAGACGTCTATCGAAGGCGACCGTTTCGAGATCGCCGGCGGGGCGATCGCCCAGCAGAAAGGCAACAGCCCGACAGTCCGCGCGCTTGGTGCGCGCCTGATCGCGGATCACACGAAGTCGTTGAAGGACGCGACCAAAGTGGCACGGAAGCTCGGGGTCTCCGTTCCCGGCTCGCCCACGCCGAGCGAGCAGTGGGAGCTGCAGATCGTCTCCACGCTCAGCGGGCCGCAATTCGATCACTGGTATTCCGCCCTGGAGGTGGAAGACCACAAGCAGGACATCACCGAGTCCAAGGACGAGGTCAGCGAAGGCAGCAGCAGCCAGGTCATCAAGCTGGCAAAGGAAGACCTGCCGATGCTCAAAGAACACCTCAAGCTCTCGATGCAGGCTCTGTCGGTCAGCGCCTGAGGCGGTCAGGCCGGTCGCCGGTACGGCGGCCGGCCTGGCTGTTACCGGGTGACCGGGCGAGGTGAGGGTCGGTCTGAAGAAACGGGTCCTCCGCAGGCCGACGTCTTCAGCCGCGCGCCGCCGCCGGGCTAGCAACGCCTTCACAGTAGCTGCAGTGCTGCTAAGATGGCTGCATGGCAGTAGCGATCACAGTCCGTGACGTCCCGGACAATGTTCGAGACGAGCTTGCAGCACGAGCCGCCAGAGCCCATCAGTCTCTTCAGGAATACCTGCGCAGCATGCTCATCGATTCTGCAGCGCGACCGCCCGTGGGCGACGTGGTCGCGCGTGCACGCGCCCGCGTCGAGGTGACTGGCTCCAGGGCGGGCGCAGCGTCCATTCTCGCAGCGCGCGACGCCGACCGGCGGTGAACTCAAGCTTCGTCTGCGATGCATCCGCCATAGCCGCGCTGCTGCTCGACAGCGGCCCGGACGGCCAGTGGGTCACACAAACAATCGCGTCGGGTGAGATCGCAGCGCCAGCACTTGTTACCTATGAGACGGGCAACGTAATACGAAGGCACGAGCTCGCCGGCCAAATCAGCCCCGATCAGTCAGCCCAAGCCCACGCAGATCTGCTCGACCTTGCGATCGAGCTATGGCCCTATGACCTCCTCGCTATGCGCGCCTGGGAGCTACGAGCAAACCTCTCTATCTACGATGCCACCTACGTGGCGCTCGCGGAGATCGCCGACCGAACTCTCGTTACGCTCGACAAACGCCTCGCGAAGGCCCCCGGTAGCAGGTGCCGGATCGCGGCACCGTAGGCGGACAAGGTCATGTGGGACCGGCGGTGCAGATAACTGTGAGGCGCGATGCCGGGTGGAAGAAGGCCGTGGCGCTGGTGGTCTGAGATCACGTGAGGTCCGCTGGCCCAGGCAACGTCTCGCACGCGATTCGATCCAGTAGATTTTTCGGCTCGGGGGTTTCGTCATGGGCGATACTGGGCTCGAACCAGTGACCTCCGCCTTGTCGAGGCGGCGCTCTCCCAGCTGAGCTAATCGCCCTGGGATCGGCTCCGAAGCCTATCAACGCGAAACGGCCCTGCCGGGGCGGGCTTGACACGGCAGCCTGCCGGTTCGCAGCCGTGGAGGAGGCCCGAGCCAGGAGCGAAACCCGGGCCTCCCCTCCCATCACGGAACGATCACTACTGGTCCTTCGCGAACGCCTGAGGCGCCGCCCGAGCCGACAGCTCCTTCTTCAGCACCGCTCGCGCCTGAGCCGCCTTCAACGCCCGTGCCTTCGCTCGCGCCACTGCCTTCGGTTTCGCCGAGGCCGCCGGCTTCAGATTCGTAAGGCGAGCGGCTGCCGTACGGCGATTGCGTCGTCGTCCCGCGTTCCGAGCGCAGCCCTTCGGCTTCTGACTGGACTGCGCTGCGCGTTGTCATGCTCGTCGAGGACACGCCCTTGCCGGCCTCGATCTTCTTGACCGCTTCGGCAACGGTGTCGGAGGAAACCGCGAAGCCGACGCCCGTGCTCCCGGGCTGCGACCCAGAGACACTCGCCGCCTCGCTTGCGATCTGCGAGTTCACGCCGATCACGTCGCCTTCGTCGTTCAGCAGCGGGCCACCCGAGTTGCCCGGGTTGAGCGCCGCATCCGTCTGCAGCGCGCCTGCGATCTTCGCGCCGTTCGGCGCCGCGATCGCGCGCCCGAGCGCCGAGACGATGCCGCGCGTCAGCGTCTCATCGAGCCCGTACGGATTGCCGATCGCGTAGACCGCATCGCCGACCTGGGCCGACTTCGAGCTCGTCAGGCTGAGCGCTTTCAGACCAAGGCCCGACGGATCGATTTTGATCAGCGCCAGATCGTCGTTAGCTTCCTCGCCGACGAGCGTCGCCGTGCGCGTGATCGTCGACGAGCCCTTCGGCGCGACCGTCAGGCTGCTCGCGCCCGCGATGACGTGATCGTTGGTGAGGATCAATCCTTTGTCGTTGAGCACGATTCCCGTGCCGCTGTCTTCGCCCTCCGCCGTGACGGCCCTGATCGAGACGACGCCCTGCGAGGCCTGCTTGTAGATCTGCGTCGCCGTCAGTGCCGTCGATGCGACCGTCTGGCGCGTCCCCGTCGGGGAGACGCTTCGGCTCGACGCCGTCGTCGTGCCTGCCTTTGCCGAGGACGAGCCGCTGCCGACGAGGACGATTGCCGTCATGCTCGCGAGGGCCGCTCCGAGGAGCGCTGCGAGCAGCACGGGTGCGAGTAGACGTTTCACGGCTGACCTCCGGTCGTGGTGGGATCAGCTCATGTTGCGAGGCCTCGCTGTGGCGGCGCTAACGCGCTCCGAAAGGGCAGCTAACGGATCCGCAAAATGTTCGTAACGTGCCGCCCCCGCCTCGGTCGGCCGCGGTGCAGGGGTCAAGGGCGAGTCAGGTCATGAAGAGCCCGATGAGGATCGCCTCCGCTTGCGGCGGCCGTCCCGGTACCCTTGCGGTGCTTCTGGCGACGTGGCGGAGTGGCTACGCAGCGGCCTGCAAAGCCGTTTACACCGGTTCGATTCCGGTCGTCGCCTTCATCAGAAGTGCCTGCAAGACAGGTTTTCGGGCGGCGACGACTGAACGCGCTCCGCAACACCCGGCGAACGCAGCCTGATAAGGGCGTCGATCGCTGCGCTTGACGTCGGAGCGCGTCGCTCAGTTGCTGACACTCACGCGCAGAAAGGTCGCCGGTATGCAGGTGGCGTCGGCGCTCGGACTTGTGTTCTGCTCGTTGAAGAGTGCCTCGAGCTCGGCCTGCAGGTCGGCTTCGCGCCCGGCGGCCGTCGCAGCCTCGAACGCGTTCATGGTCGGCCCGTAGTAGCTCCTGAACACGCTCAGCAATGCCGCAGGCGTGCCGTGGCAGGTGAAGGTGTAGGTGTCCCGCTGGAAGGAGATGGCCGCGACCTCGACGCCAGCCGCCGCGAATCGCTCGATTACCTGGTCCTCGACTCCCCACGTCATCGGGCTGACGAAACCGGCCGGCGGAGGGGGTGAGTAGGCAGCGCTGATCTTCAGCACCTGCGCCACCAGTGTCGGATCGTTGGGAATCCAGTTTCCCATGACGATGCGCCCTCCAGGCCGCACGACCCGAACGAGCTCGCTGGCCACGTCGATCGGCCTCGGAGCGAACATCGCTCCGAACATGCTGATGGCCAGGTCGAAGCTGTCGTCGGCGAGTTCGTGCAGATCCGATGCGTCGCCCTCCTGGAACCTGCAGTTGACGAGGCCGAGCCTCTGCGCTCGGGCGTTTCCTGCCGAGACGAGGTTGCTGGCGATGTCGACACCGAGGACCTCGGCGCCGAGCTTCGCGGCCGGCACCGCGGTCGTCCCGTCGCCGCAGCCGAGGTCGAGGAGCTTTTGCCCGCTTTCGATGCCCAGTTCGGCCACGAGCGCCTCGCCGCTGTCGCGCATGCACTCGGCAAGCTGCGTGAAGTCGCCCTTCTCCCAGAGCGCTTTGTTGGTATTCATCGGATCGATCCTCCTCCGGAGTAGACGCGCGGAGTCCGTGCCGGATCCTCGCGTAGCTGCTTGTTCACCTAGTCGGTCCGTTCGGGCCCGGGTGATTTCGAGCCGGCGAGCTGCCCCAGCCGCTCGATCGCGGCCGTGACGTGGGTGAGATAACGCTTGAGGGGCGCCTGCACGGACGGCTCCGTCTCGTGGTCGCGAAGCCCGCGCAAAAGGTGCAGCCGGCTGCCGGCCACCCACGCCGAGAGATCGGGCTCGCTCAGCCATAGCGCCTCGGTCCTCCAGGTGCGGCTCATCATCCGTGGCCAATCCTCGATGCTGGCCGGGTAGGGGTTCGGGGGGCAGAGCCGGTTCTTCTCGGCATCGTCTGCACGGTGGGCCTCGAGGAAGCCGATCAGAGCTGCGTTGAAGCACGGCGAGAGGTGGCGGACCTGCTGAAGCACGATTCGATCAGCCTCGAAGATCGGCCTGGCGGCGGCGTCGGCCAAGCCGAGCGCTGTGCAGTCCACGTGCAGGGTCTCTGGGCTCGTCCTGGCTTCCCCGCGCTCGAGCAAGATCCGGTCTGCCTCGATCCGCCGCACCCGGCCGAGCCTGACGACGTCCTCGATCTGCCGCAGCGCGGCCAGCTCAGCGGAACTCAGCATCGTGCCGCGGTACATCGTTGCGGGCCGGATCGGATCGATGCGTAGAAGCCGCCCCGAAGCCTCCAACTGCTCGAAAAGCTCGTCGATGCTCGCCGCCTGAGCGCCGGCCTCGGCATCAAGGGCGAGCCCCTCCATCATCGTGCCGACCTGCTCCAGCGGCTGAAAGTGGCGGCGGTCGTAGAACCATGCGTCGCGGGGGCGGATCCAGCGAATCCGCTCAGGCTCCACGTTGTTATCCAAAAGCCACATGCAAGCGTCGACCGCCGTCTTTCCGGAGCCCAGCACGGCGTAGGAGGAGGCCGTCGGTGCGGCCGCTGGGAGGTCGTTGACTGCCACGACCCGGGCGCCCGACGCGACATCGAAAGGGATCGTGTGGGTGGCTGGAATCGACGCTTCCAGGTAGCGAGCATCGACGATCTTGCGGCGTACCTTGACGGCGTGCACCTCGCCGGTGCCCAAGTCTCGGACCTGCTCGCCGTCACTCCCGGGGCCGAGATACTCATGACCGGTCAGCACACTCACCCGGCCGGTCGTCGTGAGCCGAACCGCCGCCGCGCCGAAGTACTCGCGCACCTGCTCGCCGGTCGCCCTCTCGTAGTAACCGGCATTCTCGCCCGCCTCGTCGATGCGGTCCTCGCCGAGGACCAGCGAGTTAACGCCGTAATACGCCGAGGGAATGTGCAAGCGGACGAACGGATACGCCTGCAGCCAATGACCGCCCGGGGCCTGCCGGCGGTCGAGAACCATCACCTGGACGTTCTCCGCCTCGGCCACCAATGTGTCGGCAAACGCGAGGCCACTGGCCCCGGCCCCCACGATCAGATAATCAGTTTCCATCGGCACGATCTCTCTCTTCCCCCGCCAGAAGCACGATCGTTCTATTTGACCGTGGCAGAATAGCACGATCGTGCCTATTATCTCTGAATGAACACCGAGCGGACCAAGGGGGAGCGGACCCGGGCAGCGATCCTCGACGAGGCCGCACGGCTAGCCACGGTCGATGGGCTAGAGGGGCTCTCGATCGGAGAGCTCGCGCGGGCTACCGGGATGAGCAAGAGCGGCCTCTACGCTCACTTCGGATCGAAGCTCGATCTGCAGCTTGCGACGATCGAGGCCGCGCGTCAAACATTCGTGGTTGAGGTTTTGCGTCCAGCGCTGCACGCACCCAAGGGGATTGAGCGACTGCTCGCCGCCTGCGAGGCGTTCCTCTCCCACGTCGAGCGCCGCGTCTTTCCCGGCGGCTGCTTCTTCTCCGCGGCCGCAGTCGATGTCGGCACTCGAGCGGGACCGGTGCACGACGCGATCCTCGCCCAGCGACTCGACTGGCTCGCGCTTCTCGAGCGCCTCGCAGGCGAGGCGACCGAGCTCGGCGAGCTCGAGTCAAACCCCGATCCCGCCCAGCTCGCCTTCGAGCTCCAGGCGCTGCTCGTGGCAGCCAACACTTCGTTTATCCTCCAAGGAGACGAGCGCGTATTCGAGCGCGCACTCGTAGCGATTCGTGAGCGCCTGCAGATCGCTCAGCCGGCCGCGAGCTGAGAGCGGCCCGAAGGAGCTGCCATCCCCAGCCAGGCACCTGGCGGCTTCCTCGACAGCGGCAGCCGTTCGGGAATAGCTTGTCCGCATGCGAGAAGTCATCAGCACGCCAAGCGCTCTGACGATTAGTCGCGAGTGGCGACGCGTTCGTAAAGGGTTACGGGCGAACGTGGGAGAACGGGATTGCGAGGCTCCATCGACCTGTTCAGCGACGACATAGCCGCCCGCGCAAAGCGCGCCCGCAAACAGCTACGATCATGCACAGCTCGGCTCTACACAGAGAGAGTTGAGGGCAGAAGTTCACGGTGAGACCTGCGGCAACGTGAGGTGCCGAAGCGGACCGCCGTACACAGAAACCCGTGTGCGGAGGCCGAATGCCTGTCGGTGAGAGCGCGTCATCGAGTGTCGTCGAGAGCATCTCGAGCTGCAGCCTGCCCGAGTTCCAGGTGCAGGATGCCGTTTGCGACGGCGAGCACACGCTCGTGCTGAGCGGCGAGCTCGACCTGAACTCGGCCCCATTGCTCAGCACGACGCTGCGCCTGATCTGCGCCGAGCCGGCGACGAGCGCCGTCGTGCTCGATCTCAGCCGGCTGACGTTCATGGACTCGACCGGTATCCACGTGCTGCTGATAACCAAGGAGCTCTGCGCAGAGCACGGGTCTCAGTTTGAGATCGTCCTCGGCGGCGCTCAGGTCACCCGCGTGCTGCAGATCACCGGTCTGCTCGGGCAACTGCCGATCCGCGACGGGCACAGCAATGAAACGAACATCCCGCCCGCCGCCGAGGAGCAAGCGTGAATCATTCCCAGCAGGCGTCCTACGACACGCAGACCGACGGAGGCGCGGCCGGCGAGCTCAACAACCGCGACCGTCCGCTGTCGAAGCTCTCGAACGAAATCGTGCGCATCTACAAGGAGCAGTTCGGGCGCGGACCGACGAAGGTTCGCACGCACTGGGCCGGAAGCGACACGCTCGTCTGCCTGCTCGAGAACACGTTCACGCTCGCCGAGAAGAACCTGCAGGCGATGGGCGAGCACCAGCGCCTGCGCGACATGCGGATGTTCTTCCAGTACGCGACGAGCGCCGAGTTCATCGAGACCGTCGAGCGCTCGACCGGGCGCCGCGTGCGCAGCTTCATCAGCGGCATCGACACGAACGCCGACGTCGCTTGTGAGCTGTTCGTGCTCGAGCCACCCGACGAGAGTCCCGAGCGGCTCCTCGGCTGAAGCGCTCGCCGTAGCGCTCGCCCCTCCGCACCGCGCATCTCTGCGGGAGAGCCGCCTGCCGGCGGCGGCGCGCGCTCAGCCGAGCGGTGCGGCGAGCTGCGAGCCTTCGCGCATGTGCGCGAGCGCCGGGCGCTCCTCGACCGTCACGCGCCGCGACTCCATCGCGCTCGCGCCGGCCTCCCCTCGCGGCAGCGCGATCGAGCCGCCCGCGTGGGCGTCTGCGAAGTCCGCGCCGAGGAACCTGCTCTGCGCCGCGACGAGCACCGCATAGGACATCGCCGAGAGCTCGCGCAGCTCCTGGTGGCGGTTCTGGCGCACGCCGAGGTCGACCTGCGCCAAGCTGTCGAGCCCGACCGCGCGCCACGCGTCGATCAGCATCGCGATCTCCACGCCATAGCCCGCGCTGAAGGGAATCTGCTCGAGCAGCGCGCGCCTGCCCGCCGTCTCGCCCGCGAGCGGCTGGTCGAACACCGCGAGCTCCGGTGCGTGCAGGTTCAGAAGCGGCCGCGCCATCAGCTCCGTGACGCGCCCGCCGCCGTGCGGCAGCAGCGTCGCCCCCGTGCGAAACGGGCGGCAGAAGAAGCCTTTGACGAAATGCACCGACGCATCGCACACCAGCGGTCCCAAGAGCCCCGTGAGGAAGTGCTCGCCGAGCCCCTCCGTGTCCGTGTCCGCAAACGCGACGATCTCGCTATCGAGCACCCGCAGCGCGCGCCACATCGCATCGCCCTTGCCTCGTGACGGTCCAAGCTCCGCCGAGAGCTCGTCCTCCTGCACCACACGCACACCAGCCTGTGCCGCGATCTCCGCAGTTCCGTCGCGCGAGCCCGCATCGACGACGAGCACCTCGTCGAGCAGCCCCGCCTCGCGCAGCCGCACCGCGTGGCGAGCGACCGCGCCGATCGTCGCCGCGACTTCGCGCGCTGGCAGCACGAGCGCGATCGACTCGCTCTTCGCCGCGAGCAGGCGCTCGAGCGGGAACTCGCTCGCCGCGTAGGAGCGCCGCGCGCGCCACTCCGCGCGCGCCAAGTCCTGCGCGAGGCCGCGCGGCGCGCGCCCGCCCGTGCGCGCCGACGTCGTGACGCGCACTCTGCGACTGCGGTGGATCGCGATCCCGCGCGCGCGCAGCTCCTGCTCGAGCGCTTCGTCCTCGAGCGCCGCGCGCACCGGCAGTCCGCCGCAGCGCCTGTACGCCTGCGCCGTGAGCGCCAGCGACGCGCCGCTGAACTGATGATGCTCCGCGATCTCGGCGCGCTCGCGCGAGAGCACGGCGCGCAGGCGCTCGACCGCGCGCCCGTCGCGCTCGCCGACCGCCTCCGGCGTGAGCCGCGCCGCCTCGTCGCAGTCGAGCTCGATCAAGCCGCCGATCGCCTCCGCCCCTGCGCGCACGAGCGCGAGCTGCGCCGAGAGCCAGTCCGGCGCGACGACGCTGTCTGCGTCCGTGCTCGCGATCAACCCGTCCTCCCTGCCGAGCGCGAGCAGCCGCTCGCAGGCCAGATCCATCCCGCAGCGCCGCGCGCGCCCGACGCCTTCGGGCTCGGCGAGCACGACGAGATGCAGTCGCAGCGTCGGCTCGCGCGCGCCAAGCGCGAGCACCTTCTCGCGGGTCGCGTCGCGGCACCCGTCGAGCACGACGATCAGCTCGTAGCGCTCGCGCGCGACGCCATTCTGCGCCGCAAGCGAGCGCAGGCACGCCTCGATCCGCTCCGCCTCGTCGCGCGCTGGCACGACGACGACCGCGCAGAGCGCAGCATCTGGATCGGCGAGGCCGGCGCGCTCGGGCGCAGCCGTGCCCGCGAAGCTCGCAGTCCGGCCCTGCTCGGCTGTCTCAGCGGCGCCCGCGTCGAGGCTCACGGCGCCGGCTCCCCTGCGCGGATCAGTTCGCGACCGCGTTCGTAGTCCTCGTCGCACTCGTGCGCCAGCACGCCCACCGCAACGCCGTCTCGCGAGTACCAGACCGTGAAGCCGCCGCCGGCGTGCTCGACCGTGCGCGCCTGCTCGTAGCCGTCGCCCCACGCCGCGTACTTCAGCGTCCGCTCGCCGATCGTCGACCAGAAGCCCGGCACGTCGTCCCACTCGCCCTCGCCGCACGCGAGCCTGCGCCCGGCGAGCTCGCCGTGCGCAAGCGCATCGCCCCAGTGCTCGACGCGCACGCTGCGCCGCGCGCTCGTGTTCATCGCGTGCGCCACATCGCCGACCGCGAGCACCGCGCCGTCAAAGCCCGGCGCGCGCAGCGCCTCGTCGACGACGACCGCGCCGTCGCGCATCTGCAGGCCCGCCGCCTCCGCGAGCTCCGTGCGCGGGCGCGCGCCCATCCCGAGCACGACGCACGATCCCTCAAAGCGCCGGCCGTCCTCGAGCTCGACCGTCTGCGCGTCGCGCACCGCGCTGACCTGCGCCGGCGCGATCAGCTCGACGCCGAGCTCGCCAAGCCAGCCCGCGATGCGCTGCCCCGCGTCGGCGCCGAGACGCGCTTGCAGCGGCAGCGCCTCTTGTCCGATCAACCTCACGCGTGCGCCGCGCGCCGTGAGCGACGCCGCGATCTCGCAGCCGATGAAGCCCGTCCCGATCACGGTCACGACCTCGGCCGCATCCGCGCACGCCGCGATCGCGCGGCTGTCCGGCAGCCTGCGCATCGTCAAGACCGATGGATGATCGAAGCCCGCAAGCGACGGACGCACCGGCTCCGAGCCCGTCGCGAGGACGATCGACGCAGCTTCCAGCGAGTCGCCGCCCTCGATCGAGACCCGTCCCTGCCGCGGGTCGATCGCCCGCACGCTCGCGCCCCGGCGCAGCTGCACATCGTTGCTCTCGAACCAGCTCTGCTGCTCGATCAAGAGCTCTGCCTGCTCGAGCTCGCCGCGCATGAACTCCTTCGTCAGCGGCGGGCGTTCGTAGGGCAGCTGCGGCTCATCGCCGATCAGCGTCAGCGGCGCGCTGCCGCCGTGCTCGCGATAGCTGCGTGCCGTCGCGACGCCACCCGGTCCCGCGCCGACGATGACGATGCCCTCAGCGCCCATCGCCGTCGAAGCGATCGAGCCTGTAGCCGGGCTTGCGCGCGTCGAAGGCGTGCCAGCGCGCGAGCTCGCGCGCGAGCAAGTCGTGCGCCTCGTCGCCGCGCATCGGCTCCTCGACTCCCTCGCCGCGCCAGCTCACCGCGACTACGCTCGCGCCGCTTTCGAGCTGCCCCGCGAGCCAGTCGATCGCCCGCCCGAGCGCCGGCTCGTCGAGGTAGTAGATGACCTCCGAGCAGACGATCGCCTGCCACTCGCCCGGCGGGATCTGCTCCGGGAAGCTCGCGCGAAGGAGCTCGACGTTCGCGACACCCGCCAGCCGCTCGGCCGCCAGCTCCAGCGCTCGCGGCGCGAAGTCGATCGCCACGAGCTCCGCGCAGCGCGGCGCGAGCAGCTCCGTGAAGACGCCGATCGAGCAGCCCACCTCGAGCACGCGCGCGAGCGCGCCCGCGGGCATCGCCGCGAGCGTGTCCTGGTACTTCTCGCGCTCGTACTCGCTGCCGAGATAGTCCCATGGGTCGCAGCTCGCCTCGTACAGGCGCTCGAAGCGCGCCGCAGAGACGCGCGCGCGCGGCGTCTGCGTGCTCACCTCGCGCCTTCCGCGAGCGTCTGCGCGCCGAGCTCGACGAGCTTCGGGTCGAGCCGGTGCTGCAGGAGGAACAGGTCCAAGTCGCGCCTTGCGCGGTCGAGCGCGCCGCCGCCGATCAGCGCGCGCGAGCCGCACACGCGCACGGCCTCGGCCGCGATCAGCCGCGCCGCGGCAGCGATCGACAGGCGCGCTTCCGCCGAGACCGCGCGCCACTGCAGGAGCGCGGCAGCGTCCTCGCTAGCCGCGGCGCCGGCGGCGACCGCGTCCTCGGGCGCTGCCTCGCCGGCGCGTTCCAGCAGCTCGATCGCGTGCTCGAGCGAGCGATCGATCGTCCCGCGCGCGACGCGCATGCGCCCGAGCGCGTGCAGGCGCAGCTCATCCGCGTGGCGCTCGCCGATCGCCTCGACCGTCGCCGCGAGGATCCGGTCGGCGATGCCCGCCCACGTAGCCGACGTGCGCAGCGCATCGCGCGCGAACCACGGCTCGCGAGTCGTCTCGTCCGGCTCGCCGAGGATCGCCAGCACAGGCGTCTCGTGAAACTCGACGCGATGGCTCTCCGACGCGCGAAGGCCTGAAGCGCGATACCAGTCGCGATCGATCGAGATCGTGTGCGTCGCATCGACGTACACCAGGCGCCTTGCGCCGTGCTCGTCGCGCGCGACGACGAGCGCGCGCTGCACGCCGCCCGCGCCCGAGCAGAACGTCTTCGAGCCGCTCAGCACGAGCGCGTCGCCGCCTCGTTCCGGCGCGATCGCGGCCGGCGCGCCCTCGCCCGGCCCCGGATCGGCGCCCCACACGCCGAGCAGCAGCTCACCATCGCGGATCGCGTCGAGCTCGCGCTCGCGCAGCTCGCCCGGCGCCAGCAGCGCGAGGCGCTCGGCGCCGTTGAAGTGGCCGTCGAGGATCCGCGCCGTCGAGGCGTCCGCGCTCGCGACCGCTCGGACCAGCTCGACTTCGCGCGCGAACGTCACCGATTCCCGCATGCCCGCCAGCTGCGCGACGCCCGCACGCGCGAGGCTTTCGAAGTTCGCGCGCGGAAAGCGGGGGTGCGCGTCGAGCTCGGCTGCCCGCGCGAGCAGCTGCGCGAGCGCCCCTTCGAGCAGCAGTTCCCACTGCTCCTGCGCCGGCGGCGCGACCGGCGCCTGCACGCTCATACCGGTCCGCCCAGCGAGATCGCCTCGCGAAGGCCCGCAGGCGACGCCGCCACTGCCGCCGGCTCGGCGCTGCCGCACTGCGCGAGCGAGCCGACGCTCAGCCCCTCCGCGCGCGCCGCCGCGATCAGCGGCAGCAGCAGCTCAGCCGTGTTCTGCGCGCCGATCCGCAGCGATCCAGGACCGATGCCGTCGTGCATCAGCACGATCCCGCCGTGCTCGAAGCGAGCGCGCGCGAGCGCGAGCATCGTCGCGACCGAGTCCCCGCGCCAGTCGTGCGTGTCGATCGTCCAGTGCACGAGGCTCAGGCCGTGTCGCGCCGCGACGCGCTCCGTCGCCTCCGTGCAGATGCCCCACGGCGTCCGCCACAGCGTCGGGCGCACGCCGAGCTCGGCAAACGAATCCAGCGCGCGCAGCGTGTCGGCCTCGATCTCCGCTTCGCTCAGCTCGCTGTGGCGCACGTGGCGATCGCAGTGCAACTGCAGCTCTCCTCCGGCGTCCAGCACCGCCTGCGCCGCTGCACGAGCCGCCCGCAAACACTCTCCAATCATAAAAAACGTCCCGCTCGCCCCGGCCTGAGCGAGCACGCCGAGGACATACGGCGTCCAATATTCGTTCGGCCCGTCGTCGAACGTCAGCGCGAGCGAACGCCGCTCGGCGAGGAGTTGGCTGGCAATCGCTGTGGGCATCGGCTTCTCTCTGGCGGGGGACGTGCGGCCTGGGATCGGGCTACCCGCGCCGCGTGCGAAGCAATCCGCCGCCCTTTCCGCCCAGGCGCCCAGGCGCCCAGGCCGGGCAGGAAAGCGGCTATAATGGAACTTGCTCGCGTCTGTGATCCGGACGCGATAGCGACTTCGCGTCGGGGACACAACGGCCACGCAGGGGGCCGGCTGGACTCTCGCATCGAAACGGCGCGGCGCTTGCCGCGCATCCGATCCGGGAGACGCGATGAGCTACCTGCATTGCCCAGTATGCGGACTGAACGTCCCTCGTACGGCCGAGATGGAGGCCGGTGCGGAGGACTGTCCTCGCTGCCTCGCGCAGAGCAGCGGCACCGTGTCCGTCAAGCTCGCGCCAGGGCGCACACGCGAGAGCGAGCCGAGCCGCCCGCGCGTAGCGCAGTTTCTGCGCGAGCTGCGACCGAGCGGGGTGGGCAAATGACGCTTCAAGGAAGTGCCGGCGAGTCGCCGGCGCCACAAGCCAGCTCGGCCGTCCATCGCCCGAGCGAGCGCGCGCTGTTCCTTCGCTGGCAACGCGACGGCGACCCCACCGCGCGCGAGGCGCTCGTCGAGCGCTTCGCCCAGTTCACGCGCAACCTCGCCCGGCGCTACAGCCGCTCCTCAGAGCCCTTCGAGGATCTCGTGCAGGTCGCGATGCTCGGGCTGCTGAAGGCGATCGATCGCTATGACGTCGAGCGCGGCCATTCCTTCCAGTCCTACGCCGTGCCGACGATCCTCGGCGAGATGCGCCGCTACTTCCGCGACTCCGGCTGGGCCGTCCACGTACCGCGCGGCAGCCAGGAGCGCGCGCTGAAGGTGCGCAGCGCCAACGAGCTGCTGATGGAGGAGCGCGGCCACGCACCGACCGTCGACGAACTCGCCGAGTACCTGAGCCTCGACGCCGAGGGAGTGCTCGACGCGCTGCAGGTGCTCAACGGCTATGAGACGGCGTCGCTCGACTCGCCGCGTCCAGGTGCCCCCGAGAACGCCTCCTACGCCGACTCGATCGGCGAAGACGACGCCCACTACGAGCGCGTCGAGCTCGGCCTCACCGTCGCGTCGGGCATGGGTGAACTCGAGCCGCGTGAGCTCAGCATCCTGCGCATGCGCTTCGTCGAAGACCTCACGCAGACACAGATCGCGGCGGCCGTCGGCATCTCCCAGATGCAGGTCTCGCGCCTGCTGCGGCGCTCGCTCGATCGGCTGCGTGCCTCCTCCGATCCGCTGGCGGAGCCTCCGGCCGGCAACGACACCTCAAACGCAGCCCTCGCCTGAGCGCACGGCGGTTCGCCTCGGCGTCGCGCGAGGCGCGGCCTCGCGGGGTCGGCCTAACGGCGCGTCGCCTGCTCGCGCAGCTCGTCCGCGAGCGACATCAGCCGGCCCGGCGAGACGCCCAGGCCGCGGCTCAGCTTCAGCAGCGTCGTGTACGTCGGGTTTCCCTGGCCGCGCACGAGCTCGCTGACCTGCCTGATGTTCATGCCGCTGGCGTCCGCGACCGTCTCCTGCGTCATGCCCGCGTTCTGCGCGATCAGCGACTCGATCGCCTGCGCGAGCGCCGCATGCTCGGCGCTGCGCGGCTCAGATCTGCGCTTAGGCGGCATCGCCGACGGCTCCGCTTCGGCGGTCGGCACACGTCCCGCGGTTTATGAGGTATTGTTGCTGCAGACAGTTGTCGTCATTCATTTCGCCCGGAGTGTACTTCTATGGCCCGACAGCAACAACAGGATCTGCTCGCGCTCGGCCAAGCGGTGCGCGAGCTCCGCGTGCAGAGCCATCGCAGTGTCCGCAACCTCGCGACGGTTTGCAAAGTGTCCGCCAAGAGCCTCGCCGAGCTCGAGGACGGCCGGCTCGATCCCGAGCTCGAGCTGATCGCCGCGATCGCCCGCGGAATCGGCGTGCGTCCGTCGGAGATCTACGTGCGAGCCGACGAGCTCGCCGCGCGCGAGCCGCGCAAACAGCCTCGCCACGCATAGGTTCTCCCGTCCTGCGGGTAGTGCATCGACATGACGAGCACGCTGAGCAGAGAGACCGAGCCGATCGCCGAGCGCCAGTTCGAGCTCGAGGACGTGTAGCGATCGAGCACGCATTCGACCCGGCTACGGCGTACTCCGTCGGCGCCGAGGAGGAGCTGTTCCTCGTCGACCCCGTCAGCGGGCGCCAGACGAACGCGTCGGCGGCCGTCCAGGAGCGGCTCGCACCGCTCGAGCGCGGCGAGATCGAGCGCGAGCTGCACGCGTCCCAGATCGAGCTGATCTCCGACGTGTGCGCCGGAGCGAGCGAGGTCGTCGAAGGCCTCGCGAGGCTACGCGGCGCCGTGCTCGCGACCGGCGCCGGGCTGCTCGGCTCCGGCACGCACCCCTCCGCCGCCGAAGGCGAGGCCGAAATCACCGACAAGGAGCGCTACGAGCGCATTCGCGAGCTGCTCGGCGACGCCGTCGCGACGCCGGTCGGCGGTCTGCACATCCACGTCGGCATGCCCGATCCCGATACCGCGATCCGCGCCTTCAACGGGCTGCGCCGCCACCTTCCGCTGCTGCAGGCGCTCGCCGCGAACTCGCCTTTTCGCCACGGCCACGACACCGGGCTGGCGTCGGCGCGCGAGGTCACGATGCGCGGCTGGCCGCGCTCGGGCGTGCCTCGCGCGATGCGCGACTTTGACGACTTCTGCGAGCGCGCCGAGCTGCTCGTGCGCGCGGCCGACGTCGCCGACTACACGTGGTTCTGGTGGAAGCTGCGCCCGCACCCGCGCCTCGGCACCGTCGAGGTTCGCGCGCTCGACGCGCAGAGCTCGCTCGACGACACCGCTGCGCTCGTCGCGTTGACGCACTGCCTCGCGCGCAACGCAGCGCGCAACGAGCCCGAGCCAGATCCTCCCGGCGAAGTGCTCGAGGAGGGCGCCTTCCGCGCGGCGCGCTACGGCGTGAGCGCGCGCCTGCCCGATGCCGACGGGCGACTGCGGCCCGTCGCCGAGCTGCTCGAGGACGCGCTCGAGCTGACGCGCGAGGACGCCGCCGAGCTCGGCTGTGGCGATCTCCTGGCGCGCCTGCCGCAGCTCCTCGCACGCGGCGGCGGCGCCGGCGTCCAGCGCGACATCCACGCGATCGGCGGCATGGACGCGCTGCTGCGCGAGCTGACCGCTCTGACGGGCTCGGCCGCCGAGCGCGTCTGAGCGGCATGGGCGCCGCTCGTGGCAGCCGGTCAAACGCGAGCCAGCCGGGACGGCGTTTGGGGCAGCGCCCCGCGGCGTTATCCGGCGTCGGACCCGCCTGTGCGCGACTTGGCGAACGACCGCAACGTCGCGGTCATCTCCTGGTCCTCGAGCTCCTGCGGATCGGCCGGCTCGGGCTCGGGCTCAGGCGCTTCGGCGACCTCGGCGTTGACCTGCACGACGACGGCCTCGAGGAAGTGACGCAGATCGCCCTCGGCCTTCGGCTGCAGCCCGTCGACCTCGATCGTCTTCTTCTCGTGCGCGACCTTCTCCCAACCGCCCGTGCCGTGGCCGAGCAGGCGAAGCACTCCGTCGAACGCCTCGCTCCAAGCCTTCGAGGACTTGCCCGTCAGCGCAACGACGACCTTCCCGTCGTGGACCTCGGCGCTCGCCCAGTCGATCTCCCTGCGTTTGTCGCTCATCAGCGAGTGCTTACCCCCCGAGCGCCACACCGCAAACTCGCGCGCGTCGTACAGTTCCACGTCCGAAAGCCGTCGCAGACTTTTTCGTCATGGGCGTTGGCTCCGACCTCGAGCGGGTAGGTGAAGTGCATGCACAGCGAGTCACCGACTCACGCACTTCGATCGCTCATCCTGCGCGCCCCCGTTCGCGAGACGAACGCCGCGCCCGCGCCGGCGCCCCCGTCGCCTGCGCCTCCAACGCCGGGACCCGCACCGGCGCCACCGGCTCCAACGCCGACACCACCCGGACCCGAGCCGTCGCCGCAGCCACCCGTGCCGCGCCCCGATCCGACCCCGCCGGCACCTGGCCCCGACGTTCCGGCGCCGCCGCAGCCTGCCGTGCCGGGGACGATCTGAGCGCCAAGCCGAAGGCGGCTCAGAGCCGCGAGGCCGCCGCAAGGCGCTCGTTCTTCACGGCCGGCGGTAGTCGCGTTCCTCGCCCTCGCCGACGAGCAGGAACGCGAGCGCGACGAACGCGATTCCGGCGAGCCCGAGCAGGCACGCGCCGGCGACTGCGGCAGCAAAGCCCGGAACGACCGCGACGAGCACGATGCCGGCGAGCAGGCAGACGACGCCGGCGACGAGTGTCAGCCGGTCGGCGCCGCTCAGCGGCGCTCGCCGTGTGCCGCTGCGCTCGCCGGCTCGCGTTCGACTGCGTTTGTCGGGGTTCACTCCATTGGGTTTACCCAGGGACGCGCTCGCGCGAAACGATGCCGGTGCCGCGAGAGCACGTGCCGGCGTGTCCGCGCATCTGCGCGCCCGCCGGCATGCGCGCCCTCAACTCAGCGTATCTGCCGCACCACGATCGGGAGCTCGAGTCTCGACCAAGCTGTGTCAGCGGTAAGCGCAGGCACGTCGAGACGGCGCGCGAGCGCCACGCAAGCGCGATCGCCGAGTGAAAGCCCTCGCTCGCGTGTGCTCGGTCGCAGTCGCGCCACCTCGAGGGCGTCGTCGGCGGTGAACGACTCGATCGATACCGCGCCACCGAGCAGCCCACGCTCGCTCATCTCGCGCACGAGACGGGCTGGATCTCCGTCACGCGCGGCGACGCGGCTGAGAACCTCGGCGAGGTTGACCGTGGAAATCGTCGCTCCGTCGGCGATCGCATCGGCGACGAGCGCGGCGCCCTGCTCGTCGCTGAGATAGGCGAGCAGCGCAGAAGCATCGAGGACGGACGACACTGCTACTCCGTGCTTTCGTCCTCGGCCTCTTGACGGCGTTCGGCGAGCAACTCGTCGACGATCGACTCCGCGCCAGGCGCCAAGTCCGTCAACAGCCCACGGTTCTGATCGGCCACGGAGCGGTACGGGCGCAGTCGCAGCGAACCATCGGCCTCGGTCCGCAGAAGCAGACGACTCCCCGCGCCTAGGCCCAGTTGCGTCCTTACCTCGGACGGAAGGACGACGCGCCCTCGGTCACCGAGGACGATCTGCCGTTCGATTGAACGCTGCTTGTGGGACATACAGCAAAGATACCATGTTCCCCTATATTCCCACAAACCTAGACTATCCCAGCGCCGTCTCCCCCAGCCGCTCGAGCAACTCGGCGACGGACTCGAACACGGCGACGGCGCCGGCGTCGCGCAGCTCTTCCTCGGAGAAGCCGCCGGTCATCACGGCGATCGTCGGCACACCGGCGCGTTTGGCGGCCTCGACGTCCCACGGCGTGTCGCCGATCATCACGGCGTCGTCGGGCTTCGCATCGGCCTTCTCGAGCGCGGAGTGCACGAGATCGGGCTCGGGCTTCGTCGAGTCGACGTCGGCCGAGCTCGTCCAGCCGTCGGCGAGCTCGCGCGCGTCGAGCAGGTCGAGGTAGTGGTCGACCTCGTCGTCCTTCGCCGAGCTCGCGAGCAGCGCCTTGTGCCCGCGCGCCTTCAGGGCCTCGATCAGCTTGCGCGCATCGCGCATCGGCTCGACTTCGCCGATCAGCTCCATGTAGAGCTGCTTCTCGTCGTCGCGAACGGCCTCGCCGTGCTGCTGCTCGAAGTCGTCGTCGGCCAACGACGGCACGAGCTGGTCGCCGCCCATGCCGATGTGGCGGTGGATGCGCCAGATCGGCAGCACGACGTCATGGCGGCGAAAGGCGCGATACCACGCGAGCGCGTGCTGGTAGTTCGTGTCGACGAGCGTCCCGTCGATGTCGAGGATCGCGACGGTCATCGCTCAGGCGTCCTTCGGCGGCTGCCTGACTTACGGACCTGCCCGAAGCCCGCCCCCTCGCTGGACAGCAAGTGACCGATTTTCATATTGATCGGTTCGGGTCGCGTCGCGGCATCTGCACTGCCTCTTGACCTACCCGCGCGCGCGGCGCTCAACCGGGCGGCGGTTCAGGCGGGCTGCAGGCTGCTGTCGAGCTCGATCGCGATCAGCTCGTCATCGATCAGACAGCCTGCGCAGACGACGGCGAGCAGCTCTCCGTCGGGCGAGATCACGACGTGCCATTCGGCGTACTCCGGCGAGGACCACGCGGGCGCGAAGCTTTGACAGCAGTGACAAGTCTCGAGCGTCGGCATGCCGACAAGGTAGATCCGACGGCGGCGGAGGAATCGGGGCGCGCGAGGAGCGTCGCGGCACCGATGCTCACGCGCACGCCGGGCGTCAAGGCTTGACAAGAGTCGGCCGCAACTTACACTCGACTTGGGAGACAACAAGTCGTCTGGCGTGTCGATTGCACCATGCGACAAAGCACAGGGGGTCAGGGATGACAATGGGGAAAGCGCGTACGGCTGCGCCGTCTTGGCCACGCCGCGCAACCGGACGGGCAACTCACGTCCGCCACGTGACGATCGCGGCGCTGCTCGCGGACGTCGTCTATCGCGTCGCGATCCGCTCGCACGTGCGGCGCGCGATCGGCATCTAGCGCCAGTCGGAAACGGCGCACGACAGCTCCGCCGGCCGAGCGCCGGCCGCGGAGCTGCCGGACGCTGCCGACGTGAAGCGCCGTTCGCCACGGGCTGAGCGGCGCGGTCCGGACGCGGGCGCGAAAAGCTCGCAGGTTTTCGCAGGCTCGAAAACGCCCCGTGCTTGCTTGACTTTTGGAGATCGAGCATCCCTATGCGAACATACGTTCGCATGATGGGACTAGGCCCATATCGCCCCGTTCGCGAGCTCGAAGGCGCGATCGAGCGACGCGAACTCGACATCGCGATCGGCATCGCGAAAG
>DASZLB010000015.1:0-12398 GCA_035552575.1 Solirubrobacteraceae bacterium | reverse complement strand
GCTGTTCGAGCTCGCGTTCGTGCGGAACTGGAGTTCTTCGACGGTGCCGCTCGATTTGGCGGTGAACTGGAACGCTTCCTCGCGCCCGCCTGCGGTCTGGTCGCCGACGGGGTAGGTGCTCGTGGCGTCGCCGGCGAGCAGTTCGGGCGCCGGCTGGCTCGACGCTTCGCTGACTTCGATCGAGACGGTCGCGAGCGCCGGATGCGTCGGGAACGGGCTGTTCGGATCGGACGCCGAGTACGTGAACGAGTCGGGCCCGACGTATCCGGGCGCCGGCGTGTAGGTCACCTGGTTTTTGCTGACGGCGCTCAACGTTCCGTGGCTCGGTTGCGATCCGATCGTGTACTTCGGCGTCGCCGTGTCGTTCCAGGCGCGCGAGCTCAGCGCGAGCGTCTTGGCTTCGCCCGTCCTCGCGCCGGCCGCCTCGGCGAGGGCGTCGAAGCCGGGGATGATCGTCGCTTTGCCCGCATACGCGGGCGCGTTGGCGCCGCCCGCTTCTTTGATCACGCCCGTCGGGTTGACGTCCTCGCGCAGCCAGTATTCGCCGGGCAGCACGTTCGAGGCTTCGACCCACTGAAAGGCCAGGTTCGAGCTGTACAGGTCGCGCCATCCGGCCGAGACGCCCTCGAACAAACTCGTCGCTTCGGGCTGGTGCTGACGGCAGAATTCGCGACCGGTCGCGTCGGAGTAGACGGCTTCTTTCGGGCCGACGCCGGTTTCGACGTGTTCGCTGTCGTCGAGGCAGAAGCCGACCTTCATCGCCGGCGCGGCTTCGGCGGTCTTTTCGGCATTCCACAGCGAGTACTTCGCGGCGCGCTGCAGGTGCCAGTGTTCGTGGCCGTCGGCCGTGACGTAGATCAGTTCGGCGCCGCTCGGTTCTTCTTTGAAGCTGCCGCCGGCCGTGTAGAGGCGCTGAAACGCTTTCATCGGTTCCGCGGGGCTGTTGCGCGAGCCGCGGAAGTCGAGCGCGCCCGGCCCGACGTTGTGGATGTAGCCGTTGAAGCGCAGCAGCAGCTTCGGTTCGCCGCCGGCAGTCAAGCCGCCTTCGGTCGTGCTTGTTTCGAGGGTTACGTTCGTCGGCGGGTCGGCGACGATGTTCGGCAGCAGGCCGGCTTCGGCCGCGCGCGCCTGGGCCGCAACGAGCAGGAAGCCGCAGAGCAGCACTGCCAGCGCGGACACGGATGCCAGCTTCCTACGAGAGCACTTCTCGGTCGCCATCCCCCCATCCATGAGTCGCCGGAGTGTACGGGTAAACGTGGAGGTTTACAGGGACGATCTAGCTCGCCGGATCTACAGCGCGACGCGCTCGCCGACGGTCAACGTGCGCTCGTCGGGCAGGCGGAAGTACCAGACGGGGCTCGCGGCGTTGTGCGCCATCACGAGGAACAGCCGCTTGCGCCAGCCGACCATCCCGGGCGCGTCCGTGCGCACGATCGTGATGTTCGAGAGGAAGTAGGACGCTTCGTCGAGATCGACGGAGCGCTCGAGCAGCTTGCGTCGATCGGCGAGTTGCAGCAGCGCCGGAACGTCGGGCTGGTCCTGGAAGCCGAAGCGCGCCGTCAGCCCGCTGATGCCGTCGTCGTCGTTGCCGAGGTCGTCGTTGTGCAGGCGGTCGGCCTCGGATACGTGCGGCACGCGCTCGGTCACGATCGAGACGATCACGACGTGCTCGTGCAGCACGTGGTTGTGCTCGACGTTCACGCGCATCGCGAGCGGCGTCGTTTCGGCATTCGCGTTGAGGAAGACGGCCGTGCCCGGAACGCGCCGGACGGGCGGGCGATGCGCGTCGAGCCGCTCGACGAAGTCGCGCAGCGAGCCCTCCTCCTCGATCCGCTTGGCCGTGACGATCTCGCGGCCCTTGCGCCACGTCGTCATCGCCGTGAAGATCAGCGCGGCGATCGCGAGCGGCAGCCAACCGCCGTGGACGACCTTCGTCAGGTTCGCGGCGAAGAACGCGACCTCGATGCTGAGGAAGGCGACCGCGCCGAGCGCGATCAGCCGCTTCGGCTTGTGCCACAAAAGACGCGCGACGGCGAGGAACAGGATCGTGTTGAGGATGAACGTCCCCGTGACGGCTACGCCGTAAGCCGACGCGAGCGCCTGCGAGGAGCCGAAGCCGATGACGATCGCGACGACGAGCACGAACAGCGCCGCGTTCACGCCGGGCGCGTAGATCTGCCCGACCTCTGACTGCGAGGTATGGCGGATCGTCAAGCGCGGCAGGAAGCCGAGCTGCACGGCCTGCTTCGTCACGCTGAACGCGCCCGAGATCACCGACTGCGAGGCGATCACGGTCGCGACGGTCGCAAGCAGCACCATCGGCACCTGCGCCCAGTGCGGCACGAGCAGGAAGAACGGGTTCGAGATCGATTTCGGCGAGCGCGCGATCAACGAGCCCTGCGCGAGGTAGTTGAGCGTCAGCGCGGGGAACACGAGCAGGAACCACGCGCGGCGGATCGGCGCGCGTCCGAAGTGCCCCATGTCGGCATACAGCGCCTCCGCGCCGGTAACCGCGAGCACGATCGAGCCGAGCGCGATGAACGCGACGCCGCCGTGGTGAAACATGAACTTGGCGCCGTAGGACGGCGAGAGCGCCTTGATCACACCCGGATGACGCGCGATCTCGGCTGCGCCAAGCACGCCGAGCACGGTGAACCACAGCGCCATCACGGGCCCGAACAGGTCGCCGACGAGCTTCGTGCCGAAGCGCTGGATCGCGAACAGCATGCTCAGCACGGCAACGGTGATCGGCAGCACGAGCGAATGCAGGCTCGGGATCGCGACCTTCACGCCTTCGACGGCCGAGAGCACGGAGATCGCGGGCGTGATCGCGCCGTCGCCGTAGAACAGCGACGCGCCGAGGATGCCGAGCGTCACGAGCATCACCTTCGCCGCGCGGCTCTTGACCTTCGCGTCCTGCACGAGCGCCGTGAGCGCCATGATCCCGCCCTCGCCGCCGTTGTCGGCGCGCATGATGAAGCTCACGTACTTGACCGAGACGATCATCGTGATCGACCAGAAGACGAGTGAGATCACGCCGTAGACGTCACCCGCGGTCGCATGAACGGCGCGATGGTCGGCGTTGAAGACCGTCTGCAGCGAGTAGAGCGGGCTCGTGCCGATGTCGCCGAAGACGACGCCGAGCGCGCCGAGCGAGAGCGCGGCGATGCCGGCCTTTGCGCCGGATGCGCGCCCGGCGCGGCCGTGCGAGTCGCCGGCCGGTGCCTCCGCGGCGGCGCCGTCGGAGGGGTCGGCCGGTTGCGTCCCGTCACCGATCGTCCCGGCCTCTTGCGTCCCGGCGTCGTTTGGCTCTGGCGCCTCGGGCGCCGGTGGGGCGGGATCGGGCACCGCCAGACCGTAGCGGTCGCTTAGGCGCTCGCGGCAGCCGCGAGCAGGTGCTCGGCCTCGGCCTCGATCCCCTCGGCCATCACGTGCAGCTGATCAACGAGATCGGGGTCGGCGCACAGCCCGAAGCAGAGCAGCCCGGCGAGTGACGTCGCCGATACGCGCAGCGCATGACGTTCGCCGATCTCCGCAAGCGAGTGCAGGTGCGCGACTGGGGTCTCGAGCACGCTGACGGGCTCGCGCGGTCCGGGAACGTTCGAGACGCTCAGCGCGAAGCGGCGCGGGTTGCGCTCGATCCGCGCGAGCAGGTGCTCGAGCGGCGGACAGTCCGAGAGCTCGCGCAGCAGGTGCTCGTGGTATTGAGCGTCGTCGTCGAGCTTGCGCTCGCTCGTCGCAGCGTGCGCGAGACGCAGGCGCGTGACGGGGTCGGTCTCGTTGAGCGGCAGCGCGATCGAGAAGAACGAGTCGCGATTGGCAGCTTCGTCGCCCTCGTGGTGCATGCTGACCGGCACGCGCACGCGGATCGTGCCGAGATCGCCGTGGCGCCGGCGCACCCAGCGGGCGACGGCGCCGGCGACGATCGAGAGGACTGCATCGTTCAGCGTCGCGCCGTCGAGCCCCTTCGCGGCATCGTGCAACGCAGGCAGCGAGACGGCGGCGAAGGCAACCTCGCGACGCGTGCCGATGTGCCCGTCGAATGGCGAGCGGCACTCCCCGCGCGCGTACTCGCGGCGCAGGAAGCCGGCGAGGTGCGCACGGCGGCGGCGCTCGTCGGCGGCAGCGGCGGCGTGGGCTTGCGCCGGCGTCATGCTCGCCTCGGCGCTCGCGTCCCAGAGCAGGGCGCGCGCGTAGCGGACCGAGGCCGTCCCGTCGGCGAGCGCGTGATGGATCCGCCAGATCAAAGCGCTGCCGCCGTCGGCCAGCGCGGCAACGTCGATCTGCCAGAGCGGGCGCGAGCGGTCGAGGCGCTGCTCGAACAGCGCGGCGACGAGCGCGAGCAGTCCGGGCTCATCGAGCGGCCGCTCAGCCGGCGCGCGGACGACGTGCTCGGCGAGATCGAAGCGCTCGTCGCGCACCCAACCGGGCTTGCGCGCGCTGCCGCCGAGCCGCCGCGTCAGCGCCGGCGCGAGCTCGATCCGCGCGGCGATCCGCTCGCGCAGGCGCTCGACGTCGATCGCCTGCGCGGCGGGGGCGAGCCGCACGACCTTGCACGTGTGCCCGGCGATCGTCCGGCTCTCGAGCTCGAGGATCGCGCGGTCCTCCGGGCCGAGCGGGATCAGGTCGTCCATCGGGCGATCATTCTCGCCTATGCTGCGGCCGCAGCGAGCCCGATCGACAACTCGACGAGATGAACAGCCAACCGATCCACGACGCGATCTCCGCGCGAAAGCGCACGCCGGAGGCGGTGCTCGAGTGGATCGAGGCGGACATGGACGTGATCGTCGGGCTGGCGAATGCCGAGCCGGTGCAGACGATCGACGCGATCGAGGCGGCGGCGAGCGCGAACGGCGTGCGCGACGTGCGCCTGCATCAGACGATGCCGATGCGCCCGCGCCGCTACATCGAGGGCGAGCTGCCGGGCCTGCGCCACGTCGGCTGGTTCCTCTCGCCGCACAGCCGCGAGGCGTTTCGCCGCGGCGACTGCGACCTCGTGCCGAACTCGTTCAGCGACGTGCCGCGGCTGATGCGCCAGACGCTCTCGCCACGGCTCGTGCTCACGGCGGTCTCGCCGCCGGACCGCCACGGCTACTTCTCACTCGGCGCGCACGCGGAGTACACGGCCGCGTTCATCGGCGAGGTGCCGTTCTTCGTCGAGGTAAACCCGAGCGTGCCGCGCACGTTCGGCGGCAACCAGCTGCACATCTCCGACATCGTCGGCTGGTGCGAAGCGGACGCGCCGCTCGTCGAGGTCGCACCGCCGACGGGCGGCGAGCGCGACCAGCGGATCGCGTCGCTCGTGGCCGAGCGGATCCCGGACGGTGCGACGCTGCAGGCAGGCATCGGGGCGGCGCCGGATCTCGTGCTCGGCATGCTCAAGCAGCACCGCGAGCTCGGCGCGCACACGGAGCTGTTCGGCGACGGCTTCCTCGACTTGATCGAGTGCGGCGCGCTGACGGGAACGCGCAAGCTGACTCACCGCAACAAGGTCGTCACGACGTCGGCGCTCGGCTCCAAGCGCCTGTACGACTTCGTCGACGAGAACCCGGGCGTCGAGTTCCACCCGGTCGACTACACGAACGACCCGACCGTGATCGCACGCGAGCCGCGGATGACGGCGATCAACGCGACGCTCGAGGTCGACTTCCTCGGCCAGTGCGCCTCGGAGTCGCTCGGCAGCGAATACATGTCCTCCTCCGGCGGCCAGCCCGACTACGCGCGCGGCGCGGTGATGGCCGAGCACGGGCAGGCGTTCATCGTGCTGCACTCGAGCACGGCCGACGACACGGTCTCGCGGATCGTCCCGCAGCTGCACCCCGGCGCGGCGGTGACGACGTTCAAGAACATCGTCGACAAGGTCGTCACCGAGTACGGCGTCGCGGAGCTGCGCGGCAGCTCGATCGCCGAGCGCACGCGAAGGCTGATCGCGATCGCGCACCCGGACTTCCGCGACGAGCTGACGGCTCGCGCGCGCGAGCTCTGCTACTTGATGTAGCGCGCCGCGCGCTGCGACTCGCGTGCACGACGCGAGTCGTCGGCTAGATCCAGTCGCGCCGGCGGAAGGCGAGATACAGCCCGCCCGAGACGACGACGATCAGCGCCGAGGAGAACCAGAAGCCCCAGTGCGCGGAGAAGCCCGGGTAGGGGACGTTCTGACCGTAGAAGCCCGTGATCGCGGTCGGCACGGCGATGATCGCGGCCCAGCTCGTGACCTTCTTCATCACGAGGTTCATCCGGTTGCCCTGGATCGCGATGTTCGTCTCGAGGATCGTCGTGACGAGATCGCGCAGCGATTCGGTCCAGTCGGTCGCACGCAGCACGTGGTCGTATACGTCCTGGTAATAGGGAATCATCGCCTGATCGAGCACGTGCAGGTCGCGGCGCATCAACGAGTTGACGACCTCGCGCATCGGCTGCACGAGGCGCCGCAGCAGCACGAGGCTCTTGCGCAGCTCGAACGAGCGCCGCTGAACCTCCGATTCGCGCGGGCGCTCGTCGAACAGCAGATCCTCGAGCGCCTCGATCTCGCTGTCGAGCGACTGCACCGCTTCGAAGTGACCGTCGACGATGAAGTCGAGCACGCCCCACAGCAGGAACGAGACGCCATAGCGGGCGAGCTCCTTCGATTCGTCCCAGCGCGCGACGATCGCCTCGATGTCGACGCCTTCGTCCTTGCGCACGGTGACGAGCGCGTTGTGCGTGATGAACATGCCGATCTCGCTCGTCTGGAGCTCGCCCGAGACCGTGTCGAGCGCGAGCGTGTAGGCGTTGACGAACAGGTGCGAGTCGTAGCGGTCGAGCTTCGGGCGCTGATGCTCGCTGACGGCATCCTCGACGGCGAGCGGGTGCAGCTGCAGCTCCTGCGCGATCGTCGCCAGATCCTCGCCGCTCGGGGCGCAGTAGTCGAGCCAGACGAACGCGTCCGGTTCGGCGATGTGATCGGAGACTTCGCCGACGGGGAAGTCCTCGCAGTCGAGCTCGCCTTTCTTGTAGAGCCGCGTGCGAGCCATCTGCGCACGATACGGGCAGTGCCGGATCGCGCAGCGGAGCCGGCATGGGCCCGACATCGCGCGCAGGCTTGCCGGCGCGCCGCCGAACGAGCTCCGCTATGCCGTCGTCGGCTGATCCTCGCCGGAGCGCGCGTCGGCAAGCCGCGCGAGCGCCTGCGTGCGCTCTTCGCGCTCCATCCGCGCGTCGCCGAGCGGGTTGACGAAGCCGCGCAGCAGCGACATCAGCGCCCAGCGGCGCGGCTCGAAGATCCGCGGCGCGCGGCGCTCGATCCCACGCACGATCGCCTCGGCGGCCTTCTCCGCGCCGACGCGCTTGCGCAGCGGTGCCGGAAGCACTCCGAACATCTCGGTGGCGACCGGGTCGCCGTCGATCGCGCGATGGACCATCTCGGTCTCGATGAAGCCGAAGTACGCGACGCTCGCGCTCGCGCCGTGCTGCACGAGCTCGACACGGAGCGCGCGACCGAACTGCTCGACTGCGGCCTTGCTCATCGCGTACGGCGTCGCGGCGACACCGTTGACGAATGCGTAGATCGAGGAGGTGACGACCACGTGACCTCTGCGTCGCACGATCTCGGGGAGCGCCGCCTCGACGGTGCGGCAGACGCCCCACAAGTTGACCTCGAGCACGCGTTCGAAGCTCTCTGGCGCCATCGCGCTGAAGGTCGCCAGGCGCGGCGCGATTCCGGCGTTGGCGAGAACGATGTCGACGCCGCCGAAGCGCTCGACGGTCTGCGCGACGGCACGCTGCATCGCGCCGCGGTCGGTGACGTCGGCGGCGATGCCGATCGCACGGCTGTCGTGGAGCTGTTCGGCGGCTGCATCGCAGGCGGCCTGGTCGAGATCGACGATCGCGACAGACGCACCGCGCGCGATCAGCGCCTGCGCGGTCGCGAAGCCGATCCCGCGTGCGCCGCCGGTGACGAGGGCCACCTTGCCGCTCAGCTCGAAGCGCGCCATCTGCGCACTCTCTCAGACCGGCGCGCCTGGCGCCGGCGGATGACAAGAGCGCACTGGGCGATGCGGCACTTTCGCCTCAGCGCTCCTACCCGACGGAGGCAATGCGATAAACGGGTCCATTCAACGAGGTCAGGTAGATGTGCCCGCTCGCGTCCTGGCCCATCGAGGAGAGCGTGCTCACCCGCAGGCTGGTCGCGTGCAGGCCGCTCGCGTGCCCTCGCCGCAGCTTCACCGACTCGATCTGCGGGCGGCAGAAGTCACCGAACAGGTAGCGGCCGTAGAGGCTCGGAAGCGTGCGGTCGCGCACGACGTATCCGCCGATGATCGCGCAGTAGCCGTCGCTGTGAGAGACGGTCAGCGTCGGCGCCACGGCGCCTGGCGCGCGCCCGGGCTTGTTGCGGCGCGTGCCCTCCCACACGCTCCAGCCGTAGTTCGCGCCGGCGCCGGTGTGCGCCGGGATGAAGTCGAGCTCCTCCTGCTGGTCCTGCCCGACGTCGCCGACGATCATGTCGCCCGTGGCGCGGTCGAAGGAGAAGCGCCACGGGTTGCGCAGGCCGTAGGCCCAGATCTCGGGACGCTTGGCGGCCTGGCCGGCGAACGGGTTGCCGCTCGGAATCGTGTAGCCGCCGGCCGCGGACGGCGCGATCCGCAGGATCTTGCCGAGCAGCGTGCCGGTGCTCTGGCCGTTGTTGTGCGGGTCGCCCTCGCTGCCGCCATCGCCGACACCGACGTACAAGTCGCCTTCGGGGCCGAACGCCATCTGTCCGCCGTTGTGGTTGGAGAACTCGTGGTGGGCGATGCGCAGGACCAAGCGCGCGCTCGCCGGGTCGGCGACGTTGGCGTTGCCCGACGAACGGCTGTACTGGACGACCTCGATGTCGCCGCCTTGCACGGTGTAGTCGACGTAGAAGCGACCGCTCCGTGCGTAGTCGGCCGGAAATGCGAGCCCGAGCAGCCCCTCCTCCTCGCCGCCCTGCGTGTAGACGGACCGCGAGATGTCGAGGAACGGGGGCGCCTGGGTGTGGCCGTCGCGCAGCAGGACGATCTGGCCCGCTCGCTGCACGACGAACACGCGGCTGGGGTCGCCGGGCGCGCCGGTCACGCCGACGGGCTGTTCGAAGCTGCCAACGCGCACGAGCCGCACGCCACCCTTGCGAGTCGCTCCTGCGGCCGCTGTCGAGGCGGTCGGGGTAGAGGCCGTCGCGCCGGGCGTGCCGGACGAGGACCCGGAATCGGCCGAGCGCGCGGCATGCCCGGAGCCGCATGCAGCCAGCGAGAGCGCCACGGCGAGCGCCGGAACTGCGATGCGCGAGCAGCCTCTCATCGCGCACATCCTTGCAGCGCAGCACGCGCGAGGCGACGGTCGCCTCGCGCGTGCGAATGCGGCTGCGTTCGCTCCGGCGCTCAGCGGCGCGCGGTGCGCCGGGGCTCGTAGCGGTGGCCCCGAGGCTTCCCGGGCCCGTGGCCATAGCTGCCACCTGGATAGCGACCGTGCCCGCCAGGACCGGACCCGCCACCCGATCCGGAGCCCGAGCCGGCCGGGCTCCACGGCAGCTCGTACGCGCGGTAGCTGTTCACGCCGGCCGGGAGCTGCGCGTTGAAGACGAGGTTCCCGGCCGCGTCGAACTGCGAGAAGTACGGCAAGCTGCCCCAACCGACGAAGTGACCGCCGCCCGGAATCGGCTCGCCGTCGCCCTGCGACGGGGCGGTCAAACTCTCGGGCTGATCGAAGGACTGCTCGAGTTTCGCCGTGTGAGCATGCTCGTCGAGCTTGAAGCGCACGACGCGACTGAGCCCGAGCTCCGCCGTCGGGTCAATCCCGGTGTTGGCGACGCCGGCCGCCTCGTTGTCGAAGATCGTGTACTCGTCGTTGCCGAGCGCCTCGGGGTCGTGCTGCCACGCGAAGATCTCCCCGGCTTTGTTCAGCGTCTGGCCGGACGCCGTCTGGAAGGTGAAGTCGCTGGCCTTGCCGCCGAGCTGCCAGACGATCGCGCCGCTGTGCCGGTTGACCTTGTACGTCGTCCAGGTGTCGCGCGCGTCGATCAGCAGGTTGCCGTCGGTGTCGAGGTGCACTGCGTTGATGTGAAACCAGTCCCACGGCGAGCTCGCGGAGGCCGGCAGCGGCTGCTCGCTCTGGCTGTAGGGAACATGGTCCTGGCTGTTCCACTGGAACAGGACCTTGCCGGTCGGGATGTCGATCTCCTGCACGACGCCGTCGATCACGGTTTGGTTCGACGGTCCGCCGATCGAGCTGAGGTCGGCAGTCGCTGTCGTGTAGGAGAGGATCAGCGCGGTGTTCTGCGGCGTGATCAAGAACTCGTGACCGTCGGCGTTGAGCCCGTTTCCGGCGTTGACGGCGGCGATCTGCTGGTAGTGGTTGTTGTAGATGTAGTCGGTTCCGGTCGCGACGCCACCGAGGCCGGTGCCCTGCCACCAGGTCAGGACCTGCTGGCCACGATAGGTCTGGCTGCGGAAGTCGGACGCCTCCTGTGCGGCCGGAATGGCCTGAAACCAGACGACGTCGCCTTTCTGGTCGAGGATCTCGGGACCGTTGGCATATGTGCCGGTGTCGCCGAACGGGGAGATGAAGATGTCGTACTGACCAGGATCGCTGTAGGGCGTGAGGATCGATACGGGCGGCGGCGCCGTCGGGGCCGCGGCGAGCGCGGAGCTCGATGCGGCGAGCGCGAGCGCCAGCGCCGCGAGCAGCAGCGGAGCGGCGAGGCGCCAACGGCCGGATGGGTTGCGCAGCGCGTTCGAGTGGGGGATCTCGGACATGGCTCTGATTCCTTTCGGAGGTGGGGCTTTGCGGTTTGCCGGGCCGTGCGCAGTGAGGGTGCTCACGGCCCGAGACGCCACCGTAGCGAAGATCTACATAATTTCAACCTGCTTTGTGATGTTCTTGATAAGACCGTCTCTCCCTCGCGCTGCGCCAACGGAGAACCGGCTTGCCAGAGCGCTTCGCCGGCGCCGCTTTGTCACTCTCGAGTGCGCAGGCCGCCCTGGCCGGGCAGCCAGGAGCTGTAAACGGCTTGCATCCTGAATGACATGTGCTACAAACAGGCGCGTTCTCCCTCGTGCTGCATGCTGTCGGACAAGTGGGCCTTGGAGGAGGACGCATGCTCGGGATACCGAGTGTTGTGCGGGTGGGGATGGATCGGCCGGTGCCGGCCGTGTGGCGACGCTGATCGGATCGCCGCGTAGGGCAGGCTTGGAACTCACCCGAAACGGGCAAAGAGACAGCCCTAGAGAGGGATCGCTCGTCAGCGTTCGTCAGGCCCTGCCTGCCGGACGCCGCGATGGCCGATCGCACCGGAGAGAAAGGACATGGAGATGAAGCGCCTCAGAAGCCTGATGCTTTTGCTCGTCGCGGTCTTCGCGCTGAATGCGTTCGCCGTGAGCGCGTTCGCGGCCGAAGGAGAAAAACCGCGGGTCGAAGAAGCTGAAGAAATCAACAAGGAAAAGCTCGAAGAAGCACGAGAAAAAAACAAAGAAGGTCGCGAAAAAACCCACGAAAAAAACGTGGAAGCCAACGAACGTGCGAGAGAACGCAGCAAAGAACGGATCGAACGCACGAGAGAAAAGAACGAAGCGCGGATAGAAAAAGCGGAAGCTAAGGAAGCGGCCGAAAAAGAAAAAGCGATCGCGAAGGAAAAAGCGGCTCAGGAAAAAGCCGAAAAGCGGAAACTTCACGAAGAAGAAGTAGCTAAAAAGAAGGAAGAAAAGCAGAAAGCCAAAGAAGAACGCGAAAAAGAAAAAGCAGGCGAAGGGGAATCGATCTAACGCACGGTCGACCGTAGCGCCCCGTGGCCGGCGCTAAAGCAGGGTCGCGTAACGGAGGTCGCGCTCGGCACTAGGGCGCGACCTCCTCTCGCTCGGGCGAGCCAAGCGGCCTTCGTCGGCGCTCATTCTCTATTCGGCATTACCGCCTGGCGCCCTCGTCCGGATCTCGACTGAGTTGTCCGGTGAGTTGCCTCTGTCGTGCTCGCCGTCCTCCAGGAGCTCAGCCTCTTCCCATAGCGAGCGACCAGACGGGAGGGCCCAGAACCACGGGCCGTGGACTCCAGTCGGCTGGAATCCGAGTCCGTCGAGGAGGCGCCAGATGATCAGGCTCGGTGAATACTCCTTCTGGTCATACTCCCACCTCAAAGCCTTCCGACTGGACTTGCCCGTCCACGTCGCCCGGCCGTAGGAGGGGTCCTTTTCAAGCGTCGCTTCAATCGCATGCTGCTGCTCGTCGGGAAACTTCTCGGCGACCAGCTCGAGGCGCGTCCCCGGCAACACGGCCCGATGGTCATTGAGGAGGGCGACGGTCTGGCGTTTCTTTTTGGTCGCCTCACGCTTCTCTTCCGCCTCGTCCCGTCGGCGCCTTCGGACGAGAAAGTCCTTCGCCTGGGGCGGCGGCAAGACCTGTCGTGTGCTCAA
>DASZLB010000014.1:0-8541 GCA_035552575.1 Solirubrobacteraceae bacterium | reverse complement strand
AAGATCGTCGGCACGCAGCCCATCAGCGTCGGTCGCTCGGAGACGATGAACCCTGTCAGCGGCTCGGCCGCGAGGAAGCGGTCGGGCAGCATCAGGTCGGCGCCCGCCAGCGCCGCACCATGCGGCAGGCCCCAGGCGTTCGCGTGAAACATCGGCACCACCGCCAGCACGCGGTCGGAGCGGCTCAGGCCGAGGCCATCCTTGACGAGCGTCGCCGTCGAGTGCAGGCTGATCGAGCGGTGCGAGTAGAGAACGCCCTTCGGATTGCCTGTCGTGCCACTCGTGTAACAGAGCGCCGCCGCCTGGCGCTCGTCGACTTCCGGATAGTCGTAGTCGCCGTCGCCCGCTTCCTCGATCAGCTCCTCGTAGCGAAGCGCGTTCGGCAGGCTGCCGGCGTCGCCGTCGCCCATGACGACGTAGTGCTCGACCGTCGGGAAGCCCGGTGCGAGCTTCTCCAGCAGCGGCACCAGCGAGTCATCGACGAAGATCAGCCTGTCTTCAGCGTGATTGACGATGTACGTGAGCTGCTCCTCGAACAGGCGGATGTTCAGCGTGTGCAGAACCGCGCCCAGACAGGGAATCGCGAAGTACAGCTCGAAGTGACGCTGGTTGTTCCACGCGAACGTGCCGATCCGCTCCCCCGGTTCCACCCCCAGGCGGTCGAGCACCCGCGCGAGACGGTCGATCCGCCCCGACGTCTCGGCAAACGTCGTGCGCGCCACTACGCCCGGCGCGGTCAGTGTCGAGACGGTTGCATCCGGGCTGCACGCCTTCATCCTGCGGCGTATGTGGTGAAGCGTCAGCGGGAAGTCGTCCTGCATCAGCCCGCTCAGCGCTCCACCGCTCGACTGCTTGCTCATCCGCCTCGCACCTCCTCGCGCGGCGACAGCTCGCGCAACTCACCGTAGATCCCCTGCGTCCGCAGGGCAATGTCATCCCAATCGAATCGCAGGACGTGCTCGGAGGCCTCGGTAACGAGCCGCTCGCGCAGCGGCTCGTCGACCAGCAGCCGCTCGATCATCACGCCGAGATGCTCTGCATCGCCACCGTTGAAGCGAAGCCCGACACGCTCGCCGACGGGCACGACCTCGCGCAGTCCACCCGTGTCGGCGACGATGCACGGGCACCCCGAGGCCATTGCCTCGAGCGCGACCAGCCCGAACGGCTCGTAGATCGAAGGGACCACGCACAAGTCCGCGATGCGGTAGAGCGAGTGCAACACGTCGTCGCCGATCCAGCCGAGGAAGACGCCGTGCTCGGAGAGGCCCAAGCGCTCGGCCTGCTCCTTCAGCTCCGCCTCGTGCGTGCCGCTGCCGGCCACGAGGTAGCGGACGTTCTCGACCTGTTCGACCACTCCGGGCAGCGCGTCGAGCGCCAGCTGAAAGCCCTTCTCGTAGACGAGGCGGCCGATGAGCAGGACGAGCTTCTCGTGCGGCGCTGCGAACTTCCGTCGCAGCGCCTCCAGGTCGCCCGCCGGCTGAAGTTCGCTCGGGTCGATCCCGTTCGGGATCACCGAGATGCGCCGCTCGTCGATGTCGAAGATGTCGGCAACGTGGCCGCGCATGTAATACGAGCAGACGATCACCGCGTCGGCTCGCCGCGCCATCCAGCGCTCTACCGAGTGGATGTGCGACTGCGGATAGTCCTGCACCCAGCCCTGATGGCGTCCGTGCTCGGTCGCGTGGATCGTCGTCACATAGGGAACGCCCGCGCGCTCGGCGAGCGTCGCCGCAGCTTGCGCCACGAGCCAGTCGTGGCCGTGGATCAGGTCGTAGCCGTTCTCCTCCGCCAGCTCCTGCCCCGCGACCAGCATGTCACCGTTCATCTGCTCGACCCACGCGACGAAGCGATCCAGATCGCGCGGCCAGCTCGGCTCTGCGACGCGGTGAATCGTCACGCCCGCGAGCTCGTCAACGCCCGGTTGCCCAGGCCCGGGGCCGTCGCCGACTCCGCGTGTCAGCACGTCGACGCCGACGCCCTGGCGGACGAGCGCCTCCGCAAGCTTGCGCACGTGTCGCGCAAGCCCACCCTCGATCACCGGCGGGTACTCCCACGAGAGCAGCAGCACACGATTGCTCATGGGCAGACCCTATCTCGCGCGCCGCCGCGGCCAGCCCTACCCCGCCTCGGGCCGTCTCTCGCCGCGTGTCCGACCGCCCGGCGAGCTCAGACGCCGATCAGCTCGAGCTCGTCCAGTCGTCGCACGGCTGCAGAGGGCCAGAGGCGCTCCTCCGCGGCGCAGATCACTCCGGAGCCGAGGAGGCCGTCGAGCGCCTCTTGCATTTGCGCTTGATCGGCGCCGAGATCCTCGCTCAGCTCAGCACGAGACCAGCGCCGCCGGACGTCTTCGTCGTCGAGCAGCGCGAGGACGATCGCCCTTTCGAGTCGCGGATCGCTCGCCGTTTCGGGCCGACTCGATTCTTTGTGCATGGGCCATTCCTTCCGGTGCCGGCTCCCCGTCATCGCATCGCTGCGCCGGATCGCCAGATTTCGATCGGCTGGAGAGTACACATAGCTTGGAACGGCTCAGCCCGGCGAACGCGACCGGCCAGCGGCGTAGCGCACGGGATCTTCGGGGTCGATTACCCCAGCGGGGTATATTGGCCGGGTGGCTCAGCTCGCTCCTGTCAGCCTCGCGCGGGTGCGCCGGCGATGAGCGTTCTCGAAACGGTCTGGGATGGTTTCTCGAATGCGCTGCTGATGGCCTGGACTGTCTGGTGGGCGCTCGTCTTCGGCTTCGCGCTCTCCGCCATCGTGCAGGCGTGGGTCCCTCGCGAGCGCGTCGAGCGCTCGCTCGGCGGAAGCGGCGCGCGGCCGGTTGCGCTCGCAACCGCGCTCGGCGCGGCCTCCTCGTCCTGCTCCTACGCCGCCGTCGCGATCGCCAAGTCCCTGTTCGCCAAGGGCGCCTCCGCCGCCAGCGCACTGGCATTTCAGTTCGCCTCGACGAACCTCGTCATCGAGCTCGGCGTCGTGATCTGGATCTTGATCGGCTGGCAGTTCACGCTCGCCGAGCTCGTCGGCGGCCTGCTGCTGATCGCGATCATGTCCGTGCTGCTGCGGAGGTTCGTCCCGCGCGCGATCGAGCAGCAGGCTCGCGAGCACGCGCGTGCCGTCGACCCGGGCCACCAGCACCACTCGGCCGGATCGCCGAGGTCGCTGCGCGAGCGCCTTGGCTCCCCCGCCGCGTGGTCCGAGGTCGCGCACAACTTCCGCAACGACTGGTCGATGCTCTATCGCGAGATCGCACTCGGCTTCCTGCTCGCCGGCTTCGTCGGCCTGCTCGGCAACGACTTCTTCAACGGCCTCTTCGTCGTGCACGCGCCCGGCCCGTTGCGACTTCTAGAGAACGTCCTCGTCGGGCCGCTGATCGCGATCCTCAGCTTCGTCTGCTCCGTCGGCAACATTCCGCTCGCCGCCGTTCTTTGGTCGGGTGGAATCGGCTTCGCCGGCGTGATCGCCTTCGTCTTCGCCGACCTCGTCGTGCTGCCGATCGTCGCGATCTATCGCAAGTACTACGGGACCGCCTTCGCGCTGCGGATCGTCGCGCTGATGCTCGTCACGATCGCGCTCGCAGCGCTCGCGATCGACGGGCTGTTCGGTCTCGCCGGGTTGATCCCGCACGCACGACCGACACGCGCAGAGATCTTCTCCGCCGTGCACGTCGACTACAAGCTCGTCACGAACGTGCTCGGCGCGGCGATCTTCATCGCGCTCTTCGTGCTGACGATGCGCCGCGGCGAGACCGATCCTGTCTGCGGGATGAAGGTCGATCGCCAGTCGGCCGTGACGCTCAGGCACGGTGGCCGAACGCAGTACTTCTGCTCGGAGCATTGCGCCGGCGCGTTCGCCGCCTCACACGCGCCCGAAGAAGGCCACGGCCAGGATGGCCGGCCGGCGCTCGGTCGAGCACGCCGATCTGCCAGTAGCTGATCGCGACGGCGCCGAGCCCGAGAATGGGCGATGATTGACCGGTGTCAGCAGGAGCCGATCCGCCGCGCTTCTACTTCGGTGCGATGTCGCCGTACTCCTGGTTCGCCGCCGAGCGGATCGCCCAGTTCCTTCCGCAAGCGCGCTGGCGCGGCGTCTTCGCGGGAGCCGTCTTCAAGCAGAGCGGACGATTCTCCTGGGGGCTCGGCGAGCGTCGCGACGCCGGCATCGCCGACTGCGAAGCGCGTGCCGTCGAGCGCCGGCTCGGACCGATCCGCTGGCCCGACCCGTGGCCGACGAACGACTTGCTCGCCGCTCGCGCGATGGCCTACTGCGCCTTGCGCGACGCGGCCGGCGGCGGAGACGACGAGTTGATGCGCGCTTTCGGGCTCGCAGCGATGCGCCTGGCGTTCCTGGAGGGCGTCGACATCGGCGAGCGCGATGCCGTGCTCGAGGCCGGCCGGCGTGCCGGCATCGCCGAGCGGGCGCTCGGCGATGCGCTTCGGGATCAGCAAATCAAGGACGCCGCGCGAGCGCTGACCGACGAGGCCGTCACGGCAGGCGTATTCGGCGTGCCGAGCGTCCTTGTCGGAGAGCAGCTCTTCTGGGGAGACGACCGATTGCTCGAGGCCGCGTCCGCGTACCGTGCGATGCACGACGCCGAGCAGCACGGCTGACGGTCGCAGCACTCCTCGACGTACGTACGCTTCGCTCGCTACTCCGATGCCTACCCGTCCGTCGGCGGTGAGAGATCGATCTCGAGCTGCCTCGGCGACGGTCGCAACCGCTCGCCGCTCTCGCGCGGGCGGCCGCGCTTGGCCCAGTGCCCGACGACTTCGCGGCTGCGGCAGCTGTAGTAGCTGACGCGGCGATCGAACGGCGCCAGCGTCAGGCCACCCGGGGCCGGAGCCGTGACGAGCGCATGAAAGCGCCGCCCGCCGCGATCGACCTCGACGATGTCGCCCGTCTGAATGCCCTCGAGACGCATCCCGCCCACTCCAGCACGATCAACCGACGAACGTCGCTTGGACGGCCCGTTCGTCCCGGCACGAGTCGCTCACCCGATCGCCGCGAAGCCCGTCACCGGGACGGCGCGCCCGATCGCGGCGAGGCCCGTTACCGGGACGGCGCGGCTGCCGCGCGCCTTCGCGCAGGCGAGCACGTAGGCTTGCCGGCAGTGCAATGGTTCGTTGACGGGATGAACGTGATCGGCACGCGCCCCGACGCATGGTGGAAGGACCGGCACGCGGCGATGGTGCGGCTCGTCCACCTGCTCGAGAATTGGGCCGCCGAGACGGGCGAGGACGTCGTCGTCGTATTCGAGCAGCCACCACGCCCGGCGATCCGCTCGACCGTCATCGAGGTCACCCACGCGCCCCGCCCGCGGCGCGACTCGGCCGACGACGAGATCGTCCGCAGGGTCGTCGCCGAGCTGATGCCCGGAGAGGTTCGCGTCGTCACCTCCGACCTCTGGCTCGTCGACCGCGTACATGCCGCCGGCGCCACCGTGCAGTCCTCCGACGCCTTCCGAGCCTGGATCGAGGACGTCTGATGGCCGGGCCGCTACGGTCGAGCTGATGACGCCCGTCACGCGGTACACACGCAGCGGCGAAGCGAGCATCGCCTATCAGGTGATCGGCGACGGCCGCATCGACGTGCTGTTCATGACCGGCTGGATCTCCCAGATCGAGCAGCTCTGGGAGCTTCCCGCACTGCGGCGCTTCCTCGAGCGGCTCGCCGTGTTCAGTCGCCTGATCCTGTTCGATCGTCGCGGCACCGGCCTTTCCGACAGCGTCGGCGAGCGCTACACGCTCGAGCAGGAGGCGCTCGACGCGCTCGCCGTGCTCGACGCAGCCGATAGCGATCGCGCCGCGCTGCTCACGTACGGGCTCGGCGGCCCCGTCGGCGCACTGCTCGCCGCCGAGCACCCGCAACGCGTCGGCGCGCTGATCATGTACTCCTCGATCGCGTGCACGACCTGGGCGCCCGACTACGACTGGGCGATGACCGTCGAGGACCGCGCCGCCTGGACCGAGCGGACGATCGCCACGTGGGGTGAGGCCAACGGCCCAGGGCTCCCCGTGCTCGCACCGTCGATGGCCGACGACCCAGCGCTGAACGCCTGGTTCGCACGCCTGCAGCGGCTCGCCGCGAGCCCCAGCGAAGCGCGGATCCTGCTCAACGGCGGGAGCGACCTCGACGTGCGCGAGGCACTGCCGCAGATCGGCGTACCTGCACTCGTGATGCATCGCGCCGGGGACAACTCGTGGGATCCGCGGCACTCGCGCTACCTCGCCTCGCATATCCCCGGCGCACGCTACGTCGAGCTCGACGGCGCCGACTCGTTCCCGTTCATCGGCGACAGCGACGCGATCGTTGAAGAGATCGAGGAGTTCCTCACCGGCGCTCGCGCCGTCGGCGAGCGCACGCGCGCGCTGTTGACCGTGATGTTCACCGACATCGTCGACGCCACCGCGACTGCCGCCGGCGTCGGCGACCGCCGCTGGCGCGACCTGCTCGCGCGCCACGACGAGGAGGTCCGCAAGGAGCTCACGCGATTCGACGGCCGCGAGGTCAAGACAGTCGGCGACGGCTTCCTCGCGACGTTCGCCGGGCCGCCCTCGCGCGCGCTGCGCTGCGCGCTCGCGATCAACGCCGCGGCGCGCGAGCTCGGCATCGAGGTGCGCGTCGGCATCCACACCGGCGAGTGCGAGCTGATCGACGACGACGTCGGCGGCATGGCCGTGCACATCGCCTCGCGCGTCGCCGGTATCGCCGGGCCCGGCGAGGTGCTCGTCTCGGGCACCGTCTTCGGCACCGTCGTCGGCGGCCCGTTCGGCTTCGAGGACCGTGGCTTTCACGAGCTGAAGGGCGTCCCTGGGCGCTGGCCGCTGTTCGCGCTCGGCGTCTGAGCGAATACGATCGACGCAGTGGCACCCGACGAGCCTTCCCAGCCCCGCAGCGCGCTCGTCTTCGGCGCGCGCAACCTCGGGCGAGCGGTCATCGAGCTGCTCGTGGCATCGGGCTGGAGCGTCGCCGGCGTCGCGCGCTCGCACGAGACACTCGACGGCATCACGGCCGCCGGCGCGCTCGCGCTGAGCGCAGATGTGACCGACCAGGCGAGCGTTCGCGATGCCGTCGCGCGGACCGCCGAGGCCCACCGGCGGATCGACCTCGTCGTCAACGCCGCCTCGGCCTACGGCGGCAAGCGCAGCGGCCCGTTCGGCGGCGGCCCGATCGCCGAGGCCGACGCCGACGCCTTCGACTCGTGGGCCGCCGCGCCGGCGCGCTCGGCCTTCTCGTTCCTCTCAGGAGCCGCCGGCTATCTCGTCGAGCAGCGGCGCGAAGCGACGCTGATCCAGGTCACCGGCGGCTCCTCGCGCCGCGCGATGCCCGGACGCGGTCTGTGGGCTGCCGGCGCCTTCGGCGTGCGCGCGATCACCCAGGCCGCCGCCCAGGAGCTGCGCCCCCAGGGCATCCACGTCGCGCTGCTGATCGTCGACGCCGGGATCGAACCTTTCAGCGCCGCCGAGCGCGGCTCCGCGCCGAACGACGCCGCTGCCGACCCGGCGAGCCTCGCCGAGGCAGTCCTATTCCTCGCCGAGCAGGGCCCGCGCGCGGCGACGCACGAGCTGCAGGTCACGCCGTTGGCCGAGACGTGGGTGCCGTGAGACGAGTGCGCAGGAGCCCGAGATGAAGATGCGCGCCGCACTGCTCGAGGAGTTCGGCCGGCCGCTCGTCGTGCAGGAGCTCGAGCTCGCCGACCCCGAGCCCGGCGAGGTGCTCGTCAGGCTCGTCGCCTGCGGCGTCTGTCATACCGACCTCTACACGGCCTCGGGCCTCGACCCGTCCGGCTACTCCCCGACGGTGCTCGGCCACGAGGGCGCGGGCGTCGTCGAGGCGGTCGGCGAGGGTGTGCGCGACGTCGCGCTCGGCGACCACGTCGTGACGTTGTTCTCGCCGCAGTGCCGCGATTGCATCCACTGCCGGAGCCCGCGCACGAACCTCTGCCTTGCGATCCGCGAGCAGCAGAACCTCGGCCACCTCCCCGACGGCACGACGCGCCTCTCGCGCGGCGGCGAGCCGATCAGACACTTCATGGGCACCTCGACGTTCGCCGAGTACGCCGTGATCCCCGAGATCGCGCTCGCCAAGGTCAACCGGGACGCGCCGCTCGACCGCGCCTGCCTGTTCGCCTGCGGCCTCTCGACGGGGCTCGGCGCCGCGATGTACACGGCCAAGGTGCAGGCCGGCTCGACGTGCGTCGTGTTCGGCGCCGGGATGGTCGGGCTCGGCGCCGTCGCCGGCTGTCGCCTGCAGGGGGCCGATCGCGTCATCTGCGTCGACCTCTCAGAGCAGCGACTCGCGCTCGCGAGTGGTCAGGGCGCGACCGACTGCTGGCAGGCCGACGAGCACACCGTCGAGCGTGTGCTCGAGGCGACCGGCGGCTTCGGCGCCGATTACACCTTCGAGGCGACCGGTCTCGTCTCCGTGATGCGCGAAGCCGTCGAAGCAGCGCGCATGGGCTGGGGGCTTTGCACCGTCGCCGGCGTCGCCGGCAAGGGCGAGACGCTCGACATCGTCCCCCGCCTGCTGATCACCGGAAGGCGTGTG
>DASZLB010000013.1:0-3739 GCA_035552575.1 Solirubrobacteraceae bacterium | reverse complement strand
CTGGCCGAGCTGGCTCGCTTCGACGCCGACGGCCTGCGTGCCCTCGAACAGCACGCGGCGCACGTGCATGTAGGGCATCACGGTCAGGTTCTCTCGCTCGGCGGCCGGGTGCAGGTAGGCGACGGCGGCGCTCGCGCGCATGCCGCTGCGCTGCGTCACCTGGTACATGCCGACGCCGTCCTGCGCGTCGCCGTTGAAGTCGTCGTTGCGCGGCAGGCCGGCCTGCTCGCCGGCGTCGACGAAGGCGTGCGAGATCTTGTTGTGCGAGCGCTCGTCGCTGACGGGCAGCGGGCCGCCGGCGCCGTGCCATTGCGACGCGCCGCGCTCGTTGTCCTCGGCCTTGATGAAGTACGGCAGCAGGTCGGCGGCGCCCCAGCCGGGGACGTTCCACTCGTCGTAGTCGCGACGGTTGCCGCGGATGTAGACCATCGCGTTGACCGACGAGGAGCCGCCGAGCACGCGCCCGCGCGGCAGCGTGATGCGACGGCCGTTGCACTCGTGCTCGCGCGCCGAGTGGTAGTCCCAGTCGACCTCCGTGCCGGCGAGCTGCAGGTAGCCGAGCGGCACGTGGATGTTCTCGAGCGTGTCCGGCGGCCCGGCCTCGAGCAGCAGCACCTGCACGTCCGGGTCCTCGCTGAGACGGTTGGCGAGCACACAGCCCGCCGATCCTGCTCCGACGATCACGTAGTCGTACATCTTTCGCGGCTCCCTTCCTCGGTGGCCAACGATACTCCTCCGCCTGCCGCCGAGTGAGGGCTTCGCTGCGCGCGAGCCGTGCGCGGGGTGGGCTCCCCGCGCACGCGCTACTTGACGGTGCTGCCGGAGACGCTGACGGCGTACCACGTGCCACCGAATTGCCGGACGCCTGCGTAGCTCGTTTCGCCGCGTTCGCTCGCGGCGGCGTAGCGGTACAGCGGATGCCCGGCGTACGTCACCTGGCGCTTGCCGCCGGGCAGCGCGATCGTCGAGACGAGCGATGCCTTCAGGCCGGGGCCGACGCTCGGCGCTCCGCTCGTCTCGAGCGCAGGCCACGTCGTCGAGCATTCGCTCGTCTTCAGGCACGTGTTCTGCTTGCCGGCGTCCTTCGAGAAGCGGTACAGCGTGAAGCCGGAGGAGTCGACGAGGACCGAGCCGAGGCGCGTGTGGCGCAGCTGGATCTTCTGCGGTCGAGCGGCGCGCGCGCCGGGTGTCGCGCTCGCTGCTGCGGGGGCGAGGAGCGTGACGATCGCGGCGGCCGTGGCGAGCGCTCCTGCAAGCGTCGCGGTCAGGTTGCGCGCGATGCGGGCCGGCGGGCGGTGCGTGCGGTTCATCTGATGCCTCCGAATCTGGGTTGCGACTGGGTCGAACTGAATCGAATCGACGGATGTCTCTCGACAGTGAAGACGCCGCAGCTCGCAGATGCTTCCCGGTGCTCGGGAGGCGTGCTCGTGGAGTTCGGGCGCTCGCGTAGGCTTCGGCTGTGCGACGGCAGCCGCACAAGCAAGCGGCTCGCTGTCGTGGGCCGTGCGCGCGATCCTCGCGCTCGCGACGGTGCTGTGCGTCGCGTCGATCTTCGCGGTGTGGGCGAACCGGCAGCTGCTCGACACGGGCTACTGGACGCGGACGAACACGAAGCTGCTCGAGAATCGCGCGATCAAGGGCGGCCGTCGGCGGCGATCACGGGCGAGCGCATTCGACGACGACGACGCCGGCCGTCGATCAGCTCGAGCGGCTCGCGGCGCTCCACGCAAGCGGTGCGCTGACGGACGCGGAGTTTGCCGCGGCCAAGCGCAAGCTTCCGCCTGATTAAAGAGCCCTTTCGGGCTCGCTCGGATCGCTTCGTGGCACGTCACGGGCGTGCCTCAGGACGCTCAGCTATCGGCGAGCGCCTGGCGCTTGATCTGCTCGAACTCGGCCTCGTTGATCGCGCCGCGGCTGAGCAGCTCGTGCGCTTTTGCGATCTTCTCGGTCGGGTCGGGCTTGGCGGCGATGGACTGGACGTAGTGGCCGAAGCTCTGCTTCGCTTCCTGCTGCGCTTTCTTCGCGCGCTCGACCATCCCGTCGTGCTGCGTCAACAGGTACGCGAACGTGCCGATGTAGGGCAGCACGACGATGAAGAGGATCCACGCGACCTTCGCCGCACCGGTCGTGTCGTGGCGGCGAAAGAGGTCGCCGAGCACGTTGAAGAGGATCATCAGCCAGACGACGAAGACGAAGAAGAACAGGATCGTCCAGAAGATTTCCGACAGCGGATAGTTCGTGGCGAGGATCATCGTGGCGCTCCCGTTCGAGGTCCGTGATCCGGCGAAAGGCCGGGCAAGCAGCAGATGCTACTTGCGCTGCGGTCTGGCGCGCGGACTCGCCTCAGAGCGGTGGGGATATGGCCGCTCGGCTAACGCCACTCGCCACGGCGGTAGCCGGCGTGGGCACGCAGCAGGAAGCCGACGGCGAGCAGCGCGAAGACGGCGGCGACGGCCCAGCGTCCTTTGACGGCGGACGGGATCGCGATCAGCAACGCGCCGACGGTCGCACACAGCGAGAAGACGATGTTGGCCACACGGATGATCGTGGCATGCCGGGACTGCAGGTATGACGCCGAACTGCCGAAGGGACCGCAGAGCGACAACGCTGGGGCTCCGGGGGCGCGCCGCGCCTGCCGGGCTCATCGGGGAGGGCCTGAATGGCGTTCACAGAGGCAGCAGCGCAACGGGGTCGAGCGAATGCATCTCGCGCGCGCTCGCGCGTGCAGGGCGATGCACCGCGGGCACGTTTGCTCGTGGCGCCTGTCTTCCTCACCGCGCTGGCGCTTCTGGCGCTCTTCGGCGCAGGGCCGGTACGCGCGCAGACGGGCGAAGCGGCGGCTCCGCGGGTGAGCGTCTCGCTGCGCGCCGACCCGTTCGTCCAGCTCGGCGAAAAGCTCGCGGTCGCGGTCGCGGGCGAGAGCGGTCTCGGCGGCTTCGGCTCGGCGGTCGCGATATCGGCGGACGGGACGACGGCGATCGTCGGCGCGCCGGGCGACGCGGGCGGGCGTGGCGCGGCGTGGGTGTTCACGCGCGAAGGCTCGACGTGGACGCAACAAAGCGAAAAGCTGACGGACGGGGAAGTGACGGGCGGCAGCCTGCCCGAACCGACGGCGTTCGGCACGAGCGTGGCGATCTCCGCAGACGGCGCGACGGCGCTCGTCGGCGGGCCGGGCGACGCCGCCGGCGCGGGCGCGATCTGGGTCTTCGCGCGCGAAGGCTCGACGTGGACGCAGCAGGGCGAAAAGCTGACGGGCGGCGAAGAGGAAGGCGCGGCCGAACTCGGACGCAGCGTCGCGGTCTCAGATGACGGCACGACTGCGCTCGCAGGCGGCCCGCGCGACGCAAAGAGCGTGGGAGCGGCTTGGGTGTTCACGCGCGAAGGCTCGACGTGGGCGCAGCAGGGCGCGAAGCTGATCGGCGGGCACGAGGCCGGTCACGGGCAGTTCGGCGGCAGCGTCGCGCTCTCGGGCGACGGCGACACGGCGTTGATCGGCGCGCGTGCGGATCACTCGTTCACTAACACGGGCGCCGCATGGGCGTTCTCGCGGACCGGCTCGACATGGGCGCAGCAGGGCGAAAAGCTGATGGGCGCGGGCGCGACGGTCGGAGGTGAATTCGCGAGCAGCGTGACGCTCTCGGACGACGGCGAAACGGCGCTGATCGGCGGCGTCGCGAACGAAGGCGGCGCGGGCGCGGCGTGGGCGTTCACGCACGAAGGCTCGACTTGGCTGCAGCAG
>DASZLB010000012.1:0-3013 GCA_035552575.1 Solirubrobacteraceae bacterium | reverse complement strand
GACGAGGACGGGCAGAAGATGTCGAAGTCGAAAGGCAACACGGTCGAGCCGTGGGCGGTGCTCGACACGTACGGCGCCGACGCGTTTCGCTGGTACTTCTTCACCTCGAAGCAGCCGTGGGACGGCTACCGCTTCTCGGCGGAGACGATCGGCGAGGGCGTGCGGCTGTTCCTCAAGCAGCTCTGGAGCACGTACTTCTTCTACACGCTGTACGCGAACGCGAGCGCCGAGCAGCTCGGCGCGGCACGAATGACGCAGGAGCCGACAGACGAGCTCGACCGCTGGGCGCTCTCGCGCACGGCGGCGACGGCCGAGCTCGTCGCGGAGCGGCTCGACGCCTACGACGCGACGACTGCCGGCCGCGCGATCGCAGAGCTCGTCGAGGATCTGTCGAACTGGTACGTGCGGCGCTCGAGGCGCCGCTTCTGGGACGGCGATCCGGCCGCGTTCGCGACGCTGCGCGCGTGCCTCGTGACGGTCTCGAAGCTGCTCGCGCCGTTCTGTCCGTTCATCGCCGATGAGATCTACGACAACCTCGACGGGACGATGCAGAGCGTGCACCTGTGCGACTTCCCCGAGGCCGGCGACCGCGCCGTCGGCGCGGTCCTGGCGCGCGACGAGGAGCTCGAGGGCGCGATGGAGCTCGCGCGCGAGACTGTCCGCCTCGGCCTCGGCGCGCGCGGCAAGTCGAAGATCAAGGTGCGACAGCCGCTCGGCGAGGCGGTCGTCGTCGCGGCCGGTCGCGAGCGCGAGGCGATCGAACGGATGGCGGACATCGTGCGCGAGGAGCTCAACGTCAAGCGCGTGCGCTTCGTTGCTGCGGCCGACGAGCTCGGCAGCTATGAGGTCAAGGCGAACTACCGAAAGCTCGGCCCGATCTTCGGCAAGGCGATGCCGCTCGCGGCGGATGCGATCGCGGCGCTCGACCCGGCGGCCGTCGCGGCTGCGCTCGGCGAGGACGCGAGCGGCGGGCCGATCGGGATCGCGGTCGACGGCCGCGAGCACACGCTGAGCGCCGACGAGGTGATCCTGACGATGCGCCCGCCGCAGGGATACAGCGTCGAGCGCGAGGGTGCGCACGCGGTCGCGCTCGATCTGACGATCGGCGAGGAGCTGCGCGAGGAGGGCTATGCGCGCGAGATCGTGCACGCGGTGCAGGGCGCACGCAAGGCGGCCGGGCTCGAGGTCGAGGACCGCATCGAGCTCGCGCTCGCCGGCGACGCGGCGCTGAGAACGGCCGCTGCCACGTACCGCGAGTACGTCACCGGCGAGACGCTCGCAACCGGCTTCGATGTCGCAGACGGCGCAAGCGGCGGCGCAGCGGGGTACGGCTACTCAGACGACGTGCAGGTCGACGGGCTGAGGCTGACGATCAGCCTGCGCAAGGCCTGAGGCCGGCGGCTACTCGGCGAGACGCTCGTAGAGCTCTCGCTCTTGCTCGTGGCGCCGCCGTAGGCGCTCCTTGAAATCCTCGTCGCGGCGGCGCTCCTCGATATGCGCGTCGATCGCGGTGCGAACGGCCTCTGTGACCGTCTGCCCGTCGGCGCGCGCGACGAGGTCGAGTGTCGCCGCCTGCTCGTCGCTGAGTCGCAAAGTCATCGTCCTTGGCATCAGAACCTCCGCGCGACGGCTCGGAATGCCATCGCGGCGACGCATGATAAGTGGCCGAAATCTAGGTGTCAAGACCTGTAGCAGCTAGCTACCGAAGCATACAGTCAGAAATAACTATTCAGTTCTGAACATTGCCACCATGCCACCATAGTGATTGGATTCGACGGTGCGCCGCATCGAGATCGCGGACTTCGTCTTGATCGCTGAGCTGCACTGCGGCATCGCGGCCGAGCAGCTCGCGCGGATCCCGCACGTGCTCAACCTCGCCGAAGCCGCGCTCGCGGCGCCGTTCTCCGGGTTCGGCGACTATCAGGCGTTCCCAGCGGTCCACGAGAAGGCCGCCGTGTACTGCTCGCGGATCGTCACCTACCAGCCGCTGCCGGACGGAAACAAGCGCACGGCGTATGACGTGATGCGCGAGTTCCTCGCGCGCAACGGCGTGCAGTTCACGCACGCGGCGGATGGGCCGCTCGCCACTGCGCGAACGCTCGAGCAGCTCGCCGCCGGCTCGCTCGGAGAGCGCGAGCTGATCGCCTGGATGCGATCACGCACCGGCGGCTAGCGCCGGCCGGTGCGTGCGGAGCGCTTCACGGAGCGTCGAGTCGCTTCAGGGAGCGTCCAGTCACCCGACCGAGCGCTCCCCGGAGAAGAGTCCTCAGGCGACGCTGAGCGCAGGCTCGAGCTCGGCCTCGAGCTTCTTCTTCGGGTATGCGCCGACGACCGTCTTGACCGGCTGACCGCCTTTGAAGAGGATCATCGTCGGAATCGAGAGCACCTGGAACTGCGCGGCTGTCTGCTGGTTCTCGTCGGTGTTGAGCTTGACGATGCGCAGGTCGGGCCGCTCGGAGGCGATCTCCTCCAGGACGGGAGCTACGACACGGCACGGGCCGCACCACGGAGCCCAGAAGTCAACGAGCACCGGCTTGTCGGACTCGATCACCTCAGCCTGGAAGTTGCTGTCGGTGACTTCACTCAGAGTGCCTGCCATGGGTATCCCTTTCTCGATCGCTTTCCTATCACTATACAAAGTAAAGGAAGGGTCGCGAGGCTAGCGCACGGTGACGGTCCAGCCCTCCCAGTAGCGGACGATCGGCGGGTGGATGTGCGTCAGCGTCGTGAACAGGTGCGGCGAGACGTAGACCTCGATGAACGCGGCGACGACGAGCACCGGCACGGCGACGGCGAGCGTGACGAACGTAGCCGCGAGCAGCTGCTCCCACTCGCCGCGACGGCTCGCGATGATCCACGCCGCGAGCGGCAGGAACAGCGCGATCAGCTCCGGCACGGCGTGCGGCAGCACACCGAGCAGCAGCAGCCCCGGCGAGACGCGCAGGAACGTCGCGACGCCGCCGAGCGTGTGCCCGAGCAGGTACGCCTGCGCGCTCAGCGAGAAGGTCGTCGC
>DASZLB010000011.1:0-2043 GCA_035552575.1 Solirubrobacteraceae bacterium | reverse complement strand
CGGTATCCATCCCGATTACGTGCTTGCGACGGTGACGTGCTCCTGCGGGAACACGTTCCAGGTCCATTCGACCAAGCCGGAGCTGCACGTCGAGATCTGCTCCCAGTGCCACCCCTTCTATACGGGCAAGCAGAAGCTCGTCGACACCGGCGGACGGGTCGAGCGCTTCCAGCGCCGGCTCGAGCGCGCCGAGCGCGCCAAGCGCGCCTAGGGACGCCTGCTGTGCCTCGCGGCTGCTCTCACATCGCCCGTAACCAGGAGCCGTAGGCTCGGATGACTGTCGGAGGCCAGGCCGTCCTCGAGGGGGTCATGATGCGCAGCCCCGGGAACTGGGCCGTCGCCGTTCGGACCCCCGCGGGCGTGATCGCGCAGGTGACGCGGCCGATCGACTCGGCGATGGCGCGCCACCGGATCTTCCGCCTCCCCGTCATTCGCGGCGTGATGGCCCTCGGGGAGTCGCTCGCGATCGGATTCCGCGCACTCGCCATCTCCGCGAACTACGCGGCGCAGGAGGAAGGTGCGGACCCCGCCGAGGCCGAGAAGGAGCTCTCTCGCGGCGCGCTCATCTTCGCGTTCGCAATCGCGATCGGGTTCGCGGTTGCGCTCTTCAAGGTCACGCCGGGCCTGATCACGGAGGCGCTGCCGATCAAGAGCGGCGGCTGGTTCGTGATCGTCGAGGGCGCCATCCGCGTGTCGATCTTCGTCGCGTACCTCAGCCTGATCTCGCTTCTGCCGGACCTCAAGCGCGTGTTCCAGTACCACGGCGCCGAGCACAAGGCGATCAACGCCTACGAGGCGGGGGAGGAGCTCGAGCCGGAGACGGTGCAGCGGTACTCGCTCATCCATCCGCGCTGCGGCACCGCCTTCCTGCTCTGGGTGATGGTGATCGCCGTCTTCGTGTTCGCGTTCTTCGGCCGGCCGGCCTGGTACTGGCTGATCGTCGAGCGCATCGCCCTGCTGCCGTTCATCGCCGGCCTCGCGTACGAGCTCATCCGCTTCGCGGGCAAGCACCAGAACCGCGTCGTCATGACGATCCTCGCGCCCGGGCTCTGGCTGCAGCGGCTGACGACGCGTGAGCCTTCGCTCGAGCAGCTCGAGGTATCGATCCGTGCGCTGCGCGAGGTACTGCAGCTCGAGAACGCCGGGACCGGCGAGAATCGCGTGGAGGTGATGGCGTAATGGCTACGGATCGCAGGGCAGAGGTGACATGGAACGGGAGCCTGCTCGAGGGGAGCGGCACGATCGACTCGTCGACGAGCGGCGTGATCGGCGGCCAGACCGTCAGCTGGAAGGCCCGCTCCACCGATGAGAGCGGCGGCAGCACGAGCCCCGAGGAGCTGATCGCGGCCGCGCACGCAGCGTGCCTGTCGATGGCGCTCGCGGCCGGCCTGTCGAAGGACGGTCACCCGCCGGATCAGCTGAAGACGTCGGCGACGGTGACGTTCCAGCCCGGCGAGGGGATCGTCAAGATCGCGCTTCAGGTGGAGGGCACGGTGCCCGGCATCGACACGGACGCGTTCCAGGCCGCCGCCGAGGGCGCGAAGGCGAACTGCCCGGTCTCGAAGGCGCTCGCCGGCGTCCCCGAGATCACGCTCGAAGCGCGTCTCGCGTAAGCGCTTGCATCAGCTCGAGCTCCGGCTCGTACACGTGCGCCGTCTTCACGTGCAGGACGAGCCTGCCGGCCGGCGCTCCAAGCTCGGACGCGACGTGTGCCTGCAGCGCCGCGAGCTCGACGAGGTTGCCGTACGCCTTCTTCCCGAAGTCGAGGCTGTGCGCATACACGATCAGCTCGACCGCGCCGTCGCGCAGCCAGAAGTCGAGGAGGCTGACGCACGGGATGTACGTCGTGTCCGAGTTCGGCTGGAACGTCGTGATCGCCGCGTCCCGCGCCTCCGGGTTCGCGCGTAGCCGCTCGACGACCCACGCGATCTGGTCGCGGCCGGCGCCGCCGTAGTTGAAGAGCCGCACCGCGTAGCTCGCCGCGCCGCCGAGCTCTGCCACCTCCTTCTGCACGAAGAAGTTCTCGTGCATCCAGCGCAGCCA
>DASZLB010000010.1:0-4711 GCA_035552575.1 Solirubrobacteraceae bacterium | reverse complement strand
GCCCTGCGAGAAGATCCAGGCGCCCATGAACCAATACTCCGGGCGCGTGCTGCGCGGCATTCGCGCGCCGGCGATGCCGAATGCGACGAACGACGCGACGACCGCAAGCGTCGGCGAGAAGCCGAGCCACGGAGCGAGGATCAGCGCTCCTGCCAGGAGCATCGCGAACGCTGCAAGCCTCGCCGAGCGCAGGTGCACCTCCATGTCGAGCAGCCGCCTGCGCGTCGGCTCGTCCTCACAGAGCAGGCTGACGGCGCGCTCGCGCGGCTCGGGCGCAGGTAGCGGCCTCGCGACGAGAACGTCGTCGTCCCGCAGGGGACGGATCGGCGCATGCAGCGGCGCGCGGTCCGCCCCCAGCAGCCGCGAAGCAGAGATTGTCCTCACGGCCTGCATATCGAGCCGCTCGGCGCGCTGCTGAAGCCTTGCAAAGCGCCGCTCGGCGCACTAGCCCGCTGCTATGCCGTGCGCTGCCCCAAGGGTCTGCCTCAGGGCGTTGAGACGAGCGTCGCGCTGTAGGTCAAGCGCGCCGTCTGGTACAGGCAGAAGTACTGAATTTCGGAGCCGATCGACGTGTGCGTGCTCTGCGCGCTCGTGCTCGAGCACTGCTTCTTTTCGCGGCTCGCCCGCCACGAGGTGTCCTTGCCGAAGCCAAGCGCGAGTGCCGGCGCCCAAGTCGGCACGGTCAGCGCGACGATGTAGCCCTTCTTCACCGGGATCGAGCGTTCGAGCGGGAACTGAGCCGTCTTGCCGAAGTACTTTTCGAGTTTGACCATCGGGCTCGAAGCGATCAGCTTGTACGTCAGGTTCGGTTTCTTCTGTGCCTGCAGGATCGCGATCCCGGCTTCCGCCGCTCCACCCTCGTTGGCGTTGAAGAACTTGATCTGTGTCGCGTTCGGCTTGCCGAGCTGGATCGTCCAGGCGACGATCGAGCCGGCTTTCGAGACGTTCTCGAGCGTCGTGTTCGTCGCGACCTTGACCTGGAAGCCCGTCGTGCGGCTGACGGCCAGGCATGGGCTCGCCGGGCAGCTCGGCACCGTTTCGGGGGTCGTCGGCGGGATCACGCCGACTTCGGTGATCGTCGCTCCGGCGAGGCTCGGAACGGCGAGGATCAGCGCGAAGCTCGCGAGGATGGCGGGGTATGTGCGTTTCATCATTGCCAATTCAACACGAGCCGCAGCCGTATGTAGCGCTCTGACATTTCGCTATTCGCTGCCAAGTTCCTGCGCTGCAGCCGCAATCTCCGCGGAATCGCCCGGCGCCGGCACCCACGGAAGCCGCAGCGGATCGCCCTCGTAGCGCGGGATCACGTGCACGTGGAAGTGGAAGACCGACTGAAATGCGACAGCGCCGCAGGAGTTCAGCAGGTTCACGCCATCCGCTCCGAGCCGCTGCTTTACGCGCGTGGCGAGACGCTGCGCGGCGAGCGCGACGGCAGTCAGGTCCTCGGGCTCGATGCTCAGCAGATCGGTCGAGTGCTCGCGCGGAATCACGAGCGCGTGCCCGCGCGTCGCAGGGGCGATGTCCATGAACGAGATCGTCCGCTCGTCCTCGCCGACGCGCGTCGCGGGCAGCTCGCCCGCGGCGATCTTGCAGAAGATGCAGTCCGGGTCGCGCATTCGCGGCAAAGCCTATTCGGATCGGCCCGCGAGCTCCGCGGCGCGTGCGTCGAGGTAGTCGAAAGCCTGCTCGCGCGTTTCGATCTCGCCGGCATACTGCGCCTCGGCGAGCTCCCCGAGCAGCTCGCCGACGCGCGGCCCTGGGGCGATCCCCAGATGCGAGCCGAGCTCGTCGCCGCGCAGCAGCGGCTCGCCGGGGCCGTGCGCGCGCCAGTGAAGAGCCGGGGCGAGCACCTGCGCCGCCACGCGGATATGCGCCTCGATCGCCTGCTGCGCATTCGCTCCTCGCGTGGCCAGGCGGTCGGCGACCGACAGCAGCGTCACGTCGACCTCGACAGGCGTGCAGGCGCGCAGGTAGCCGAAGACCGTGCGGCGCGAGAGCGGCTGCGGCTCGTGCACGAGGAAGCCGAGACGCAGGTGATGTCTCACGAGTGCCGCGACGTGCGCGCGCAGGCGCTCGCTCGCGCGCAGCCTCGTCAGGACCTCGCGCGCGAGCGCCGCGCCGCGCTCGTCGTGGCCGATGAACGTCACGCGCCCGTCCGCCGGGCGAACGCCGCGCGTCAACGGCTTCGCGGCATCGTGCAGCAGCGCCCCCCAGCGGAGCGCCTCGGCGCGGCTCATCTGGTCGGCCAGCGGCTCCTCGAGCACCGCCGCCAGCTCGGCGCGATCCTCGCCGATCACAGCTCGGAACGCGCTTGTGTCGGCGTCAGCGCCGGGCGGGCTGCCGGCGCTGGTCGAGCTGCCGGAGTCGCGCGAGCTGGCGGCGCCGTGCGAGCCGCCGGGGCCGCGCGAGCCGCCCCCGTCCACCGGCAGAGCACGCCCACCTCCGGCCAGCGCCTCCTCGGTCAGTGCGATCGTCCGGGCGAGCACCTCGAGCGTGTGCGTATAGACGTCGGCGTGATGGAAGCGATTTTGCTCGACGCCGCGCAACGCCTCGAGCTCCGGCAGCACGACGGCGCTCGCGCCGAGCTCGCCCATCAGCTGCAGGCCGCTCAACGCGTCGCGCGCGGCAACGATCCTGCGCAGCTCGACGAACACGCGCTCGGCGGAGCAGAGAGCGAGAGCGTCGACGTGCTCGCCGGCCGCGCGCAGCGTCTCGGCGTCGGGCTTCAGCCCCAGCTCGACGGCGACACGCACGAGGCGCAGCACGCGCAGCGGATCGTCGGCGAACGCCCGCGCACCGGCCATTCGCAGCCGCCCCGCGGCGAGATCCTCCAGGCCGCCGAGCGGGTCGATCGGCTGCCCCCCCGCGAGCGGCTCGGCAATCGCGTTGACGGTGAAGTCGCGCAGCGCCAGATCGGCCTCCAGCGAGCCTCCGCGCAGCGGCTCGACGTCGACCTGCCACGAGGAATCGCGCGCGGCGACCCGCCAGGCGCCGAACTCCTCCGAGAGCGCGAAGCACGCGGCGCGCCCGGCGGCGCGCGCGATCGAACGCGCCGCCTCGCCGGGATCGCCGTCGACGACCACGTCGAGATCGAGCGTCGAGCGCCCCAGCTTGCGGTCGCGAATCGCGCCGCCGACGAGCCACGCGCGCCGGTCGGCCAGCGCCAGGCGCGCCGCCTGAAGACCGTCAGCCACTGCCCGCCGCCGGAAGCCACGTCGCCGGCTCCGCGGTCGCGCCGGGCGCCGTCGCCACGCGTTCGAGCGCCGCGCCGTCGCGGTGATAGACGCGCGCGACGCGCGGCGTCAGCCCGCACGTGATCTCGTAGTTGATCGTGTCGAGGCGCTTCGCGACGTCCTCGGCCGTGATCCGCTGCTCGCGATCTGCGCCGATCAGGATCGCCGGCGCCCCGCGCAGCCGCTCTGCCTCGGCATCAGGGCCAAGGTCGATCGTCATGTTGTCCATGCTCACCGTGCCGACGAGCGGGTGGCGCTCCCCCGCGACGAGCACGTCGGCGTTGTTCGACAGCCCGCGCCGCCAGCCGTCGCCGTAGCCGATCGGCAGCACGCCCAGCCACGTGTCGCGCTCGGCGACGAAGCGCCTGCCGTAGCCGGCGCTCTCGCCTCGCGCGCAGCGCTTGACCTCGGCGACGTAGGAGCTCAACGCGAGCGCCGGCTCGAGCGCTCGCTCCGCCGGATCGGCTCCGAACGGATCCATCCCGTAGACGGCGATGCCACAGCGCACCAGGTCGAACTGCGAGGAGGCGTCGCGCAGCATCGCGGCGCTGTTCGCCGCGTGCACGATCAGCTGCGGATGCTCAGCCCTGAGCGGTTCGGCCCACCGCGCGAACGCGTCGAGCTGGCCGGCGAAGAACCCGTCGTCCTCCAGTTCGTCGGCCGTCGCGAAATGCGTCATCAAGCCGACCGGCTCGACGCCGCCGGTCTGCTGAGCGAGCTTCAGCACGTCCGTCGCGAGCTGCGCATCGCGCGTGCCAAGGCGGCCCATGCCCGAATCGAGCTTCACGTGCACGCGCCCGCCGCCGGCCGCCGCGACCGCTGTCACGTACTGCTCGCTCCAGACGACGACGTCGGCATCGGCCGCGAGCGCCTCGCGCAGCTCGGACGCCCGCAACGCGCCCATCACGAGGATCGCCGGCGTGGCAATGCCGGCTTCGCGCAGCTCGCGCGCCTCGGCGGCGCTTGCGACCGCGAGCCAGGTGGCGCCGCCCGCAAGCGCCGCGCGCGCGCTCTGCTCGGCGCCGTGACCGTAGCCGTCGGCCTTGACGACCGCGCAGAGCTCCGCGCCAGAGCGCAACGCGGAGCGCAGGCGTGCGCAATTGCGCTCGATCGCGGCGACGTTCACGCTCGCCTGCGCGCGCGGCGCCGTCACGGTCGCGCCTCCGCGCGCGCCGCCGGCAGCGCTTCGATCACGTCGCTCGCGATCACGCCCTCGGCCGCGCCGTGGCGCCGAGCCGCCTCGCGCCCGGCGGACGCGTGCAGCCAGACCCCCGCGACGGCTGCCATGAACGCGTCGAGCCCCTGCGCGAGCAGCGCCGCGACGACGCCTGTGAGCACGTCGCCGGTCCCGGCCGTCGCGAGTGCAGGGCTGCCGCCGCGACTGACCGCGACGCGGCCGACGCCGACGTCGTCGTCTGGAGCGAGCAGTACGTGACAGCGGTCGCGGCGGCCGGCGGCGGGCGCGTGCACGTGAAGCT
>DASZLB010000009.1:0-30960 GCA_035552575.1 Solirubrobacteraceae bacterium | reverse complement strand
CGGCGCGATGCGCGGCGCGAGCGTGTGGGGCGGCGAGACGACGTGGGATGCCGACGCGGCCGTGCTCGTAACGCAGCGCGAATCGAACGATGCCCTCTACAGGCAGCTCGTCGCCGATCGCGAGCGCCTGGAGCGGGAGGGCGTCGACGCGGTCTACCGGATCGGCGACTGCCTCGCGCCACGGCTGCCGGCCGACAGCATCTTCGAAGGGCACCGCCTCGCGCGCGAGATCGACTCGCCCGACCCGGCCGTCGCGCTGCCGTACTTGCGCGAGCTGCCAGAGGTCGATCTCGCGCGCTCGCCCGTCGCGGCCGCGACGGCCGGCGACTGAGGCGAAGACGCGCGAATCCGAGCAACGACGAACCAGGAGAGCACGAATGCCAGAGCTAGCCACCACCCAGATCACGAAGTACTCCGTCCGCGACGCTCCCGTCGAGCCGGCGCCGATCCCGCCGCAGGACATCATCGAGGGCTCGCCCGAGTCGACGATGGCGATCCTCTGGCGCACCGACGACGGCAAACTCTACAACGGCGTCTGGCACTGCACGCCGGGCGTTTTCATGCTGTCGAGCCCCGGCGAGACCGTCACGCTGATCGACGGCGAGGTGACGATCACGCCCGAAGGCGGCGAGCCCGTCACGGTCCGCGCCGGCGACGTCGCGTACATCCCCGAGGGCACACGCGCGAAGTGGGATGTGCGCGAGACAGTCCGCAAGGGATTTCACTCACACGACTCGACCGGGACGCTGCTCGGGCCGGCCTAGGCGAGCTGGTCTCGGTGCCGATCCGAACGATCAGCGTGCGGCGCTCGTCGCGGCTTCGATGAAGATCCTCGTCGCGGTCAAGCAGGTCGCGCAGCTGCGAGACGACTTCGTCCCGCCTGCAGCCGGCGCGGACGACGGCGCCGTCGTGCTGAGCGCCGGCGCGCTGCAGTGGAGCGCAAACGACTGGGACGCGTTCTCGCTCGAGGCTGCGCTTGCGCTTCGCGACGGCGCCCTGCGCGATCGACGCGACGACGTCGAAGTGGTTGCCGTCACGGTCGGCGACGAGCGCAGCGAGCCGGCGCTGCGCGCCGCGCTCGCGATCGGCGCCGAGCGCGCGATCCGCGTCTGGGACGAGGCGCTCGACGTGACGAGCGACGGCGCCGACCCGCTGAGTGTCGCGCGTCTGCTCGCAGCCGTCGCCGAGGCCGAGTCGCCGCAGCTGATCCTCTGCGGCGCGCAGTCCGCGGACATGGCCAACGCAGCGACCGGCGTCGCCCTCGCGGGCCTGCTCGACTACGCGCATGTCGCCGTCGTCAGCGCGATCGAGCGCGACGGCGAGCAGCTCACCGTGCAGCGCGAGCTCGAAGACGGCGCCGTCGAGCTGCTGCGGATCTCGTTGCCTGTGCTGCTGACCGTGCAGACGGGCATCAACGCGCCGCGCCGTCCGAACCTGCGCGCGATCAAGCATGCGCGCGCGGCGGATCTGACCGTGCTCGGGCTCGACGAGCTCGGGCTCGACGGCGATGCGCCGGCGACCGCAGCCGGCGCTCGCACGGCAGGCCTCTACGCGCGCCCGGCCGGCGGCGCCGAGACGCTCGAAGGATCACCGGCCGAGATCGCCGCGAGCATCGCGGCGATCGTCGGGAAGGCGCTCGGATCGTGAGTGGCATCCTCGTGCTCGCGCAGACGCGCGACGGAGCGCTGCGCCCGGTCAGCTTCGAGCTGATCGCCGCCGCGCGCGAGCTCTCGGCCCAGGGAGCCGGACCCGTCGCGGTCGCGCTCGTCGATCACGACGCCGAGGCACTTGCGCGAACGCTCGCCGTCGCCGGCGTGCAGGAGATCCTCGCGGTGCCGACGCCAGAGCCGCGCTTCGAGGCTCACGTCACGCAGGCTGCCGTCGAGCAGCTGATCGCACAGCGCCGCCCGTCGCTCGTGCTCGCCGGCCACACGCTCGACTCGCTCGGCTTCGCGCCGGCCGTCGCCGCGCGCGGCGCGCACGGCTACGCGAGCGATGTCACGGCCGTCTCGTGGAGCGAGCACGGCGCGCTCGCGCGGCGCCCCGCCTACGGCGAGCAGCTAGTCGCCGAGCTCGACTTCCCGAGCAAGGAGACCGTCGTGCTGCTGCTGCGCGCAGGCGCGTTCGCCGCGGCTGGCGGTAGCGGCGGCGGCGGTCGCAGTGGCGGCCTGGCGCCAGACGAAGGCGGCGGCGGCAGTGGCGGCCTGGCGCCAGACGAAGGCGGCGGCGGCGGCGGCGGGTCGACGATCGAGCATCTCGCACTCGATCTCGCGGAGTCGTCGCGCAGCGAGCGGCTCGAGCTGCGCGAGGCGCCGAGCGACGAGGCCGACCTCGCCAAGGCCGACTTCGTGCTCGCGATCGGGCGCGGCGCCGGCAGCGCCGAGCGCGTTGCCGAGCTCGAGCAGCTCGCCGCGCGGATCGGCGCGAGGCTCGCGGTCTCGGGGCCGGTCGTCGAGGCCGGCTGGGCAGCGCGCGCGCGCAAGGTCGGCCAGTCGGGCAAGACGGTCGCGCCGCGCGTCTATCTCGCACTCGGAATCTCGGGCGCCGCACAGCACCTCGCCGGCATGTCGCGATCGAGGACGATCATCGCCGTCAACAGCGACGCGCACGCGCGGATCTTCGACGTGGCGCACTATGGCGCAGTCGCGGATCTGTTCGATGTCGCAGCCGAGCTCGACCGGGCGCTCGCCAGGCAGCGCGATCTCGACCGAACCCCGTGAGCCAACGCCGCTCGCGAGCCGGCGCGGACGGTGCTCAGGCCTCGGAGCGCTGCGGGTATTCGTGCACGGAGACGAGCCGCACGGGACCCTCGAGCACGCGATAGGTATGCGGACGATCGGCGCGGAAGCTGATCAAGTCGCCCTGGCCGAGCGTCTCGTCGAAGGAGTCGCTCGAGATCGCGAGCTTGCCCGCAGCGACGGTGATGTGCTCGAACAGACCCGCGACGTGAGCCTCGGCGTGGCGCACGGCGCCCTCGTCGAGCACGAGCGTGTAGATCTCGATCAGCGCGCCGCCCGTCCGCGTGAGCATGTGGCGCACGACGAGGCCTTCCTCGAGACCGGCAGATTCGACGGCGATCACCGAGCCGTCGTCCTCGCGCACGACCGAGACGTCGTCGGCCGGAGGCTCGTCGTGGAACAGGCTCGTGAACGGCACGCCGAGCGCCGATGCGAGCGCCCACACGGTGTCGATAGAAGGGTTGCCTTGACCACGCTCGATCAACGAGACCGTCGACTTGGCGACCCCCGCCTGCTCGGCCAGCGCCGAGAGCGTCATCTCCCTCGTCATCCTCCAGCGACGCAGGTTTCGGGCGATCGGCTGTACAGCACCTTGCACCGCGGTAGTTGTATCGCAAGCGCGTATGGACGAATTGGCCAATTTACTCGGATGGCTCTTATATCGGAGTCTTGGATGGGATATCGAACACACTGTAATGTAGGCACGTGCCCGATCTGACGCTCAAGCAGGACGCGCGGTCCGAGCTCGAAGAGCGCTATCGCAGCCGAACCCCGCGCTCGGCTGAGGCGATGACGCGGGCGCGGCGCTACATGGTGCGCGGCCTGACGCGCGGCTGGGGCTATCACCGCCCGTACCCGCTCGTCGCCAGGCGCGGCGAAGGCCCGTACCTGATCGACCTCGACGACAACCGCTACGTCGATCTGGCCAACAACGGGCTCAGCCTGATCCACGGCCACGCGTTCCCGCCCGTCGTCGAGGCGCTGCGCGCCGCCGCCGGGCGCGGCTCGGGCTGGCTCGTACCGTCGGAGGAGCAGATCGAGTTCGCGCAGATGCTGTGCGAGCGGATCGACTGCTTCGAGCGCGTGCGCTTCACGAACTCGGGCACCGAGTCGGGAATGCTCGCGATGAAAGTCGCGCGCGCATCCACCGGCCGGCCGGCCGTGCTGAAGTCGATCGACGGTTTCCACGGCTCCTTCGACGACCTCGAGGTCGGCCTCTACGACCGGCCCGAGGAGCCCGGCCGCGTGTACCTCGCGCCATTCGGCGACGCCGAGGCGTTCGAGCAGAAGCTCGAACAGCACGGCGACGAGATCGCCGCGGTCGTGCTCGAGCCACTGCTGTTCAGCGGCCTCGTGACGAAGGCGCCGCCCGGCTTCCTGCGTCGTGTGCAGGAGGCGGCGCAGCGTGCCGGCGCGCTGTTCGTGCTCGATGACTGCCTGATGCTGCGCTTGGCATATCGAGGCTCAGCCGAGCTCTACGGCCTGACGCCCGACCTCACGTTCCTCGGCAAGTTCATCGGCGGCGGGCTGCCGATGGGCGTGCTCGGCGGGCGGGCCGAGGTGATGGACGTGCTCGACCCGCACCGCGAGCAGCCGCTGTACCACGGTGGCTCGTTCAACGGCAACCTGCTGAGCTCCGTCACGGGGCGCGTCAGCCTCGAGCACTTCGACGCCGCGACGATCGCTGCGATGGACGAACGCGCCGCTGAGCTGCGAGCGGCGCTCGAAGCGGGCGCGGACGAGCTCGGGCTGCCGCTCAGCACAGTCGCCGAGGGCTCGATCATGGGGATCTACCTGACCGACTCGCTCGCGCGTCACGACGGGAACTTCATGGCCGGCGAGGCGACGCAGCTGCTGCACCTCGCCGCACTCACGCACGGCGTCTTCATCGGCCCCGGCGGTGAGATCGCGCTGTCGAGCGTCGTCTCCGGCGATGCTCTCGAGCTCGCCCACACCGGTCTGCTCCGGGCGATGGCCGACGTCGCGCGACTGACCGACAACGACTAAAGGGAGAGCGAAAATGGACAAGCAGCGCGTGGACAGCCCGTACGGAACGACCTTCTGCGAGTCGATCAGCTTCGATGGGCCGGGCCGCTGGATCTACATCTCCGGGCAGATCGGCGCGCTCGACGACGGGACGATGGTCAACGAGACGTTCGCGGCCGAGGCCGACCAGTGCTTCGCGCGCGTGCGCCAAGCCGTCGAGAAGGCCGGCGCGAAGATGCAGGACATCGTCAAGATCACCGGCTTCGTCACGGGCACCGAGTTCTACCCCGACTACGACGTCGCACGCGGCAAGGCCTTCGCGGGCACGCCGCCGAGCAGCGCGACCGTGCAGGTTGCAGGGCTCGTCGCCGATGCGCGCGTCGAGATCGAAGCGATCGCGTTCGTGCCGGCGAGCTGACGGCGTCGCCTCGCGGACGGCTGCTCGCCAAGAGCGGCGACCGAGCGCGATGATGGCTGCTCCGTGAGCATGCGCTGGTCTGCCCACATCTCGTGGCTGTTCCCCGAGCTGCCCTACCTCGAGCGTGTCGCGGCGGCGCGGGACGCGGGCTTTACGACGATCGAAAGCGCGTGGCCCGAGGACGCGCGCAGCCGCGACGGGCTCGCCGACGCAGTCGCGGCCGCAGGCGTGCGCGTCGCGCTGCTCAACTGTCCCGCAGGCGACACGGCGGCCGGGGAACGTGGCTTCGTCAACGACGACACGCGGCGCGAAGAGGCCGAGACGGCGTTCGGCGAGGCAGTCGAGCTCGCCGTTGCGATCGGCGCGCCGAGCCTCAACCTGCTCGTCGGCCGCGCGCTCCCTGGCATGCCCGAGCCGCGCCAGCGCGCCGCAATCGTCTCGGCGCTGCGCTCGTTTGCACCCGTCGCCCGCAAGAACGGGCGGCGCATCCTGCTCGAGCCGCTCAACGCGATCGAGAACCCCGGCTTCCTCGCGCCGACGCCGGCCGCGGCCGTCGCCCTGATCGAAGCCGCCGGCTCGGAGCACGCGGAGCAGCTCGGCCTGCTGCTCGACCTCTACCACGTCGCCCGCGCAGGCGATGACCCATCGAATGCGATCGAGCGCGACCGCGAGTGGATCGGGCACGTGCAGATCTCAGATCATCCGGGGCGCGGCGCTCCCGGCACCGGAGCGCTGCCGATCTGGGATCTGCTCGAGCAGCTGCACGCGTCCCGTTATGACGGGGCCGTCGGATTGGAGTACGAGGTGCTGGGACCGACCGAGAGATCGCTTGGCTTCATGCACAACGAACGCGCAAGATCGCTCTTCAGGTGACGCGAGCGATCGACTTCATCGCGCTTACGCGGCATACCAACCGACACGGATCGCGCGATGCGTAGCATGAGCGCTACGATATGTGCGTGGGCGACGTATCGGCGCGCGATCTACGCAATCACATGGCTAGCGTCCTGCGCCGCGTCGAGGCCGGAGAGCGGCTCCGCGTGACGGTCAGCCGTCGTCCGGTCGCGCAGCTTGCTCCGCTCGAGCGCGCTGTGTGGGCGTCGGGTCCGGCGATGGAACGTGTCCTGCGCGAGGCCCCGGCCGATGCCGGCCTGCTCGAAGATCTCGCCGTGCTTCGCGAGCAGACCGTCGAGACCGAGTGAGCCGAGCGATCCTCGACACGTCTGTGCTGATCGCGCGCGAGCAGACGTGCCCGCTCAGGCGCCCCCTGCCCGACGACGTCGCCGTCTCGGTCGTCTCGATCGCCGAGCTCGAGCTCGGAGTGCTGATGGCTCGTGATGCGGAGACGCGCGGTCAGCGTCTGCGAACGCTGAGCGAGGTGCGCTTGGTCGCCGGCGCCCTGCCGATCGACGAGCGCACCGCATCCGCATATGCCCAGCTCTCGGCGAACGTGCTCGCCGAAGGCCGCAAGCCGCGAGTGCACGACACGTGGATCGCCGCAACGGCGCTCGTCAACGACGCGGAGGTCTGGACGCAGGACGCCGACTTCTCGAACTTCGCGCAGCCCGTCAGCGTCGTTCGAGTGTGAGCTGACCTCAGACGGCTCCGACCGCGGCGCTCTCGCGCGCAAGATCGGCGAGCGCGCTGCTCAGCCCGCCGAGCGCCTCGTCGACCTCGTCATCGGTCGTCGCCGTGCACAGGCCGAACTCGCCGCCGGTGCCGTAGTAGACGCCATGGTTGACGGCCGCGAGATGCAGCAGCCGCGACGCGTTCCAGTCGATCTCGCCGTCGGGACCGTCGAGCACATAGAGACCGAAGACGGAGCCGACGCCTGAGGTGCGAATCGCCACGCCGACCTTGCTCGCGGCCTCGGCGAGACCTGCGCGCAGGCGCTCCGACTGAGCATCGATCCGGGCGATCTCGACCGCCGTCAGGTCGCGCACGGCGATCGTCCCGGCGACCGAGCCGAGCAGGTTGCCGTTGAACGAGCCACCGTGGTAGAGCGACCCTCCCTGCTCCAGGTCGAAGGGGCTCATCAGCTCCTGCGAAGATGTGATCGCGCCGACCGGAAGGCCGCCGCCGACCCACTTGCCGAGGCACGTGATGTCGGGGGTGCCGATCGCAAAGCGCTCCGTCGAGCCGCCCTCGGCAAGCCGCAGCATCAGGCAGTCGTCGAGCACGAACAGCACGTTCTCCGCTCGCGCCAGCTCGCGAAGCTCCGCCAAGAAGCCGTCCGGCGGCGGCGTGACGACGCCCGTGTACTGGACGGGCTCGACGATGATCGCCGCGACCTTGCCGGCGTTGCGCTCGAGCGCGGCCTTGTACGTGTCGAGCTCGCCGAACGTCGCCAGCGCGACGCGTCCAGGATCCTCGTCTTGTCCTTGCAAGCCGACCTCGAGGTCGTCGTAGGAGCCGTGGTAGCCGTCCCAAGCCTTGATCACGACGGGGCGTCCGGTCTTGTGGCGCGCGAGTTTGACGGCGAGCATCGTCGCCTCCGTGCCCGTGTTGGTGAGACGCACGCGCTCGGCGCCCGGCACACGCTTGCAGAGGAGCTCGACGAAGTCGACCTGCGCGTCGGAGGCGCCCGGCCAAGCCGTCCCGCGCGAAAGCGCCTCGCGCAGCGCGGCGTCGATCGGCGCGAAGGCGTGACCGTGCATCAGGCTCAGGCCGTTGCTGAACATGTCGAGGTAACGGTGGCCGTCGACGTCGAACACGTTTGCGCCCGTGCCACGCTCGAACACGATCGGGTACGGCGCGAACCACGCGAGCGTACGCGTGATCCCGCTCGGCATGAACTTGCCCGCGCGCTCCATCAGGCGCGCCGACGCCTGCGTGCGCTCCAGGTAGGACTGCTCGATCGCCGTCAGCTCGCCCTCAGACACTCAGACCTCGCTCTTCCAACAGGCGCCCGCCGCTCCCTGACGGACTGCTCCCGTTTCGCATATCGACTGATTGGTTTGCCAAGCATAACGTTGCGAGGGAAGGGATGCAAGAGCGCGCTGCGGCGGAGATCTCGCTCGGGCATCGCCGTCCCGCTCAGGCTCCGCCGCCGGCCGCGCGTGCCTCGCGCAGCTCTGCGCGTCGTTGCTCCGTGGCAAGAAGATCGAGCGTGAAGCCCGACGCGTCGCCGCTCGGCTCGAGCACGACGCCGTAGACCGCGCCCGCCGCCTCGAGCGTCACCCAGCGCTCGAGCACATCGCCGAGCACCGCCTCCGGCTCGCGCTGCAGCGGGTCGCCGTAGCCGCCCCCGCCGGCCTCGATCCCGCGGATCCATTCTCCAGGCGCAAGCAGAGAGTCGCCGATCGGCTCGACTTGCCGCTCGGCGCCGTCTGCGGCGATCACGTTTGCGGATGCCGCCGTTCCGGGCAACCCGCCGCGCACGCCCGCGGCCGGGTGAATCGCGTAGTCGGCCATGTAGAAGACCCGCATCGGCGTCGCGCGCGGACCGTAGATCACCTCCGAGGCCGGACCGCCGCGCAGACGCCCGGCGCCGCCGGAGTCCGCGAGCAGGCGCAGCGAGCGGAACTGCAGCGGGTACGTGCGCTCGAGCATCTCGACGCTGTCGATGTAGATCGTCTTCGAGCAGTCCGGCATCGCGTACGTGATCCAGCCGTCGCAGTGTGGCGAGGCCGGCCCGCCGTTGTTGCCGATCACGAACTCCGAGACGTACGGCTCGCCGGCGCCTCCCGACTCGCTCGGATACGTGCCCGAGAAGACCGCGTAGCCGACGCCCATCGCGCCTGCGCCCTCCGCCAGCCCCTCGCCTTCGCCGAGCTGGCAGAAGGCGCTCTGCGCCGAGTTGATGATCCGGTTGAGCACGTTCGTCGTCGAGATCGACGCGGAGTAGGGCTCGACCAGCCCGCCCGCGATCGAGCCTTCGCGCAGCAGCACCTCGATCCGGCGGAACGAGCCTGCGTTGCGCGGCACGTCCTCCTCCAGGCAGTTGAGCAGCGCGATCGTGCAGCCGCCGCGCGCGCAGTACTCCGAGACGTTCAGCCCGAACGGGATGCAATCGGGGTTCTCGCGCAGGTCGAAGACGACCTTGCCCTCGTCGGACTTGACGTCGATCGTCACGTTGACCTCGACGCCTTCGGGCAGACCCGGGATCGGATCGTGCTTGCCGCGCGCGTGCAGCCGCTTCGCCGACAGCTTGCGGATCGCTTGATCCATCACGCGCTCGGAGTAGTCGAGCCACTCCTTGACGAACGCCTTGATCGTCTCCACGCCGTAGCGCTCGACGACCTGCTTGACGCGTCGCTCGCCGATCCGCGCCGAGCCGACGGCCGCGAGGAAGTCGCCGTACCAAACCTCCGGCACGCGGATCCGGCGGCGGCACATGCGGATGATGTCGTCGATGTCCTCGTAGTCCTGCTGGACCTTGACGCACGGAAAGACGAGCCCGCCCTCCGCGTAGACGTCCTCGACGTAGGCCACATAAGTCGAGGGCTCTGCGTTGCCGCAGTCCGCCTGGTGCGCCTTCGCGGAGGCCGTGAACAGGTGCTCGCCCGCGACGAACACCGGGACGAGGATCGTGTGATCGGCGGTGTGCGTGTTGCCGAGCATCGGGTCGTTGTGCAGGTACGCGTCGCCCTCGCGCAGGTCAGGGTGAAGCTCGCGCATCGAGCGCGTCTGCAGTCCCGCACCGAGCACGTGCACCTGCAGCCCCTCGGCCGCCGCGAACAGCTCGTCCTCGGCCGTGATGATCGAGCAGGAGAAGTCGCGCGCCATGTTGATGATCGACGAGCGCCCCGTGCGAAACAACGTGTTCGTCATCTCGCGCACGATCGCTTCGAAGCGGTGTGCGAGCACCGCCATCAGCGTCGGGTCGAGCTCGCGCTCAGGCATCTTCGAGCTCCAATCTGTAGTTGCCCAGCTCGCTGACGTGCGCCGACCAGCCCGGGTAGACGACGATCGTCGTCTCCGGCTCGATCAGCAGCGCCGGGCCGGCGATGCTCCTACCGGCCGCGAGCTCACCGCCGAGGTGCACCGCGATCTCGACCTCGCCGAGCTCCGGGAAGAACGCGACGCGGCCGTGTGTGCCACCGGCGCCGTCCGCGAGCTCGCCGCGCTCGGCAGCGAGCGGCGGCTTGACCGTTTCGACCGACACGCGACCCTTCCACTGGCTCAACTCGATCTTCTGACCGGGCTCGCGCACGGCGAAGATCCGCTCGTGCGCGTCGTGGAAGCTCTCGATCAGCCGCTGCAGCGCCGCCTCGTCCTCGACCCCGTCGCCCTCGAGCGGGATCGACAGGTCCCACACCTGGTAGGCATAGCGTGCCTCGACGAAGTAGCGACGGCGCACCTCGCCGCCGAGGCCCTGTGGCAACTCGGCCTCGAACGCATGCATCCGCTCGCGCAGGCCCGCGAGTGTCTCGCGCACCCCGGCGAAGTCGAACCCCTTCGAGTTCGTCACGTGCGGCGCCGTCATCTCGCGGACGATGTCGGAGTGCTGGCCGCCGAAGGCCGAGAGCACACCGGCTGCGCGCGGGATCAGCACCTCGCGGCAGCCCAGCTCGCGTGCGATCGCGGCGATCGTCAGCCCCGCCGCGCCGCCGCCCGCGACGAGCGTCGAGTCACGCGGATCGACGCCCTCGTTGACCGTCAGTTCGTGGATCGCCGCGATCATCCGCTCGTTGGCGATCGCGAGCACCGCGTGCGCCGCCTCGCGCGAGCCGATCCCGAGCGCCTCGGCCAGCCCCGCGAGCGCCGTCTCGGCGGCGCCCACGTCGAGTGCCATCTTGCCGCCGAGGAAGCGGTCCGGGTCGATGTAGCCGAGCACGAGCGCCGCGTCGGTGACCGTCGGGCGCGTACCGCCGAGCCCGTAGCAGGCCGGGCCGGGGTCGGCGCGTGCGCTCTCCGGTCCGACGCGCAACAGGCCGCCGGGGTCGACCCACGCGATCGAGCCCCCGCCGGCACCGATCGAGCGCACGTCGACCGAGGAGAGACCCGTCAGGTGACCGGCGAACGGCTCGCCGAGCCACGTCTCGCTCGTGAACACGAGATCGCCCTCGCGCACGAGGCTGACGTCGAAGCTCGTGCCGCCCGTGTCGCAGACGATCACGTCGCCGCTGCCCGTCTCCACGGTGGCGACCGTGCGTGCGGCGACCGGCGCGAGCGACGGGCCCGAGCGCACCGACCACAGCGGGCTGTCGATCAGCTCACCCATCGGCACGACGCCGCCGGCCGAGCTCGCAGCGAGCAGCTCGCCCGTGAAGCCCTCGTCGATCAGCCCCGCGGCGATCTCCGGCAGGTGGCGCTGCATCAGCGGCTTCAGCGAAGCGTCGATCGCGGTACCCGAGGCGCGGCGGTACTCGCGCACGATCGGATTGATCTGGTGCGAGAGCGAGTACGGCAGGCCCGGCAGCTCGCGCTCGATCAGCGCGCCGAGCGCGAGCTCGTGTGCCGGGTTCGCGGTTGCCCAAAGCAGGCAGACCGAGACCGCCTCGGCACCCAGTTCCCGTGCGCGCGCGAGCTGTGCGACGGCACCGGCCTCGTCGAGCGCCCGGGCGACGTTGCCGTCCGCGTCGATCCGCTCGGCGATCTCGAACGTCAGACGGCGCGGGACGTACGGCTCCGGGAACGGGCGGCTGTAGTCATACGGGCGCAACGAGCCGCCCTCGCGGCGCACGAGGATGTCCGGGAAGCCCTCCGTGCAGAGAAACGCCGTGCGCGCCGTCGTGCCCTCGAGGATCGCGTTCGTCGCCTGCGTCGTCGAGAAGATGAACAGCGACGTGCGCCCGAGCAGCCCGCCGAGCGGCTCCGCCAGCTCAGCCGCGGCGCGCTCGAGCGCCGCGCGCAGGCCGTCGAACAGGTTCGCCGGCTGCGTCAGCGCCTTGGCGATCGTCATCCGCCCGCGCTCGTCGCTGACGACGACGTCCGTGAACGTGCCGCCGATGTCGCAGGTGATCCGCGCGTTCGACGCGCTCATCGCGCGGGCTCTGCCGCAAGCACGTAGGGCGCCAGCCGATCCGCGATCTCGCGTGAGCGCTGCTCGACGTCGAGCAGCTCCGGCACGGGCACGGAGGTACCCGCGAGCTCGGCGCGACGGCGCTCGCTGGCCTTCGCGTCGAGCTCGCCGTCGCGCACGACCACGCCGTAGACCTGCTCGGCCTGCTCGGGGCTGACCCAGCCGTCCGCGACATCGCGCACGACGCGCTGCAGCTCGCGCTCCCACGGCGGACCGTAGCCGGCACCGGCGGCCGAGGTGGCGAGCACCGTCTCGCCAGGCGCGAGCGTCTGCTCGCCCCACCCGGGCAGCGGCTCGACGTTGCCGTCCGCCCGCCGCAGGAACTGGCGCGCGGGCGCGCCCGGGTAGCCACCGCGCGCGCCAAGCGCGGCATGCACGTATCCGTCGGTCGACCACATCGCCTCGATCTCGGCGCCGGCCGGGCCGTACTCGACGTAGCACGCAGGCGCGCCGCGAAAGCGGCCCGGTCCGCCGCTGTCGGCGACGATCCGGTCGGCCCAGACGATGATCGGATAGAGCAACTCGTCGACCTCGGTCGAGTCGCGCATCATCAGGCCGCCGTCGCCGACCTCGCCCGAGACGAGCCAGCCGTCGCCTCGCGAGTGACCGGCGCCGCACGTCAGCCCGAGGATCATCAGGTTGACGAACGGCGCATCGCCGTGGCGCGGGTCCTTGCCCGAGATGTCGGCGACGGACGCCGTCAGCGTGCCGGTCTCGGCCATGCCAAAGCCGTCGGCTAGCTCGGCGATCGCGCGCTGCGTCGCGTTCGCGACGCGGTCGGCGATCCCCGTCGTCGCCGTCGAGCAGCTCGCCGGATGCACGGGGATGCCGGCGACGCAATTCTCGCGAATCTCGATGTCGAGCCGGCGAAAGCTGCCGGCGTTCTGCGGGACGGCGATCGGGAGGCTGTTGAACACGCCGATCATCGCGGCAGTGCGGCTCGTCGCCTCGGTCAGGTTGATCCCGCACGGCAGGCAGTCGGGGTTCTCGCGCAGGTCGACCGCTACGCGCGCGCCGCCGGGATCGACGGTGACGATCACCTTCACGGGCACCCCGTCCTCGGCGCCCGCCGCCGGCAGCGGATCGTGCTTGTTGTGCGCGACGCTGCGCCCGGCAGGCATCCGCCTGATCGCGCCGGCCATCATCTCCTCGCTGTAGTCGAACCACGCGGCTGTGTACTCGTGCAGCGTCTCCCAGCCGAGCTCCTCGCCGAGGCCGTGCAGTTCGCGCTCACCGATGCGAGCGGCGCCGACCATGCCGATGTAGTCGGCATACCAGACCTCGGGAACGCGAATCCGCGTCCGGCACATCTCGATGATGTCGGGGATGTCCTCATAGTCCTGCTGCACCTTCACGCCGGGGAAGATCACGGCGCCCTCGTGGTAGACGTCGCGCGCGCTCGCCCACAGCGTCGTCGGCTGCGAGTTGCCGATGTCGGCCATGTGAGCCTTGACGACCGCCGTGAAATGGTGTTCTCCGTCGGCGCCGACGATCGGCACGAGGATGCAGTGGTCGCCGGCGTGCGAGTTGCCGTGGTAGGGCGAGTTGTGCAGGTAGGCGTCGCCGGCGCGCAGCTTCGGGTGCAGCCGCGCGAGCGAAGCCGAGACGAGGTCTGGGCCGCTCATCACGTGGATCGGCAGGCTCTCGGCGGCTGCGAGCAGCTCGTGATCGCGGGTCACGACGCAGCAGGAGAAGTCGCGCGCAGTGTTCAGCACAGACGATCGCGCAGTGCGAAAGAGCGTGTTGCTCATCCGCCGAACGATCCCCTGGATCCTGCTCGTGATGACCGCGAGCGCGACCGGGTCGAAGCGCTCGCCTCGCGTCGGCTGCTCAGCGATTGGCGGCGTGGACACCGGCGCGGCCCTCCTTTCGGATGTTCGCCTGCTCGAGCGTTACGACGAGCCCGCTGCCCGGCCGGCGCTCGGCGAGCGTGCCCGGCTCGAGCACGACGGTGCTCAGCGGCGATTCGACGATCGCCGGCCCCGCGAGCGTCTCGCCGGGCGCGAGCGCCGCGAGCGGGCGTACGCGTGCGCGCGAGAGGCCGTGACCGGAGAAGTAGATCTCGCGCTCGGAGTCCGAGCCCTGCGCGACTCCCGTCAGGCGCCCTTCGGAGCGGCTTTCGAGCGGGCAGAGGACGCGTGCGCGCAGCGCGACGACTTCCACGGCCGAATGCTCGTCGCGGACGGCGAAGATCTCCTCGTGCAGCCGGCGGAAGTCCTCGAGCAGCATCTGCTCGGCCTCGGGGCCCGCGCCGAAGCGCGCGGCGCGCAGCGGCACGTCGATCTGCCAGACCTGGCGCGCGAGACGCGCCTCGGCGATCAGCTCGACGGCGTGCTGCTCGGCGCCGATCTGCTCCGCGAACTCCTCGCAGCGTGCGCGCAGCCCATCCAGCACGCCGTCGACGCGCGCGGCGTCGAACGCTTCGCTCGAGGTGAAGCAGGCCGCTGAGAATTCGGCGCTGAGGTCGGCCATCAGCGCGCCGACCGCGCTGAGCACCGCGCCCGTCTCGGGAATCACGAGCGCGCGGCATCCGAGCCGGCGCATGATCGCGCCGCTGTTCAGGCCAGCCGCGCCGCCGCCGCCGATCAACACGGCGCGGCGCGGGTCGATCCCGGCGTCGACGGTGATCTCCGTGATCGCCTGGACCATGTGCTCGGTGGCGAGCGCGAGCATCGCGGAGGCGGCCTCGTGCACGTCGAGGCCGAGCGGCTGCGCGACGTCACGCTCGATCGCCGCGCGCGCTCGCTGCTCGTCCAGTCTCATCGCGCCGCCGAGAAAGCGCTCGGGGTCGAGGTAGCCGAGCGTGAGACATGCATCGGTCACCGTCGGTAGCTCGCCGCCGCGCCCGTAGGCTGCCGGGCCCGGGTTCGCGCCGGCGCTCTGCGGACCGACGTGCAGCAGGCCGCCGTCGTCGATCCAGCCGATGCTGCCGCCGCCGGCGCCGATGCTCTTGACGTCGACTGCCGGGAAGCCGGTGATGTGACCGGTCAACGGTTCGCCGAGCCACGTCTCGCGGGTCATCGGGATCCGCCCGCCACGCACGACGGAGACGTCGTAGCTCGTACCGCCGGTGTCGGCGACGATCGCGTCCTCGGCGCCGGCATCGGCGGCGAGCGCGAAGTGGCGCCCCGCGACGGGCGCCATCGCGGGCCCTGAGTTGATCGAGGTGATCGGGACCTTCGCCGCCTCGCGCGCGTGCATCAGACCGCCGCTCGTCGAGATCACGAGCAGCTCGCCGTCGAAGCCGGACGAGCGCAGCCCGCGCTCGAGGTTGTCGAGATACGCGCTCATCAGCGGCTTCAGCGACGCGTCGATCGCGGTCGAGGAGCCCCGCCGGTACTCGCGAAGCGTCGGATTCAGCGCATGCGAGAGCGTGTAGGGGACGCCAGGCAGGTGCTGCTCGAGCAGCTCGCCGATGCGCAACTCGTGCGCGGCGTTGACGATCGACCACAGCAGGCAGACGGCGACCGCCTCGACACGTTGCTCGGCGAGACGCTCGATGATCTCGATCACGGCCGGCTCGTCGAGCTCGCGCAGCACGTCGCCCTGCGCGTCGATTCGCTCGGGCGCCTCGAACGTGAGTGCGCGCGGGATATACGCGTCGGTGTACTCGACGCTCCAGTCGAACGCGCGGCCGCGGCCGCCTTCTCGCAGCAGCAGCATGTCGCAGTGGCCGAGCGTCGTGATCAGCGCCGTCTTGGCGGTGTTGCCGGTCAGCACCGCATTCGTCGAGCGGGTCGTGCCGTGGATCAGCATCGTGATCGCGCCGAGCAGCTCGGCGCGGTCCATGCCAAGGCCTTCTGCGGCGAGGGCGAGGACCTCGAGGATCCCGACGATCGGGTCCTCAGGCGTGGTCGAGCACTTGAAGATCCGCACCTCGTTCTCGTGCTCGAGAGCGAGATCCGTGAAGGTGCCTCCGGTATCGATTGCGCAGCGCACTCTCCACCTCGTTCGGGTAGCGGCGGACTATAGGCTATCCGAGAACAATATCGATTGATCGGTTTAGAATATCTCCCGACGTGCGGTTCGGCAATCTTGCCGCCGGGCGAGATCAAGCATCGGGAACGAACGCGACGGCGTCGATCTCGATCTGCGCGCCGACGAGCAGACCCGCCACCTGCACCGTCGCGCTCGCCGGCAGCTTCTCGCCGAAGCGCTCGCTGCGCACCGCCGCGTAATCGGCGTATTCGTCGAGGTTCGTGACGAACGCGTTGATCTTGACGATCTGCGAGAAGTCGGCGCCGGACTGCTGCAGCGCACGCTCGATGTTGTCGAACGTCGCAGCTGCCTCGGCGCCCATCCCGCCCTCGACGACGTTGCCGTCGGGCCCGAAGCCGACGCAGCCCGAGACGTACACGACACGTCCCGGGCCGACGGCCGTGACGGCCTCCGCAAAGCCCGATCCAGGGTTGTTGACAAGGCGCTCGATGCTCATTTGGGGCTCCCTTCGATCGGTCCAGCCTTTTGCAAATCGATCACTCGATATGCGACTATATGGACGAGCACCGGCGCGTGCAAGCGAGTTGAAAGACCCGAATAGGGCGCCCGCTCAGCAGGTAGGATCCGCTTGTCGCGGACGGAAAGATCACCGTTCAGCGCAAGCTCGATCGCAGCCGACCCGGCGACGGCGAGCTTTGCGAAGAAACGACGGAAAGGGCGCTGTGCCAAAGCTCGGGATGGGGCCGATACGACGGGAGCAGATCTGCCGTGCCGCGGCGACCGTGATCTCGCGCGAGGGTTTCGCAGGCACGACGATGCGGATGGTCGCCGAGGAGGCGGGCGTCAGCACGGGGATGCTCAACCACTACTTCGCCAACCGCCAGGACCTGCTGGAGCAGGCGCTCGTGTTCGTCTCCGAGCGGGCGCAGGCGCGCATGCGCGAGGCGATCGAAGGCATCGCGCCCGGCCGCCAGCGGCTTGCGGCGCTGCTCGACAGCGCGCTCGGCGAAGGCCAGGAGACGACCGAGACCTGGCGTGTATGGATCAATGCCTATGGCGAGGCCGTGCGTCTGGCCGACCTGCGTCACACGATCGACTCGCGGCTGAACCCGTGGTACGAGCTGATCGACAGCGCGCTCGAGGGGCTCGTGCCGGAGGACGATGACGGGTCGATCCCGTGGAGCTGGCGCTTCGACGCGCTGCTCAACGGGCTCGCGCTGCAGGCGCTCACCTCCGAGGCGGCGCTCGACGGCGAGCGGATCCGCGACGAGGTGATCCGCATGCTGCTCGGCGAGGTCGCTACGGCGAACGCGCGCGCCGTCGCTCGCTGAGCGCTCCGTGCTTCCGGCGAGGTGCCGAGTCCCCGAGTCGCCGCGAGGTCGGGAACAGAGCTCGCCCCGTTTGCGCGACAATGGGAGGATTGGTACGTTGTATCCGTCCATGCTCCGAAATATCGAACAGGTTTTCGGGGCGGCCCAGAACGTCGCTGACGCGCGAAGCGACGGCTAGCCGCGATGCGTCTCGCGGCGGACACCGGCGGCACGTTCACCGACCTCGTCGTCGAAGAAGGTGAGCGCGTTCGGCTCTACAAGGCGCCGACGACACCGCGCGAACCCGCCGATGGGATCCTCGCCGCAATCGCGCTCGCGGCCGCCGACGCCGGCGTCGCGCTCGAGGCGTTCCTCGGCTCGGTCGAGCTGTTCATCCACGGCACGACGCGCGCGATCAACGCGATCCTGACCGGGACGACCGCGCGCACGGCGCTGCTCTGCACGCGCGGTCACCCCGACATGCTGCTGCTGCGCGAGGGCGGGCGCACGGAGCCGTTCAACTGGAGCTACGGCTATCCCGACCCCTACATCCCGCGCGCGCTGACGTTCGAGATCGCCGAGCGGATCGGCAGCCAGGGCGAGGTCGTGCAGGCGCTCGACGAGGACGCTGCCGTCGAGGTGCTGCGGCGGCTCGGCGAGGCTCGCGTCGAGTCCGTTGCCGTCTGCCTGCTGTGGTCGATCGCCAACCCGGCGCACGAGCTGGCGCTCGGTGAGCTGCTCGAGCGCCACCTTTCGGGCGTCCCGTACACGCTCTCGCACGCGCTCAACCCGACGCTGCGCGAGTACCGGCGCGCTTCCTCGGCCGCGATCGACGCATCGCTGAAGCCGCTGATGACGAGCTACCTCGACAACCTCGAGGGCCGCCTGCGCGAGGAGGGGTTCGGCGGGCGGCTCTTGATGGTCACCTCGAGCGGCGGCGTCGTCGACGCGGCCGACATGGCCGCGGAGCCGATCCACTCGATCAACTCCGGGCCCGCGATGGCGCCGATCGCGGGGCGCCACTACGCCGCGCTCGACGGTCTCTCCGAGGACGCCGTCGTCGCCGACACGGGCGGCACGAGCTACGACGTGACGCTCGTGCGACGCGGGCGCATCCCGGTCACGCGCGAGACGTGGCTCGGCCTCGAGTACGAGGGGCACATCACCGGCTTTCCCGCCGTCGACGTGCGCAGCGTCGGCGCCGGCGGCGGCTCGATCGCGTGGATCGACGCCGGCGGCCTGTTGCACGTCGGGCCGCAGAGCGCCGGTGCCGATCCGGGCCCGGTCGCCTACGCGCGCGGCGGTACGCAGGCGACCGTCACCGACGCATGCATCGTGCTCGGCTACATCGACCCCGACTACTTCCTCGGCGGCAAGATGGCACTCGACGCGGCCGCGTCCAAGCGCGCGATCTCGGAGCAGGTCGCCGAGCCGCTCGGCTTGACGCTCGGCGAGGCAGCGGCCGCGATCATGGCTGTCGCGACCGAGCGGATGGTCCAGGCGATCGAGGAGATCACCGTCAACCAGGGCGTCGATCCGCGCAGCGCCGTGCTCGTCGGCGGCGGCGGCGCGGCCGGGCTGAACGCCGTCGCGATCGCACGGCGGCTCGGCTCGCGGCGCGTCGTGATCCCTCAGGCCGGCGCCGTGCTGAGCGCGCGCGGCGCGCTGATGTCCGACCTGACGAGCGAGTACGCCGCGGCGCTGTTCACGAGCTCAGACGGTTTCGACCACGCCGGAGCGCAAGCTGTGCTGGACGGGCTGCGCGCGCGCTGCCAGGAGTTCGCCGAGCGCAACGGCGCCGGCGCCGAGGCCGAGATCGAGTTCGTCGCCGAGGCGCGCTACCGCCATCAGGTCTGGCAGCTCGACGTGCGTCTGCGCGAGGCGCGCCTCGACACGCCTGAGCACGCCGGCAACCTCGTCGAGGACTTCCACTCGATCCACGACGAGGTCTACGCGATGCGCGACGAGCGCGCGGTGCTCGAGGTGATCAACCTTCGCGCGCGCGTGAACTGCCCGTTGCGCGGCGGCGTCGAGGATACGGTCGCGCTCGAGCACGGCCACAGCTCCTCCGGCATGCGCAGCGTCTACTTCGGTGGGATCGGCGCCGTCAACGCGGCGATCCTGCGCCTCGAGTCGATGACGCCCGGCGCGCAGTTCGCCGGGCCGGCGATCGTCGAGTCGTCGTTCACGACGATCGTGCTCAACCCCGGCGCCCGCGCCGAACGGACGACGAGCGGCAGCCTAGCGATCGAGCCGGGCGCGCTCGCGCCGGCCGGCTCCCCCGCGCCGACGATCAAGGCGGCGAGCTGAGGTGCCCGTGGCGAGCCGCGGAGCAGGACCCGACACCGCCGGAGCACCGCGCGACGTCGTCACGCTCGCCGTGATGACGAACCGCATGGAAGGCGTCGCGCGGAAGATGACGAACACGCTGTTTCGTACGGCACGCTCGACCGTGCTGAACACCGCGCGCGACTTCTCCTGCTGCATCGTCACGGCCAACCACGAGATGCTCGTGATGGCCGAGTCGCTGCCGATTCACGTGATCTCGGGTCCGGACACGATCAGCCGTTGGCTGCGCAAGTGGCATCCGCATCCGCGACGCGGCGACGCGTTCATCCACAACTCGCCCTACCACGGCAACTCGCACGCGGGCGACCACTGCATCGTCGTCCCGGTGATCGACGAGCAGGGACGCCAGCGCGCGACGGCCGTCGTCAAGGCGCACATGGCCGACATCGGCAACTCCGAACCGACGACGCTGATGGCGACGGCACGCGACGTCTACGAGGAGGGCGCGCTGATCTTCCCGTGCGTGAAGATCCAGGAGGGCTACTCCGACATCGACGACGTCGTGCGGATGTGCACGTCGCGGATTCGCGTGCCCGAGGACTGGTACGGCGACTACCTCGGGATGATCGGCGCCGCTCGCGTCGGCGAGCGCGAGCTCTTGAAGGTTGGCGAGGAGGTCGGCTGGGACGCGTTCGACCGCTACGTCGCCGACTGGCTCGACTACTCCGAGGAGCGCATGCGCGCGACCGTCCGCGCGCTGCCGGCGGGGACGCGCACCGGGCACGACATCCACGACGCAGTACCGCTGCGCGGCGTCGAGCACGGCGTGCCGCTGGAGGTGAGCGTGTCAGTCGACCCCGATGCGGCCGAGATCGAGATCGACCTGCGCAACAACCCCGACTGCCTGCCGTGCGGCTTGAACCTGACCGAATCGACGGCAGTCACCTCGGCGCTGATCGGCGTGTTCAACAGCATCGAGGACGCCGTCCCGCGCAATACCGGCAGCGGCCGCGCCGTGAAGGTGCTGCTGCGCGAGAACTGCGTCGTCGGCATCCCCGTGCACCCGGCGAGCTGCTCGATGGCGACGTCCGGAATCGCCGAGCGCCTCGCCGGGATCGTTCAGCGCGTGATGGCCGAGTTCCGAGACGGCCTCGGCATGGCCTCGACGGGGCCCGAGTGCCCGCCGGCCGTCGCCGGCCTGTCCGGGCGCGACCCGCGTCACGGCGACGCGCCGTTCGTCGACATGATGATCCTCGGCAACTCGGGCGGCGCGGGGCACCCGCATGGCGACGGCTGGGTGACCAACGGCGAGACGAGCGACGGCGGCTCGATGATGCGCGACTCCACGGAGGTGCTCGAGCTGCTGCGCCCGATCCGCGTCTGGGCCGACCGCATCGTGCCCGACACGGAGGGCGCCGGGCGCTTTCGCGGCGCGCCGTCGCTGTACATCGAGTACGGGCCGGTCGACACCGAGCTCGAGGTGCTCTATGCGGCCGACGGCACCGTCAACCCGGCGCTCGGCGTGCGCGGCGGGCAGTCCGGCGCGCTCTGCCGCCCCGCGATGCGCAAGGCCGGCGGCGAGGTCGTCGAGCTCGACGCGTGGGCGCGCGTCGTCCTGCAGCCCGGCGAGACGATCATCTCGATCTCGTCCGGCGGTGGTGGCTACGGACCGCCGTGCGAGCGCGATGTCGAGCGCGTGCTGCACGACGTCCGCGACGGTTGGATCAGCGCCGCGCGTGCGCGCGAGGTCTACGGCGTCGTGCTCGGCGAAGACGGAGACTTCGATGAGGGAGCGACGCGGGCGCGACGGGCCGAGCTCGCCGCGCTCGCGTCCGAGAGCCCCGGCGCGGGCGAGGAGGCCGCGGCGGCGGCGCGTGCCGGGCACGGGCGGGAGGGCGATCCGGTGCTTGAGATGACCGCGCCGGGGACCGTGCTGTGGCCTTCGGGCTAGCCGCGTTTGACCTCTTGCACGAGCCACCCGTTCGCATCCGGATCGCCGAAGCTGAAGAACGAGTTGTAGCTGCGCCGCTGCGAGTCGTGCCCGGGCGCCTGCCCGCTCTCGCCGAAGTGGAACACGTCGCTAACGTCGATTCCACGCGCCACGAGCTCCGAGCGCGCGGCGTCGATGTCCTCGACGCAAAGGTGCAATCCGAGCACTTGGCCGGCGCGCTCGGGCTGCTTCATCACCGCGATCGAGCAAGCCGAGCCTGGCGGGTTCAACTGCACGACGCGGAAGTCCTCGCCGGCGCGGTGGTCGACGAGCAGCTCGAAGCCCGCCTGCTCGAGGTAGAACGCCTTCGCACGGTCCACGTCGGCAACGGGCACGACGACCAGTTCAAGCTTCCAGTCCATACGGCGGCCTCCGTGTTCGCTCGGGTTCGGTTGTCGAGCTTCCATCTGCCTTGACGAGCGCCGGGCGCAAAAGTCATCGGCCGATCCGATTCGCTAGCCGGCGTCGGCGACCGGCGTGCCGCCTTCTCCCTGCCCCGGCGCGACGGCCGCCGCACCGGCGCACGGTTGCTGCCAGGTGACCTCGAACAGGCCGCACAGGTCGCCAGGCTGATAGCTCGTGAACCTGTAGTTGCCGCTGTCCATGATCTCGTTGAGCAGGTTCGGCGCGGGCGGCGGGAGCGGATGGCCGAGCCCGAGCGCATGGCCGATCTCGTGCAGCAGCACGGTCAGCGCCTCGGAGGCTTCCCATGGCTTCTGTGAATCGAGATGGACCTCGCCAGCGATCGCGAACGCTCCGGCGCCGACGGTCGGCCCGCCCGTGCCGGCGATGCCCGGCGCCTGCGGCGCGAAGCCGATCGGCAATGTCACGCCGGCTGGCGCCGTCGAAGCCGCACCCGGCGCCGGCGACGAAGTCGAGCGAGCGCACGAACGTGATGCCGGTCGCCGCCGACGCCTGCGCGAGCGCTTGCGCGATGAGCGCTTCCCAGCTCGTGCCCGGCGTGAGGATCGGCGGCTCGCTGTACGTGTCGATCGCCCAGACGTCCTCGCGGCAGGGATTCCACCCATGAGCGACCTGCGGCGCCGAGAGCAGCAACCCGCCCGATCCTAGCTTTCAGTCCTGGGGTGAACGTCGAACCTCATCGGTCGTAGATTTGGATGACTTGACTGGTGCGTCCGCGCAACAGCTCGGCGCAACGCCTCTCCCATAGATCGACGGCATCGTGCAACCGTCGCACGTCGGTAGCTCCGATCACATCGACCCCGCCCCGCCCGAGTGTTGCCAGCTGGACATCGCCGCCGATGCCTTCCACGCCGGTTTCGATCGTGTCGCGCAGGATCTTCATCGCGACCATTCGGGCCTGCTCCAATGTCAGTCTCGCCGGATCCAGGTACCGCATCGTGCTCACGGCGAAGCTTGCGATCTCGATGCCCAACGCAGTGCCGCCAAACGCCCAACCGTCGACCCACTCGGCTGCGCCGGCGCTGAACAGGTGAAGCGCGACGGGCTGGTGCGCATCGCTTGGCCACCAGGCCAGGAGGAGCTCGACGTGGTCGCTTCGCCCTTCGATACCCGGATCCTCGCGCAGCCCTCGCAGGAGCGCCTGAAGCTGAGACTTCAGTTCGAGCCTGTCGGCATCCGGCGCGAGGCCGTGCGTTCTCTGGAGACGAAGAGCGAACTCCTGCGCGACGTCTTGAGCGCCGGCCGTCGCCAGTAGCCAACCGTGGCGCGGCTCGTACACCTTGCGCGCGGATCGCGCGAGCCGCCTTCCGCGCGCACCTCGCGTCTGCAGGCTGTCGGAGCAGACGACGACGCCCTCCCGACAGCGCAGCGCGGCGATCAGCGTCACCGCAGAACCGGGTCGTCAGGCAGCAGCCCTGTGAAACACCGAATTGACTGCGAACTCGGGATGCTCGGCATAGACGCGCCCGAGCAGCTCCCCGAAGTCGGCGCTCGAGACGTACTGCTTGATCTCAGCCAGTTGGCGCGTCGCATCTACAAGATCATCTGCTTCCGCCCGCCTCAGAATTCGCCTTGCTCGCTCGAACGTTGCCTCGCTGGGCTTGTAAAGGGACCAGTGGGCGCCCTTCTCCGGTACGGCATCGAGCAGCCGCTCGCCGACGAGCCGATCGAGATCGTCGTAGAGCTCGTCGCTGATCGCGCCGTAGACACCGGGCTCGAATGCATACTTCGACGACAGCGGCACACCGGGACATCGCGAGAACATGAACATGCTCTGCTGCAGCCGCACGGGGTCGAGCCCGTCCGGCGCGCCCTCGAGGGCCGCGAGCAGGATCAGCCATTCGCGGCGAGCGATCATCTCCCGCGCCGCGGGTCGTGAAGCACGCGCGTCTTTGCCTACCGAGCGCGGCCCGACGTCCGGGGAGGCTTTGCCGACAAAGCGCAACATGCGCTCATCGTCGCACCTCGCTCGGCTGTTGGGATGCCTCGCCGTCGGCCACCGCCATCTCCCCCGGAAAGTGACAGGCGGCCCAATGCCGATCGGCGTGCTGCGTGAGCGGCGGACGCTCGCCCTTGCAGACATCGCGCCCATGCCCGACCGGGCAGCGCGGCTCGAACGGACAGCCCTTCGGACGATCGACGATCGAGCTGATTTCGCCGATCGGCTGCGCGCGCTGCGCGCGGCGGCTGCGCCCGCCGGCCTGCGGAACGGGCACGGCCGACAGCAGCGACACCGAGTACGGGTGCAGCGGCTTGCGAAACAGCACCTCGCGGTCGGCGAGCTCCATCACCTGTCCGAGGTAGAGGACGGCGACGCGGTCGCAGAAGTACTCCGCGACCGCGAGGTCGTGCGAGATGAACACGTACGTCAGCCCGAGCTGCGTCTGCAGGCGGCGCAGCAGGTTGAGCACCTGCGCCTGCACAGAGACGTCGAGCGCCGAGATCGGCTCGTCGAGGATCACGACGTCCGGGCGCAGCACGAACGCGCGAGCGATCCCGATGCGCTGGCGCTGCCCGCCTGAGAACGCGTGCGGGCGACGTTCGGCCTGCTCTTCGGTCAGGCCTACGTCGGCGAGCATCTCGAGCACGGTGCGGCGTCGCTCCTCGCGGTCGCCGATCTCGTGCACGAGCAGCGGCTCTTCGACGAGCTGTCCTGCCGTCATCCGTGGGTCGAGCGAGGCGAACGGGTCCTGGAAGACGAACTGCATCCGACGGCGCATCGCGCGCAGCTCTTCGCGGCTGAGCGCGGCGAGGTCCTCCCCCTCGAACAGCACACGGCCGCCGCTCGGCTCGAGCAGGCGCAAGAGGCAACGCGCGAGCGTCGACTTGCCACAGCCCGACTCGCCGACGAGGCCGAAGCTCTCGCCCTTGCGCACGCCGAGCGAGATGTCGTCGAGCACGGTCACCGAGTGCTTGCGCGCGAAGCGGTCTTCACTGCGCACCTCGAACGCCTTCGAGAGCCCCTGCGCCTCGAGGATCGTCGCTCCCTGCGCGATCGGCTTCACCTCGGCGATGGTTGTGTCGGGCGTGCTCATGGCCGAGCCTCGCCGACGCCCTCGGCCTGGCCGGCGCGCTCTCTGGCGAAGTGGCACTCGACCGTAGCCGACCCCGCTACGCCCTCGACGAGCAACGGCAGCGGCGCCTGCTCGTGGCATTTCGCGATGTCGCGCCCGACCGGGCAACGCGGCGAGAACGAGCAGCCGCTCGGCAGGTCTGAGAGGTCCGGCGGGAAGCCGGTGATCGCCGGCAGCGGGCCGTCGGTCAGACGCTCGGGGTTCGGCACGCACTTCAACAGCGCCTCGCTGTATGGGTGCGTCGGGTTGAGGAAGATGTGATCGACGCCGGAGGTCTCGACGAAGCGCCCCGCGTACATCACGGCGATCGAGTCGCAGAAGTCCGACACGACGCCGAGGTTGTGCGTGATCAAGATCACCGCCGTGCCGTGCTGCTCGACGAGCCTGTCGAGCAGCGCGAGCACCTGCGACTGCGTCGTCACGTCGAGCGCAGTCGTCGGCTCGTCGGCGATCAGGACGCTCGGATTGTGCGCGATCGCCATCGCGATCGCGACGCGCTGGCGCATCCCGCCGGAATACTGGTGCGGGTAGTCGTCCAGGCGCCGCTCGGCCTGCGGGATGTCGACCTCGCCGAGCAGCTCCGCCGCGCGCTTGCGCGCCGCCGAGCGGCGCAGCTCCGGTTCGTGCGCGGCGATCGCCTCGATCACCTGCGAGCCGATCGTCTTGACCGGGTCGAGCGCACTCATCGGGTCCTGCAGCACGAGCGCGATGTCCTTGCCCCGGACCGCGCCGAGCTGGCGGTCGGAAAGGTTCGAGATCTCGCGCTCGCCAAGCGAGATCGAGCCGCCGGTGATCTTTCCGGGCGGCTCGATCAGGCCGAGGATCGACAAAGCGAGCGCGGACTTGCCCGAGCCCGACTCGCCGACGACGCCGAGCCGTTCTGTGGGGCGCATGTCGAAGCTCACGTCGCGCACGGCGTGCACCGTGCGCTCGCCGTCCTCGAACACGGTGCTGAGGTTGCGCACCGACAGCGCGAGCTCGCTCATGACGTCGCCACCGAGGGGATCCGTACGCGTGGATCGATCACGGCGTAGAGCAGGTCGACGATCAGGTTGACGAGCACGAACATCACGGCGCTGAGCAGGATGAACGTCTGCACGACGGCGTAGTCCTGCTTGACGATCGCGTCGAACACGAGCGAGCCGATCCCGGGCCAGTTGAAGACGCGTTCGATCAAGACGCTGCCGGCGAGGAATTCGCCGAGCACGAGCCCGCCCGCGGTCAGCGTCGGCAGGAACGCGTTCGGCAGCGCGTGGCGGCGAAAGGCCGTCCAGCGGCGCAGCCCCTTACCGCGCGCGACAGTGATGAAAGGCTCGCGTGAGATCTCGAGCAGGTTCGCTCGCAGCAGCCGCACGATGAACGAAAACGAGGAGAGCCCGAGCGCGACGCCCGGCAGGATCAGGTGCTCGAGCGAGGACCAGAACGTGCCGAACTGGCCGGCGATCAGCGCGTCGAGCGTGTACATGTGCGTGACCGTCGGCGGCGGCGGCGTCTGCAGCCCGAGCCGTCCCTCGGGACCCGGCAGGATGTGCAAGGAGCGGAAGAAGACGATCAGCAGCAGCAACGCGACGAAGAACGGCGGCGTGCCGAAGCCGAGATAGGACACCGCGCGCAGGATCCGGTCGGCGATCGGCCGCCGCTTGTAGGTGACGAGCAGCGCGAAGATCACGGCGAAGATCATCGTGATCGCAAAGGAGAAGATCGCCAGCTCGATCGTCGCCGGCAGGCGTTCACCGATCAACGAGCTGACCGACTTGCCGTCGGCGTAGGAGTAACCCCAGTCGCCCTGGAAGAAGTGCGAGATGAACAGCCAGTACTGCGTGAAGATCGGTTTGTCGAGGCCGATCTGATGGCTGACCGAGGCGAGCGCCTGCGGCGTCGCGAGCGGTCCGACGATCAGTCGCGCCGGGTTGCCCGGGAGCGCGCGCAAGATCAGGAAGGCGAGGATCGTCGCGCCGAAGATCGCCCCGAGCGAGCCGACGATGCGCCTTGTGACCACGCCACCCACGTCTACAGCCTCGCGTACTCGCCGCGCGGGTCGAGCAGGTCGCGCATGCGGTCGGAGAGCATGCTGGCGGCGGTCACGGTGATCAGCAGCGCGACGCCCGGGAAGATGCTGATCCACCACTGTCCGGTCAGTGAGTAGGAGAGTCCTTCGGTGATCAGCGCGCCCCACTCGGGCGTCGGCACCTGCGCGCCGAGGCCGACGAAGCTGAGCGAGGCGAGGCCGAGCACGGCGTAGCCGAACGCCGCGGCCATCTGGATGAACAGCACCGGCAGCATGTGCGGGATCACGTGGCGCGCGATCACGCGCGAGCGCTTCATCCCGATCGCGTAGGAGGCTTCGATGAACGGCAGCGAGCGGATTCGCAGCGCCTCGCTGCGCAGCAGCCGCGCGTACCACGGAACCGACACGAGCGCGACGCCGATCGCGGCCGTGTTCAGGCCGATTCCGAGCCCGACCGTCACGGCCATCGCGAGGATCAGGGGCGGGAACGCGAGGATCGCGTCCATCGCTCGCATCACGACGCCGTCGCTGACACCGCCGATCGTCCCCGCGAGCAGACCGATCAGCCCGCCGAGCAGCGCGCCGGCGACGGTCACGAGCGTCGCGACGATCAGCGAGATTCGCGCGCCGTCGGCGACGCGCGCGAACATGTCGCGGCCGAGTTGGTCGGTGCCCATCGGATGCGAGAACGACGGGCTTTCGAGCGAGTGCAGCAGGTCCTGTTTGTCGGGCCCGTAGTCCCACAGCAGCGGGGCGAAGATCGCAAACAGGACGAGCGCCACGATCACGGCGAACGGGACGGCGATCCTGCGGTCGCCGAGCAGCGCCCGCATGGCCCGCATCGCGCGCTGCGGAGAGCTCCTGCCGGTGGGCTCGATCGGTCCTTGCGGACGCAATGCCGGCGCCTCGCCGGCACCGATGATGAGCGGGCCTGAGCTCATGCCTCAGCGCCCTTGCTGCGTTCGATCTGAACGTCCAGCGTTCGGTATATTGCAGATGTCGCGCCGTGGCAAGCGCGCCGCGACGAGCGCGGAAGGAGGCGGCTGTGATTGATCAGGCGAGACAAGATCGATCCTCGAAATGAGCGATCGGGTGATGCTCACATGTGCGGTCGCCGGTGGCATCGTCACCGGCAACCCTAACCAGCCTGCGACGCGAGAGCAGGTGATCGACGCGGCCGTCGACGCCGCGAGCGCAGGCGCGAGCATCGTCCACGTCCACGCACGAACGGTCGAGGGCGAGATGACGCAGGATCCTGCGGACTATCTCGCGATCAAGCAGGCGATCCGCGAGCGCACCGAGGACGTCGTGCTCAACTTCACGACCGGCGGCAAGCTCGGCTCGCCGGCGTCCGAGCGGCGCCGCTCGCTGGAGGCCCAGCCGGAAGTCGCCTCGCTGAACTGCGGCAGCATCAACTTCGGTCCCGACGACGTCGTCTTCATGAATCCGAAGTCGCTGATCGAGGAGCTCGCGGAGGAGATGGCCGAGCGCGAGATCGTGCCGGAGTACGAGTGCTTCGACACGGGCATGGCCGTGACCGCGGCGCGCCTGGCGCGCACCGCGCGCGGCGCACCCGGCTTCCTGCACATGGTCCTCGGCGTGATCGGCGGCGCGCCTGCTCGAGTCGACTCGATCATGTCGTTCGCCGCGCTCGTGCCCGACGAGCTGCCGTGGATGGTGACCGGCATCGGCCGCCACAACTTCCCGATGATGGCCGTCGCGCTCGCGCTCGGCGGCCATATCCGCACGGGTCTCGAGGACGTCGTCTACACGGCGCCCGGCGAGTACGCCGCCTCCAATGCCCAGCTTGTCGCGCGCGCGAAAGCGCTGTGCGACGCAGTCGGCAGACCCGTCGCGACGCCGGCGCAGGCGCGGGAGATACTGGGAGTCGGCTGATAGGCGCTGCGCGTCACCGCGCGGCCGAAGCGGTCGAAAAAAAGCCATATCGATCAGTCGATTTGGAACGTAGTCCTCCGTCTGAGCATTGTCAAGCGACCGCCGTCGAACGCCTTTCGACAGGTGTCGAAGGAGCACTCGGGGGAGTTGGAGCGCCAGTCCTTGACGCCCGCGTCGACGCGAGATAGGTTGCATATCGACTGATCGTCATCAAAACGTAAAATGCGCATTCGCCCGTCGAGCCGGGCGTTGGAGCCGGGGTGGACAGGCGCGAGCACTTCGAGATCGCTCTCGAAGAGTCAAACGCACGTTGCCCGCGGGCCAACGAGTCGAGTAGGTTCGACGCGAGCGGCCGAGCGCGAAGAAGCGCCCCGACGAACCGCACTAGCGATGGAGGCCGGATGACCCGCACAACCGATGGAGGCACGATGAAATCCACCAGAAGTTCGGGCGCCCGCGCGATGCGCTTCGCCCCGGCCACGATCGCGGCGCTGCTCGCGATGCTGCTGCTCGCAGCCTGCGGTTCGAGCTCCAGCTCGAGCTCTTCCGGGTCGAGCTCGTCGAGCTCCGGTTCGGGGCTCAGCAAAGCTGTCAGCAACGCGAACGCGACGCTGATCGTCAACAACGCCGTGCCGATCGCGACGCTCGACCCAGGCCTGACGACGAACGACCAGGACCCGGGATTCGACGGCGCGATGTACTCGACGCTCACGCAGGTAGAGCAGGAACCGGGCAAAGTCGCCGGCACGACGCAGCAGAACCTCGGCGTCAGCGCGGTCAAGCCGTACGTCGCGAAGTCCTACGCGTTCAGCAACGGCAACAAGACGCTGACGTTCCAGATCCGCCCTGGCCTGAAGTTCCCCAACGGCGACCCTCTCGACGCGAAGGCCGTCGTGTGGTCGATCGAACGCGACATCAAGCTCGAAGAGGGCGGCTACTCGGTGCTCGAGGAAACCGATTACACACCGCCGCTGATCAAGTCCGTCAAGGCGACGGGTCCGCTGACGGTCGTCTTCCAGTACAAGCGCCCGGCGCCGAACCAGCTGCAGGTCCTCTCGACGCCGACGGCTGGCGCGATCTACGACCCGAAGCTCGTCGAAGAACACGGTGGCGTGAAGAAGGCGACGCCGAACGAATGGCTCGCGAGCCACTCCGCCGGCTATGGCCCGTACCTGATCAAGAGCTACCAGGCCAACCACCAGCTCGTGCTCGAAGCGAACCCGAACTTCTTCGAACCACCGAAGACGAAAAAGATCATCCTCAACATGATCCCCGACAACGAAACGCTGCTGCTCGACGCACAGTCGGGCGCCGCGGACATCACGCTCGGCCTGACGAACCAGGCCGCGCACAGCCTCGTCGGCAACGGCTGCTGCACGGTCGCGTCGTTCAAGTCGCGCCAGGCCGAGACGCTCAACTTCCCGCAGAACGAACGCAAGCCGTGGCTGAACGGCAAAGACCCGTTCTTCAAGAACCAGGACTTCCGTCAGGCGCTGACGTACGCGTTCCCCTACGAAGCGGTCCTGCAGAAGGTCGCCTACAACTACGGGAAGCTGTACTACGGAGAGTGGATGCCGTCGTACTCGTGGTATGACGCAAAGGTCGGCGCGCCGCGCCCGACGGACCTGAACAAGGCCAAAGAACTACTTGCCAAGTCCGGAATCAAAACGCCCGTCAGCTTCACGCTGTACGTCGGGCAGGGCGACAACATCGGCAAGGAAATCGCGACGGCCGCGTCCGGTGCCTGGCAGCCGCTCGGCGTCGACGCGAAAGTCCAGGTCGTCTCACCGTCGGCGTTCCTCGAAGTCGTCTACACGAACCACGACGGAGCGAGCGTGTTCCTCGACGGACCGCAGGTCGTCGCGCCCGATTACCACTGGGCGTATGACCTGCAGTGCCCGCCGAACAACCAGTTCAACGAC
>DASZLB010000008.1:0-17988 GCA_035552575.1 Solirubrobacteraceae bacterium | reverse complement strand
TGCTGCCCGCCGAAGCGTCCATCATGTCGTGCTCCTTCTCTCGCTTTGCCGTTTCCTCTCTGCTGGGTATGCGGCTACGCGGCCGCCACGCGCTATTCCCCCCGAGGGGGGAGCAGGAGAAGCGAGAGAAGCGAGTTCTGCGACGACATCTCGGCGGAGCGTAGCATCGGCCGCCACATTCGAAAGGTGCGCTCAGGGGACGAGCACGACCTTGCCGTACTCCCGCGCTGAGCGAATAGACGCTCCTCCGCTTACCTGATTAATAAGTCCCGAGAGGGGTCCGGGCGATGCACTCCAACTAGGAGGACGTATGTCGCAGTCACACCTTGGCCCGCGCAAGTTCGAAACTCGCGCACCTAAACAGTCTTTTCTCAACGCTCGATAATCCATGTTATGTAAACAACAAGCGAGCTCAGGCGAGATCGCGCGGCGAGATCACGCCGAACTTCAGCGCCTGCTCGGCCAGCTTGGCCCGCTTCTGGTTCTGCGCGAGCTCGGAGAGCTGAAACTTCGCGAACAGCGAGCGCAGGTGCATCTTGACGGCGTCGACGCTGAGGAATATCTCCGCGGCGATCTGCTGATTGGTCGCGGGAGTCGCGAAGTGCCGTCGCGATACGGCCTGCAGAGCGCGACGAGCACGCGGCGCTGGGCTTCCGTCAGCTCGATCTTCGGTAGATCCGCGCGCCGCGACCGTCTCCTGGACGAGCGCCGCCTGGGCGGCGCGATATGCAAGCACCGTGCGCCCCACGCGGATCCGGTCTCCGTCGCGCAGGCGCGCTGGCGTCCGCTGATGCGCTCGCCGTTTACATAAGTCCCATTCGTCGAGAGCCCGTCGTCGACCACGGCCCATTCTCCGCCGATGTGGTGAAGCTCGGCGTGCAGTCCAGAGACCTCGCTGTCCCACGCGAGCGAGAGGTTCGCCTCCGCGCCTGCTGCGCGTCGAGCGGCCCGGCGCTCGTCAGCAGCGTCTTCAGATCGCCGCCGGCGACGTAGCGCATGACGATGTACAGCGAGTCCTCGTGCAATCCCATGTCGTGGATCGGGATGACGTTGGTGAGCTGAGCGTCGAGCATGTTGGTTCTCCTTGGAGTGGATTGATCTGACATCCACATCCTCGGTCGTGCTCGGCGCCGCTCATAGCCACCCTAGGGTAGTCATGCGCACCCTTGCCCGGGCCGCGATAATCGCGCGATGGCCGGCGCCCAATCGTCAAGCTTCGTCGGCCGTACGGCGTGGGCGCGCAACCTCGCCACGCCGGTGCGCGACTTCCTCAGCACCGAGACGGGCTCGGCGATCGTCCTGCTCGGCGCGACGCTCGCGGCGCTCCTCTGGGCGAACGTGCCCGGCGGGCACTACGAGTCGGTCTGGACGACGAAGCTCTCGATCGATCTAGGCGCCAGCGGCATCTCGGCAGATCTGCGCCACTGGGTCAACGAGGGGCTGATGACGTTCTTCTTCCTCGTCGTCGGGCTCGAGGCCAAGCGCGAGTTCGACCAGGGCGAGCTGCGCGAGCGCAGGCGCATCGCGATCCCGGTGCTCGCCGCGATCGGAGGAATGGTCGTGCCGCTCGCGATCTTCTTTGCGTTCAACGCCGGCGGTCCAGGCGCGAAGGGCTGGGGCGCGGCGATGTCGACCGACACTGCCTTCGCGCTCGGCGCGCTCGCGCTGCTGACGCCGCGTGTGGCCACGCGCCTGCGCGTCTTCCTGCTGACGCTCGCCGTCGTCGACGACCTCGGCGCGCTGATCGTGATCGCGACGGCATACACGAAGCACCTCTCCGTCCCCGCGCTGCTCGCCGCGATCGGCTTCGGCCTCGTGCTGCTCGCGCTGCGCTACGCGCCGCCTTGGCGGCGTCAGGTCTCGGTGCTCGTCGGCGTCGCGCTGTGGGTCGCGATGTTCAAGTCCGGCATCGACCCGGTCATCGCCGGCCTCGTGGCCGGGCTTGCGATGAGCGCCTCTCCCCCGTCTCGCGAGAACCTCGAGCGCGCAACCGAGCTGACGCGCTCGTTTCGCGAGCAACCGACGCCCGAGCTCGCGCGCACGGCGCAACAGGGCGTGCTCTCGGCGATCTCGCTCAACGAGCGCTTGCAGTACGGGCTGCACCCGTGGACGGGCTACGTCGTCGTGCCGCTGTTCGCGCTCGCGAACGCCGGCATCCACGTGACCGGCTCGCTGCTCGAAAACGCGATCTCCTCTCCGATCACGATCGGCATCCTCGTCGCCTACGTGCTCGGCAAGCCGATCGGCATCGTCGGCGCGACGTGGGTCGCCTCGCGCCCGAAGCTCCACGGCCCGAAGCCGCCGATCAGCTGGCCGCTGCTGCTCGGTGGCGGCGCCGTCGCCGGAATCGGCTTCACCGTATCGCTGCTGATCTCCGGGCTCGCCTTCTCCGGCGAGCGGCTGGACGAGGCAAAGCTCGGCGTGCTCGCCTCGGCGGTCCTCGCGCCGCTGCTCGCGTGGGCCGTCTTCAGCTTCGTCAAACGCCTTCCGAGCTCCGTGCGCGCACGCCAGATCAGCCGCACCGCGGAGGATCTGGTCGACCTCTCAGACGACGTCGACCCCGAGCGCGATCACATCCGCGGCCCCGAAGACGCTCCCGTCACGCTCGTCGAGTACGGCGACTTCGAGTGCCCCTTCTGCGGTCAGGCCGAGCCCGTCGTCCGCGAGCTGCTGTCCTCCTCCGACGACGACATCCGCTACGTCTGGCGCCACTTGCCGCTGAACGACGTGCACGGCAGCGCGCAGCTTGCCGCGGAGGCCGTCGAGGCCGCCGCCGCGCAAGGTCGCTTCTGGGAGATGTACGACGCATTTCTCGGGCACCAGGATGCGCTCGACCCGCAGGACATCGATCGCATCGCGCACGAGCTCGGGCTCGACGTCGAGCGCTTCTGGAGCGACGTGCGCCGTCACGAGTACGCCCCGCGCATCGCCGAGGACGTCGCGAGCGCAGACGCGAGCGGCGTTTCGGGGACGCCTTCGTTCTTCCTCAACGGCCGCCGCCATCAGGGTGCCTATGACATCGGCACGTTGAAGACGGCCGTGCGCGCTGCGCGTGGACGCGCGCGCGTCACCGCCGCGGCGACGCCCGGCTGAGAGCCCGGCCGAGCGAGCTGCGGCCGGCGAGCGACGAGCGCTGGAGACACGCCTGGGTTTCGACAGTCGTTGGATTCGCTTCTCCGCGCTTGAGCGTGCGTGCATTGTGTCCGACTAGTTCCCATGCGACTCGTGCGCGCTTGCAGGGCCCTGGGGGGACGGCTGACGCTGACGCAGCGCGTCGCGCTGCTCAGCCTCGTGCCGATAGCCGTGCTCGGCTTCGCGCTGACGAGCGTGATCGAGCGCCAGGTCGAGGATCACAGCATCGCCAGCGCGACCCAGTCGGCGCGGCTGATCGCAGAGATCGGCATCCAGCCACGGCTGACGGCCGGCGAGCTCAGGCACGGCCTGACGCCGACGGAGGTCGGCGAGCTCGACGAGCAGCTGCGCTCGCGCTCGACGACCGAGGACCTCGCGCGGATCAAGATCTGGAACATCGGGCACACGGTCGTCTACTCGGACGACCACCGCCTGATCGGGCGGACGTTCCCCGGCGTCGGCGACCTCGAAGAGGCATTGGTGGGACGGTCGCAGAGCGCCCAGGTGATCACGCCGAGCCCGCACGGTGAGACGGTCAGCGAGGTCGGCTTGGGTCAACTGCTCGAGGTCTACGTTCCACTGCGTTTCGCCGCGTCGGCGCAGCCTGCGGGCGCCTTTGAGATCTACCTCAGCTACAAGCCGATCGCCGCCGCGATCGCGCACGACAAGCGCGTGATCGTCCTCGTCGTCACGATCGGGCTCGCGCTGCTGTGGGCGATCCTCTTCCGGATCGTCGCGCGGGCCTCGCTGCGGTTGCGCCGTCAGTCGATCGAGAACGACCGCCTCGCGCGCTACGACCCATTGACCGGACTTCCCAACCGCACGTTGTTCCGCGAGCGCGTCGAGCTTGCGCTGCGCCGAGCGGAGCACAAGGGCAAGCTCGCGGTGCTGCTGATCGACCTCGACGGCTTCACCGAGATCAACAGCACGCTCGGCAACACGACCGGCGATGAGGTGCTGCGCGAGATCGCGCGCCGGCTGCGCTCACAGCTCGGCGAGCACGTCCTGCTCGCACGGATCGGCGGCGACGAGTACGCCGTCCTCTGCCCGCATGCCGAAGGCGTCGCGGGTGCGCTGAGGACCGCTGCGCGCTTGCAGGCCGGGCTCGAGTCGCCGATCACGATCGACGGCATCGCGCTGAACGTCGACGCGAGCATTGGACTGGCCGTGGCCGAAGACGAAGAAGATCCACTCGAGCGGCTGCTGCAGCACGCCGACGCCGCGCTCGCCCGAGCGCGCTCGCAGCGCAGCCGCGTCGAGGTCTACTCGGCGCGCCACGACAGCTTCGACCCCGCCGGGCTGTTGCTGCTCGGCCAGGTCCACCTCGCGCTCGAGCGCGACGAGTTCGAGCTGCACTACCAGCCGAAGCTCGACCTGCACAGCAACCGCGTGTGCGGCGTCGAGGCGCTGCTGCGCTGGCGCCATCCCGAGCACGGCTTGCTGATGCCGCTGAGCTTCATGCCACTGATCGAGCAGACGGCGCTGATCGACGCACTGACCGACCGCGTGCTCGAGCTCGCGCTGCGCCAGATGGTGCGCTGGCGCGAGCTTGGCCTCGAGCTCGACATGTCGGTCAACCTCTCGGCGCGCAACCTGCTCGATCTCGGCCTGCCCGACCGCGTGCAGATGCTGCTGCGCGAGCACTGGGTCGAGCCGAAGCGGCTGACGGTCGAGGTCACCGAGAGCGCGACGATGGCCGATCCCGAGCGAGCCGCCGAGGTGCTCGCGGCCTTGCGCGAGCGCCACGTGAGGGTCTCGATCGACGACTACGGCACGGGTAACGCCTCGATCGCCTACCTGACCCAACTGCCGGCGAGCGAGATCAAGATCGACAAAGCGTTCATCACCAATCTGTGCGAGGACACGCGCGCGGCGGCGATCACGAGCTCGACGGTCGATCTCGCGCGGCACCTCGGCCTGAACGTCGTCGCGGAGGGCATCGAGACGGCCGCCGTGCTCGAGCGCCTCGTCGAGCTCGGCTGCGACACGGGCCAGGGCTACTTGATCTCCCGACCGCTCTCCGGCGAGGCGTTGACGGCGTGGCTGGGAGAGACCGGCAGGCTGCCGCTCGATCCGCTCGCCACGCGCGACTGCGCCGACACAGGCGCAGTGCGCTCGGGCGCAGGCTAGCGCGTCGGCAGACCCGCGAGCTCTCGCGCGCGCAGCAGGACGCCGTCGATCATCGGCTCCGTCAGCCGTCCCGTGAACGTGTTCTGCTGGCTTGGGTGGAAGCAGCCGAGCAGCGCGTAAGGCGCCTCGTCCCCTGTCCACTCCGCCCCGTGCCCGAAGCGCGGCTTTGGGCGAATCGGCTTCGCGCCGCGTCCGCCCAGCTCGACGAGCAGGCGCAGCGCCGCATCCCACGCGAAGCCGCCGAGACACAGCAGCACTCGCACGTCGGGGAGCAGTTGCATTTCGCGCGCTGTCCAGGGCAAACAGCTCTCGCGCTCGCCCGGCGTCGGGCGGTTGGCCGGCGGCGCGCAGCGCACGGCGGCAGTGATCCGCGCATCGCGCAGCGCCAGGCCGTCGGAGCGAACGACAGATGTGGGCTGGTTGGCGAAGCCCGTTCGCCAGAGCGCGGCGAAGAGGAAGTCGCCGGAGCGATCGCCGGTGAACATCCGCCCCGTCCGATTGGCTCCGTGCGCCGCCGGCGCGAGGCCGAGCACGAGCACGCGCGCCTCGGTATCGCCGAAGCCCGGCAGCGGCCGCCCCCAGTACTCCTCGCCGGCGAACGCCGCGCGGCGCTCGCGCGCGACCTGCTCGCGCCACTGCACGAGACGCGGGCAGCGCCGGCAGACGGAGACGGCTTCGCTCAGCTGTTCGAGCTCGGCGCGCTGAGGTGCTCCGGGATGCACGGGGCAGTAGTAGCATCGAGTGGGATATGCCGCTGTGGACGCTGATCGTGTTGCTCGCGGTGATCAAGCTCCCGATCGCCGCGCTGATGCTGTGGATGCCATTCCGCAACGACGCTGCGCTGCACGCTCCAGAGCCGCCGGACCGCTCCGACGACGACGGCGGCTCGCGCACGCTGCCGGCCGGACCGCTCGACCCGCACCCGCGCCGCCCGCTGCCCTTCGGACCGGGTCCACGCGGGCCGCGGCGCGGGCCGCACGGATCGCCGCCTCCCTCCTCGCCGCGGCGCATTCGCAGCACCTCTCGCCGCACGCGTCGCGTGCGGGTCTCGCACTAGCGCGTTCGCTTGCGCTGCCGGCGTGCCGCCTTGGCTTTCGCGCGGCGCTTGCGCAATTGCGCGGCGTGGTCGTGCGCCGAGCGCGCTTCGACGAGCTGTGGATCGCCGGCGGGAGCCATCCGTCGCGCATCGCGCACGATCACGTAGGCGATCGCGCTGAGCAGCACGACCGCTGCGACCAGCGCGATGATGATCGTTTTTTTCGAGTTCGACGTCGGTTCGGTCGTCCCCGTCGTCCCCGTCGTTTCCGTTTTCTGCGTCTGAGTCGATTCTTTCGTGGCGGCTTCGCTGAGCTGGTTGAAGGCGCCTTCGGAGCTGACCGCGCCGCTCGCGGCGAGCGCCGTAGCGGCCGCGGGCCCCGTGTAGGCGAACAGCAGGACCGCGCACGCGCAAAGCCGTGCGAGCCGCGTGCGGGCAGTCAGCGACGTGCGAGATGCCATCCGCCGAGCATAACTGCCCGCATCGCGGCGGGCAACCGGATCTAGCGCGCGTCGAACACCGCTCGCGTGCCACGACGCGCAAACCGTAGAATGAGCGCCGATGGCACCCAAGCAACGTCAGATCCGGATCGAGCAGCGCGGCGGCCTCGAGGCGATCCAGGCGCTCGAGACGCGCTCGGACGAGGAGCTCGAAGCGGAGACCAAATACAAGTCCGCGGCGCTCGCGATCCTCGGCGCACGCGCAGCCGAGCGCTTCGACGCCGAGGCTGCGCGCGGCTTCTTCCAGCGCGCGATCGCCTCGGCACGCCCGCAGGAGCGGATGCAACTGCGCCGCATGGCCGACGCGTCGCTGGCGCTCGCCGAACGCCGTGCAGGCGACCTGAAGAGCGCCGTCGAGCGCCTCGGGCAGACGCCGCCGACGGGCAGGCAGATGCTCGCGCTGCGCGCGATGGGGCTGCTGATCCCGCCGGCGTCGGCCGGGATCCTCGCGCGCGTGCGGGGAATTATTTTGATCATCATCTTGATCGTCGTGCTGCTCGCGATCGGTCTCGGCATCGTCGAGTTGATCTCGCTGCCGTTCGGCGGCCTCGGCCTTGCGCCGGGCATCCTGCTCGGGTTGTTCGTCGTGATCGCGGCGCTCGGCATCGCCGCCGCCGTCGGCAGGCGCAGGCGCGATCGCGCCAAGGCAGCCGCAGGCGGGTAAGGGCGCTCGCGCCGGCGAGGGCCCGCGCGCGCCTCGCGCAGTCGAGCCGGGCGTCGCAGCACCGCCGCGCACTACGCTTGCGCGGTGCCGCCCGAGCAAGCCGCGCCCGTCTGCCTGATCGTCAATCCCTCCGCGGGAGGAGGGAAGGCGCGTCGCATCGCGCCGCAGGCCGAGCAGGCGCTGCGCGGGCACGGTCTGCAGGTGCGCCGTGTCGACACGCGCGACATCGCGCACGCGCGCGAGCTCGCGATGGCCGCGGCAGCGGGCGGAGAGGTCGTCGCGGTGCTCAGCGGCGACGGCGCGATCGGCGCGATCGGCGATGCGCTGCGCGCCGTCCCGGGAGCCGTGCTCGGCGTGCTGCCGGGTGGGCGCGGCAACGACCTCGCGCGCTCGCTCGGCATCTCGCAGGAGCTCTCCCCGGCGTGCGCCACGATCGCGGGCGGCGTCCGGCGCGCGATGGACGTCGGCGAGGTCTCCGTGCTCGGCTCGAGCGATCGCGGACGCGCGTTCGTCGGCATCGCCTCGGTCGGCTTCGACAGCGACGCGAACCGGATCGCCAACGAAGCGCCGTCGTGGCTCGGCAACCTCGTCTACGCCTACGGCGCGCTGCGCGCGCTCGCCGCATGGCGCCCGGCTCGCTTCGAGCTCGAGCTCGATCCGCCGGACGGCGAGCGAAAGACCTTCACTGCGTACACGGTCGGCGCGTGCAACTCGAAGTCCTACGGCGGCGGGATGCGCGCGGCGCCTGGCGCGATGCTCGACGACGGGCTGCTCGACGTGATCGTGCTCGAGAACGTCTCGAAGCTCACGTTCCTGACGAAGATCCTGCCGCGCGTGTTCAAGGGCGAGCACGTGCGCGAGCCGCGCGTGCACGTGCTGCACGCGAAGGAGCTCGTCGTATCGGCGGACCGGCCGTTCACGATGTATGCCGACGGCGACCCGATTGGCGAGCTGCCGCTGCGCGTGCGTGTGCTGGCGGGCGCGATCGACGTGCTCGTACCGGCGAGCAGCGGAACGGCCCCGGACTCGGCGTTCTCCGGCGCCCCTCCCCCGGCCGCCGCGCCGGCGCCGCGCGAGCCGAGCGAGCGTGCGGGCGCCGGCGGGCATCCAGAGGAGCGCTGATGGCAGTCGCGCTCCGCCCGAAGCTCGCGCTCGCGCGGACCGTTGCCGCGCTCTCGCGCCTGCGCGGCGGTGGCGCGACGAGCGCGCCCGGCAAGGTACTGCTGAGCCTCGAGCCGGACGCGATCGGCGCGCTCGGAGCGCGCCTGTCGCGCGGCAGCGCGCTCGTCTCGGCGACGAACGGCAAGACGACGACAGCGGCGATGGCCGCGGCGATCTTCGAGCACGCGGGTATCGCGCTCGTGCACAACGCCGAGGGCGCGAACATGGCCGGCGGCGTTGCAACGGCGCTGCTCGCGGCTGCGCACGGGCGCGGCGCGATCGACGGCGAGCTCGGCCTGTTCGAGGTCGACGAGCTGTGGCTCGACACCGTCGCGCGCCAGCTTCAGCCGCGCACGATCCTGCTCGGCAACCTGTTCCGCGACCAGCTCGACCGCTTCGGCGAGCTCGAGACGATCGCCGAGCGCTGGGCTGCCGATCTGCAGACGCGGCAGCTCGTGCTGAACGCCGACGACCCGCTGATCGCCGACCTCGGGCGCGAGCGCCCGGAGACGCTCTACTTCGGCGTCGAGGACGACACGCTCGCGCTGGCGGGCATGGCGCATGCGGCCGATGCGAAGCACTGCCGCCGCTGCGGCGCACCGTACGTGTTCGAGGCGATCTACCTTGGCCACCTCGGCCACTACCACTGCCCGAGCTGCGGGCAGCGCCGGCCAGAGCCGAGCGTCCGCGCGAGCGAGGTCGTGCTCGAAGGCGTGCGTGCGGCTCACTTCAAGCTCAGCACGCCGCAGGGCCAGGCGGACGTTCACCTCGCGCTGCCGGGGCTCTACAACGTCTACAACGCGCTCGCGGCGGCGGCGCTCGCGACCGCGCTCGAGGTCCCGCTCGCGAGCATCCTCGCAGGGCTGCAGCAGGCGAAGGCCGCGTTCGGCCGCGCCGAGACGGTCACGCTCTCCCCCGCGCTCGGCACGAACGGCAATTCCGCGGGCGGCGGCGGGGCGAGCGTGGCGGCTCCGCGCGAGCTGCAGATCCTGCTCGTGAAGAACCCGGCTGGCGCGAACGAGGTGCTGCGCACGCTCGCGCTCGAGCCGGGCGAGCACGACGTGCTCGGCGTGCTCAACGACCGGATCGCCGACGGGCGCGACGTCTCGTGGATCTGGGACGCCGACTTCGAGCTGCTCGCGGGACGGATCAGGAGCTTCACGTGCAGCGGCAGCCGCGCGGCCGAGCTCGCGGTGCGGCTGAAGTACGCCGGGATCGAGCCGCGGCGGATTCGCGTGCAGCCGGAGCTCGCGCGCGCGCTCGACGAAGCGGCCGCGGACCGTCCCGACGCGCGCGCGCCGCTGTACGCGCTGCCGACGTACACGGCGATGCTCGCGCTGCGCGCGCTGCTCGTCTCGCGCGGGGAGGCGAGCAGCTCGTGGTCGTGAGCGACAACGCCCAGGCGCGCCTGGCGGCGGAGGTCGTTTGGCACGATCTCGAGTGCGGCGGCTACCGCGCGGACCTGCCGCTGTGGCACGAGCTCGCGGAGGTCGGCGGCGGATGCGTGCTCGACGTCGGCGCGGGCAGCGGGCGCGTGACGCTGCAGCTCGCGCGCGCCGGGCATGCCGTCACGGCGCTCGACCACAGCGACGCGTTGCTCGCGGCGTTGCGCGAGCGCGCGGCGGGCCTGGACGTCGAGACGGTTTGCGCCGATGCGCGCTCGTTCGCGCTCGAGCGCAACGACTTCGCGCTGTGCGTCGTGCCGATGCAGACGATCCAGCTGCTCGGCGGCGCCGAGCAGCGGATCGCGTTCCTGCGCCGCGCACGCCAGCACGTGCGCCCGGGAGCGAGGATCGCGCTCGCGATCCTCGGCGAGCTCGACACGTTCGACTGCGCGAGCGGCACGATCGGCCCGGCCGCCGAGCGCGCCTACGCCGACGGGCTGCTCTACCTGAGTCGCGCGACACGCGTGAGCGAGACGGCGGAGCGTGTCGAGATCGAACGCGAGCGCCGCGTGATGCTGGCGGAGGCCGGCGCGCGGGCGGACGTCTCGGTCGGCGCGCCGGAGGCAGGCGCGTCCTCTGAGCGCGGCCCGGAGATCGACCTGATCGAGCTCGACAGGCTCAGCGTCGCCACGCTCGCGGCCGAGGGCGCCGCGGCAGGGCTTCACGTCGAGCCGTCCGTCGAGATCGCGGCGACGAACGAGCACGTCGGCAGCTGGGTCGTGATGCTTCGTGCCTGACCTCACGCCCGAAGCCCAAGGCGGGCCGAGCGGGCGGCGCCTGCGCGTCTGCGCGCTCTATCCGGACCTGATGAACATCTATGCCGATCGCGGCAACCTGCTGATGCTCGAGCGACGCTGCGCGTGGCGCGGGATCGGCTTCGAGCTCGCCTCGAGCAGCCTCGGCGAGCCGCTCGACGCGAGCGCGCACGACCTCTTCTACCTCGGCGGCGGGCAGGATCGCGACCAGCGCCTCTGCGCGCAGGACCTGCTCGAGACCAAGCGCGACGCGCTGCACGAGGCCGCGGCGCGCGGCGCGATCGTGCTCGGCATCTGCGGCGGCTACCAGCTGCTCGGACGCTCCTACGTGCTCGGCGAGGAGCGCATCGAGGGCGTCGGGCTGCTCGACGTCGAGACCGTGCGCGAGGGCGGCGCGCGGCTGATCGGCAATGTCGCGATCGAGCTGCGGCTCGAGGACGGCGAGGCGCTTGCGACGGACGGCGAGGACGCGGGTGCGCGCGTGCTCGCGGGCTTCGAGAACCACGGCGGGCGCACGTCACTCGGCGCCGGGCAGGCGCCGCTCGGGCGCGTGCTGCGCGGGCACGGCAACGACGGGCGCAGCGGCTTCGAGGGCGCGCGCAGCGGCAACACGATCGGCACCTACCTGCACGGCCCGCTGCTGCCGAAGAACTCGTGGTTCGCAGACTGGCTGATCGCGCACGCGATCGGGGCCGACGAGCGTGCGCTCGCGCCGCTCGAGGACACACTCGAGTTCGCCGCGCACGCGGGCGCGCGGCGCGTCGCCGGGCTGTCGGCGTAGCTCGGCTGCGGCCGGGCCGCGTCGCCCGCACGACTCCCGAAGCCGCAAACTGCACGGTTGCGCCAAACCGGCCGCTGCAACCACTCCTAGGATCGTCGGCGTGGAGCTCTCCGAGTACCAGCGCCTCTCGCGCAGCACCGCGAAATACCCGCGCCAGGAGGCGCTCACGTACCCGGCGCTCGGCCTCGCGGGCGAGGCGGGCGAGTTCGCGGATCATGCGAAGAAGGTGATCCGCGACGACGGCGGCGTCGTCAGCGCGGAGCGGCGCGAGGCGATGGCGAAGGAGCTCGGCGACGTGCTCTGGTACGTCGCGCAGCTCTCGACCGAGCTCGAGCTCGATCTCGACGAGATCGCGCAGCAGAACCTCGACAAGCTGCTGTCGCGCCAAAAGCGCGGCGTGCTCGCCGGCTCCGGCGACGACCGCTGACGAACGAGGACGCTAGGCGCCGCTCGGCGCGACGACGAAACGCTCGAAGCGTCGCGCGAGACGCTCGGGGACGAGCGCATGGACGCGCACGCCGTCGGGCGTGTCCTCGCGGCTGACCTCACCGGCGATCTCGTGCAGCTCGGCGAGGCTGCCGCCGTCCTTGTAGGGGACGAGCAGGTCGAGGCGGCGCAGCGTGTGCGCGAGCTCGTGCTCGATCCGCTCGCCTAGCTCCTCGAGGCCCTCCCCCGTCTCACCTGAGACGAGCACGGCGTCGGGGTGGCGCAGGCGCAGCTCGCTGCGCGCGTCCTCGTCGATCAAATCGATCTTGTTCAGCACGAGCAGCCGCGGCTGCTCGCCGGCGCCGATCTCCTCGAGCGTCTGCTCGACGGACTGCTGCATGATCTCGGCCTGCTCCTCGGGCGCGGAGGCGTCGAGCACGTGCGCGAGCAGGTCGGCGCGGCGCGTCTCCTCGAGCGTCGCGCCGAACGCGTCGACGAGCTGGTGCGGGAGCTTTGAGATGAAGCCGACGGTGTCGGTCAGCAGGTGCGCGCGCCCGCTCAGGCGCAGCTCGCGCGTCGTCGGGTCGAGCGTGTGGAAGAGCCTGTCGCGGACGCCGACCTCCGCGCCGGTCATCGCGTTCAGCAGCGTCGACTTGCCGGCGTTCGTGTAGCCGACGAGCGCGATCGTCGGAAGCGACGCGCGCTCGCGCTCGGCACGCTGCACGGCGCGCGTGCCCTTGACCTGCTCGAGACGCCTGCGCAGTGCCGCGATGCGATCGCGCGCGAGGCGGCGGTCGGTCTCGATCTGCGTCTCGCCGGGGCCCCTCGTGCCGATCCCGCCGCCGAGGCGCTCGAGGTGGCTCCACAGCCCGCGCATCCGCGCGAGGTTGTACTCGAGCTGCGCGAGCTCGACCTGGAGCTTTCCCTCGGCGCTGCCGGCGTGCGAGGCGAAGATGTCGAGGATTACCGTCGTGCGGTCGACGACGGGCAGGCCGACGGCTTCCTCGAGGTTGCGCTCCTGGCGCGCCGTCAGCTCGTCGTCGCAGGCGATCAGGTTCGCGTCGGCGGCCTTCGCGGCGGCCTTCGCCTCGGCGACCTTGCCGGGGCCGAGGTACGTGTTCGGGTGCGGCGCCTCGCGGCGCTGGACCATCTCGCCGACGACGCCGACGCCGGCTGTTTTGAGCAGCTCGGCGAGCTCTGAGAGGTCGTCGCCTTCGGGCAGCGCGGCGACGCAGAACGCGCGTTGGCGCGCGCGCGGCGCCTGCGAGTCGGGGTCGTGGCCGTTGAGCGACGTCGACTGCGGCGTCGGCATCGTGCGGCCGTTGCGGCTTCTCTGCATCTACAACGATTCTAGAGGCAGGGCGAAGCCCGGCTGTGACTACTTCGCGAGCGCGCCGAGCCGCTCGACTGCCTCGCGCAGCCGCTCGTCGGGCGTCGTCAGCGAGATCCGGAACCAGCCCTCGCCGGCGGGGCCGTACACGGCGCCGGGCGTGATCACGACGCCGGCCTCGTCGAGCACGTGCTCGGCGTAGGCGGCGGAGCTCTCGTAGCCGTCCGGAACGGGCGCCCAGACGTAGATCGTCGCGTGCGGCGGGTGCACGTCGACGCCGATCTTGCGCAGCGCGTCGCAGACGATGTCGCGCCGGCGGCGGTAGAGCTCGACCATCGAGGCGACCTCGGCGTCGGCGTCGGGCGATAGCGCCGCGATGCCGGCGAGCTGCACGGCGTCGAACAGCCCCGAGTCGATGTTCGTCTTCAAGCGCCAGTACGTCTGCAGCGCGTCGGCGTTTCCGACGAGCACGGCGCAGCGCCAGCCGGTCATGTTGTAGCCCTTCGACAGCGAGAAGACCTCGATGCCGACGTCCTTCGCGCCGGGCGTCTGCAGGAACGACGGCGGCTTGTAGCCGTCGAAGGCGATCTCCGAGTAGGCGTTGTCGTGGACGACGAGGATCTCGTAGGCGCGCGCGAACTCGACGACGCGCTCGAAGAAGCCGTCGGGGACGAGCGCGCCGGTCGGGTTGTTCGGGTAGTTCAGGTACATCAGCTTCGAGCGTCGCGCGACGTCGTCCTCGATCGCGCCGAGGTCCGGGACGAAGCCGAGCTCGGGCTCGAGCGCCATCAGCACGGGCTCGGCGCCGGCGAGCCACGGGCCGCCGGTGTAGACGGGGTAGCCGGGGTCGGCCGCGAGCGCATAGTCGCCGGGGTCGAGGAACGCGAGGTTGAGGTTGAAGATCGCCTCCTTAGCGCCGATCGCGGGGATGATCTCGCTCTCGGGATCGAGCGTCACGTCGAAGCGCCGCGCGTAGAAGTCGCCGACGGCTTCACGGAAGTCGGCGCGGCCGCGGTTGGACGGGTACTGGTGCGTCTCGGCCTCGCTGACGGCCTCCTGCATCGCCTCGACGATCAGCGCCGGCGTCGGGCGATCGGGGTCGCCGATTCCGAGGCTGATCACGTCGACGCCCGCGGCGCGCTTGTCGGCGATCTTGCGCTCGAGCTCGGCGAATGCGTAAGGCGGTATGCGCTCGAGGCGCTTGCTCGGTCTCATCCAGCTCCCTGATTGCTTTTAAACATTTAATTAATGAATTAATTCGTTTTGCGCAGCTGCTCGAGAAACGGCTCGCTGAGCGTGCCCGCGAACACGGGCAGGGCCCAGCCTGACAGGTGGACGCGCAGGTCCGGGTCGACCTCGACCTCGAGCTCGCCGCCGTCGAGCACGACGATCACGCGCGCCGGCTCGCTCGGCGGACCGGGCGCGCGCTCGGCCGATCCGGCGACGAGATAGGCGACGGCGGCGCCCGTCGCGCCGGTGCCCGAGGACAGCGTCTCGCCGACGCCCCGCTCGAAGATCCGCGCGCGAATGCGCGCCGGCGGGCCGGGCTCGAGCTCTGCGTACCACGACACGTTCGTGCGGTTCGGGAACTCGGCGTGCGCTTCGACGGGTGGGCCGATCAGCGGCAAGTCGAGAGCTTCGAGCTGCTCGACGCTCACGGCGATCGCACACTGAGGGTTGCCGATCGAGACGTGCTGGAAGCTCCACGCGCCAGATCGCGGCGCGGCGCCGTCGGGCGCTCCGGCTTCGATCCGCAGCTCGGCCGCTCCGTCGGGCGGGCCCGAGGGGAAGTCCTTCGAGCTCAAGCTCGCCTGCCCCATGTCGACGCGGCACGTCGAGGCGCCGGTGATCTGCGGGCTGATCGTCCCGGCGGCGGTGTCGATCGAGAACTCGTCGAGCTCCGTCCAGCCGCGCGTTCGCAGGTAGAGGATCGCCTCGCGCGCGCCGTTGCCCGAAAGCTCGGCCTCGGAGCCGTCTGGGTTGAAGATGCGCAGGTCGGCGACGTTCGCTGGATCGACCGGTGGCGATAGCAGCAGCACGCCGTCGGCGTACACGCCGAAGTGCCCCTCGCAGAGCAGCCTGATCCGCGCAGGCGTCAGCTCGAAGGCGAGCTCGTCGCGCTCGACGATCAAGTAGTCGTTGCCGAGCGCTTGCCACTTCTCGAATCTCATGCGCCGGCGGAGTCTAGGATCTCCTCGGCGACGGCAGCCGGCTCGCGACCGGTCACGTCGATCGACTGCACGCCGGCGAGCTTGCGCATCCACGCGAGCTGCCGGCGCGCGTAGTTGCGCGTGCGCCGCTTCATCGTCTCGACGTCGCCCGCGAGCAGCTGCTCGAAGCCGAGCGCCTTGCGCGCCGTCTCGGAGACCCCGGCGGCATGCGCGCGCCGCACCTCCTCGGCACCACCGGCCGCGACGATCTCCTCCACGCGTGCGTCGATCCGCGCGTAGAGCGCGTCGCGCTCCATCGTCACGCCGGCGAGCAGCGTCGGATGGCGCAGCTCCTCGCTCCACAGCTGCGAAGGCCCCTGCTGCTGCGGTTCGAGCTCCCCTGCTTCGTGCGCCTCGAGCGCGCGGATCGTTCGCCTTGCGTTGCTCGCGTCGATGCCCTCGGCGGCCCACGGCGCGCGGCGCGCGAGCTCGGCGTGCAGCGCCTGTGGCCCGAGCTGCTCGAGCTGCGCCGTCCAGCGCTCGCGCGCGCCCTCGCGCGGCGCCGGGCGCAGGTCGAGGTCGGCGAGCGCCGCTCTCAGGTACAGCCCCGTGCCGCCGACGACGATCGGCCGCCGCCCGGCGGCGAGCAGCGCGTCGATCTCGGCGTGCGCGAGCTTCGCGTACTCGCCGGCGCTGAATGTCGCGTCGAGCGGCAGGAACGAGACCATCCGGTGCTCGAGCGCGGCGCGCTGGGCAGGCGAGGCGACGCCCGTCAGCGTCTCGAGGCCGCTGTAGACCTGCAGCGCGTCGGCCGAGACAGCGACAGGGTCCTCGCCTTTCGCGCGCAGCAGCCGGCCGAGCGCGACGGCGATCGCGGTCTTGCCGACGCCCGTCGGGCCGAATAGCGCGACGATCTGCGGCCCTTTGCGGCTGGCCGCCTGCTGCTCGTTGCTTGACATCGGCGCAGTATCGCCGGGCTTGCCGGGGCTCGCCACCGAGGCAAAGCGCCGACCGCAGCCGCTCGCCCTGGCGTGGCACGGATTGGCTTCTAGGCTCGTTCTGTGACGAGTCCTGCCGAGCAGCGCAAGCTCCCCTCCTCGCTCGTGCTGCTGATGGCGGTCGCGTGCGGTGCGGCGGTCGCGAACATCTACTACGCGCAGCCGCTGCTGAGCACGATCGCGCGCGACTTCTCGGTCTCCGACGGCACGGCGGGGCTGCTCGTGACGGCGTCGCAGGTCGGCTACGCGGCGGGGCTCGTGCTGCTCGTGCCGCTCGGCGACCTGATCGAGCGACGGCGCCTGATCACGGGCATCCTGCTCGTCACGGCGCTCGCGCTCGCCGCGACGGCGGCCGCGCCGAACTTGACGCTGCTCGCGGTGGCGCTGCTCGTCGTCGGCGTCACGTCGGTCGTCGCGCAGATCCTCGTGCCGCTCGCGAGCGCGCTCGCGGCCGAGTCAGAACGCGGCCGCGTCGTCGGCAAGGTGATGAGCGGCCTGCTCGTCGGCATCCTCGTCGCGCGGACGGCGAGCGGCCTGCTCTCGGAGCTCGGCGGCTGGCGGCTCGTGTTCGGCGTCTCGGCGGCGCTGATGGTCGCGCTGAGCGCGGTGCTGCACCTCAGGCTGCCGCGCGTGCGCCCGACGACGGACCTCTCCTACCCGGCGCTGCTTCGCTCCGTCGTCGAGCTCGTGCTCGAACAGCCGACGCTGCGCGTGCGGATGGCCTACGGCGCGCTGCAGATGGGCCAGTTCAGCGTGCTGTGGACGACGATCGCGTTCCTGCTCGCCGGCCGCCCGTACGACTACAGCGACGCGACGATCGGGCTGTTCGGCCTCCTCGGGCTCGCGGGCGCGCTCGCGGCGCAGGTCGCCGGGCGGATGGCCGACCGCGGGCGCCATCACCTCTCGACTGGTCTGTTCTTCGCGACGATGCTGCTCTCGTGGGCGGCAATCGCCGCCGGCAAGACGTCGCTCACGGCGCTGATCATCGGCATCGCCTTCCTCGATCTGGGCGTGCAGGGAGCGCAGATCACGAGCCAAAGCGTGATCTACCGCCTCGATCCGGCCGCGCGCAGCCGCTTGACGACGGCCTACATGACGACCGTCTTCGCCTCGGCCGCGGCCTCTTCGGCGCTCGCTTCGGCGATCTACGACGCCGGCGGCTGGGACGCCGTCGCGACGCTCGGCGCCGCGCTCGCGGCAATCGGCGTCGTCGTGTGGGTCGCCGAGCAGCTCTTGATCCGCCGGCGCGGCGAGCCTTCGCCGTCGGTCTCGTCCTCCTGAGCGCCCTCACGCGCGGCTCGATCCGCACGGCCGCCCGATTCGCGTAGGGTTCGGAACGTGAAGATCGCCGGCTCGACAGTGCTCTTGACGGGCGCCACCGGAGGCATCGGCCTGGCGATCGCGCGCGCCGTGCACGAGCGCGGCGGCAAGCTGATCGTCACGGGCCGCCGCGTCGACGTGCTCGAGCCGCTCGCGCAGG
>DASZLB010000007.1:0-1693 GCA_035552575.1 Solirubrobacteraceae bacterium | reverse complement strand
AAGCAGCCGAGCAGCGCGACGAGCGGCAGCTCGTCGATCGCGAGCGGCACCTCGTCGGGTTCGACGACGGTTCCCTCGAGCGCACCGTGGGCGACGTCGAGATCGCTGACCGGCTCCTCGCGCGAGAGCTCGCCGGTCTCGTCCTCTAGGTCGCCGAGCACGATCCCCTGCATCCGCCGCACGATCCGCATGAAGCCGGTCCGCGTCCAGTTGACGCCGACGTCGCCGATCAAGAGGCGCGAGCCCGGCACGAGCACGCCGGCCGCGATCAAGAATGCAGCCGAGCTCGCATCGCCCGGCACGCGCACGCTGTCGAGCAGCAGCTCATCGGTGTTGACGACCGTCACGTGGCGCCCGTTGCGGTGGATGCCGACGCCCGCGCGCAGCAGCATTCGCTCGGTGTGGTCGCGACTGCGGGCGGGCTCGGAGAGCGTCGTCGCGCCGTCGGCGGCAAGCGCCGCGAGCAGCACGCACGACTTCACCTGCGCGCTGGCGACGGTCATCTCGTAGGAGATCGCACGGAGGTGCGTGCCGTCGACGACGAGCGGCGTGAAGCGATCCTTGCGCGCGCTCAACCGAGCGCCCATCAAGCGCAGCGGCTCGGCGATCCGGTCGACCGGCCGGCGACGGATCGACTCGTCGCCGTCGAGCGTGAACGAGCGCCCCTCCTGCGCGGCGAGCCAGCCGGGCAGCAGCCGCAGCAGCGTTCCCGCGTTGCCGACGTCGATCGGCCCGTCGGGCTCGCGCGCCTCGCGCAGGCCGGTGCCGCGCACGACGACCCGATCGCCGCGCTCCTCGACGAGCGATCCGAGCAGGCGCACGGCCGCGAGCGTCGAGTCGGTGTCGGCCGCGTGCAGGTAGCGCTCGATCCGCACCGGCTCCGAGGACATCGCCCCGAGCAGCGCGGCGCGATGGGAGATCGACTTGTCGGCCGGAGCGCGCACCTCGCCGGCGAGGCCACGCGAGGGCTCGAAGCGCACGTTCACGCTCGCGCGACCGGGAATCCGAGATCGGCGACGAGCGACTCGGCTCGTGCCGCGTCCCGCTCGCCGTCGAGGAATAGCGCAACGACGCCCTGGCGGTTGTCCTGCGACGGCGCGAGCGCCATGTCGAGGATGTTCACGCCCGCACGCCCGAGCGCGAGCGCGATGTCGGCGACGACGCCGGGCCGGTTCGGCACGGACGCGCGCAGCTCGGCGACGGGCTCGCCGCTTGGTCCGGCGCCGAGCAGCGACTCGCGCTGTTCGCGCGCGGCCTCGTTCCATGCCGTGATCGCATCCGCGTCGGCGTCCTTCAGTTTGCCGCGCACGTCCTCGAGCTGAGCCGCGAACTCGTCGATCGCGGCGATCAGCGCGTCGCGGTTGGACATGTAGATGTCCGTCCAGATCGCGCTGTTCGCCCCCGCGACGCGCGTCGCGTCGCGGAAGCTCGGCCCGACCGCGGGCACACGCGCCTGCGTGGCGTCGCCGAGCGTGCTCGCTGCCTGCGCGGCGAGCAGGTTCGCGAGCACGTGCGGCAGATGCGAGACGCTCGCCAGCAGCCGATCGTGCGTCTCGGCGTCGATCGCCGTAGGCCGCGCGCCGATCGTCGTCAGCAGGCGGTGCAGGCGCTCGTAGGCGACGCCGGCGGTGCTGCTGAGCGGCGTCAGGTACCAGACGGCGCCGTCGAACAGGTCCTCGCGCGCGTGCTCGAC
>DASZLB010000006.1:0-11942 GCA_035552575.1 Solirubrobacteraceae bacterium | reverse complement strand
CCCTTGAGGTTCTCGCGCGAGCGCGTCAGCTCCTGCTCGCTGGCCGGATGCTCGACGCAGCGCTCGAGCTCGGCGGCGATCACCGACAGCGCCTCGGCGAGGTTGTCCGGGCGCGTGCCGACGTAGAGGCCGATCTCGCCGGCGTGCGCGTACATGTTCGAGAAGCAGAAGACGGAGTAGGCCAGCCCGCGGCGCTCGCGCACCTCCTGGAACAGGCGCGAGGAGGACGTCCCGCCGAGCACGCCTTCGAGCACGCGCAGCGCGAATCGCCGCTCGTCGCCGCGCGCGAGGCCGGCGCCGCCGAGGCACACGTGGTACTGCTCGGTGTCTTTCGCGGCGAAGCGCACGCGGCGCTCGAACGGCGGGACTTCGAGCTCGGCGGCCACGACCGGATCGACGGCGTGCTCGGCGGTGGCGCCGCCCCCCTGCTCGGCGATGTCGAGCGTGCGCGCGAGCTCGACGAGCGCGTCGTGATCGACCGAGCCGGCCGCGGCGATGACGATCTGCTGCGGGCGGTAGCGCGCGGCGTGGAACGCGGCGAGCTGCTCGAGCGTGACCGCACCGACGACCTCGGCCGCGCCGATCACGGCGCGACCGAGCGGGTGCGCGCCGAAGACGGCCTCGCCGAGCACATCGAAGACCTTGTCCTGCGGGTCGTCTTCGTACATCGCGATCTCCTCGAGCACGACCTCGCGCTCGGTCTCGAGCTCGCCGAAGCGCGGCTGGAAGACCATCTCGCCGATCACCTCGAACGCGCGCGGCAGATGATGGTCGAGCACGCGCGAGTAGACCGACGTCGCCTCCTTGTCGGTCCCGGCGTTGATCTCGGCGCCCATCGCGTCGAAGATCTGGTCGATCTCCTCCGAGCCGAAGTGCTCGGTGCCGCGGAACAGCATGTGCTCGAGCAGGTGCGAGATCCCCGCCTCCGACTCGCGCTCGGCGACGGAGCCCGTCGCGATCCAGAAGCCGAGCGCCACCGAGCGCACGCTCGGCACGCGCTCGGTGACCACCCGCACGCCGGGGGCACCGCCGTCGGTGGCGGTGCCCAGCGTGGTCGTCTGATGCTCAGGCTGCAGCGGACCCTCAGTCGCGGTCGCGGCGCGGGCGCCCCGAGCCACGGTCGCCCTCGCGACGCGGGCCGCGCGATCCGCGGTCAGAGCGGCCGTTGCGGCCACCGCCGTCGCGCGGCGGGCGGCTGCCTCCGCCTCCGCCACCGGTGCCGACTCCGGCGAGCTCCTCGACGGACTTGCCGGCGATGTCCGGGTCGTCGGCGAGGCGCAGGCCGATGCGACCGCGCTCGCGGTCGACCTCGACCACGCGCACGTTGATCTCATCGCCTTTGCTGAGCACGTCCTCGACCGACTCGACGCGCTGGCCGGGCGAGACGTTTGAGATGTGCAGCAGGCCGTCGGTGCCCTTCGCGAGCTCGACGAAGGCGCCGAACGTCGTCGTCTTGACGACCTTGCCGACGTACTCGTCGCCGACCTCGACCTCCTTCATCATCATCCGCACGCGCTCGACGAGCGCGTCGCCGAGCTCGCCGTTGGCCGAGTAGATCAGCACCTGGCCGTCGTCGTTGACGTCGATCTGCGATTCGAACTCCTCGGCGAGGCCGCGGATCGTTTCGCCGCCCTTGCCGATCAGCAGGCCGATCTGCGACGGGTCGATCTGGATCGTCTGGATCCGCGGCGCGAACTGCGAGAGCTGCTCGCGCGGGCCCTGGATCGTCTGCGCCATCTTGCCGAGGATGAACGTGCGCGCCTCTTTGGCCTGCGCGAGCGCGTCGCGCAGGATGTCGAAGGTCACGCCGGTGATCTTGATGTCCATCTGCAGCGCCGTGATGCCACGCTCGGTGCCGGCGACCTTGAAGTCCATGTCGCCGAGGTGGTCCTCGACGCCGGCGATGTCGGTCAGCACGATGTAGTCGTCGCCCTCCTTGATCAGGCCCATCGCGATTCCGGCGACAGGGCGCTTGATCGGCACGCCGGCATCCATCAGCGACAGCGACGATCCACAGACCGAGGCCATCGAGGAGGACCCGTTGGACTCGAGGATGTCCGAGACGACGCGGATCGAGTAGGGGAACTCCTCGATCGAGGGCACCATCGGCGCGAGCGCGCGCTCGGCGAGCGCGCCATGGCCGATGTCACGGCGCTTGACGCCGCCCATCCGGCCCGCCTCTCCCACCGAGAACGGCGGAAAGTTGTAGTGGTGCCAGTAGTACTTTTTCGTCTCGAGGCCGAGCGTGTCGAGGCGCATCTCCTCCTTCAGCGTGCCCATCGCGACGACGCTGAGCGCCTGCGTCTGCCCGCGCGTGAACAGCGCCGAGCCGTGCGTGCGCGGCGTGACGCCAACTTCGATCGAGATGTCGCGGATCTCGTCCTCGCCACGCCCGTCGGGGCGCTTCTTGTGGACGGCGATGCGCTCGCGGATGATCGACTTCTCGAGCTTGTCGAAGGCCATCTGCACCGCGGCGCGCTTCTGCTTGGCGGCGACGAGCTGCTCCTCGGAGGCACCCTCGGGCGCGGACGGCGCGTGCTGCTCGAGGATTTCGGCCTCGACTGCCTTCGTCGCATCCTGGCGCTCGAGCTTGTCCTCGACCTGCGTCGCGTCGTCGAGAGCCTTGCCGTGGGAGGAGCGGATCGCGTCGAGCACGCCCTCGTCGACGGAGATCGTCTCGAAGACTTTCTTCTGCTTGCCGACCTTCTCGGCGAGCTCGCGCTGCAGCGCGCAGAGCTTCTTGATCTCGGCGTGCGCGATGTCGAGCGCGTCGAGGATCTCGGCCTCGGGGATCTCGTTGGCGCCGGCCTCGACCATCAGGATCGCCTCCTCGGTGCCGGCGACGATCAGGTCGAGGTCCGAGGCGTTCTCGGCGTCCGGAAGCAGGTCGGCCTCGTTCGGGTTGACGACGAAGTTGCCGTCGATCTTGCCGATCCGCACCGCGCCGACGGGCGTCGGCAGCGGGATGTCGGAGATCATCAGCGCCGTCGAGGCGCCGTTCATCGCGAGGATGTCGTACGGATGCTCGTGATCGATCGACAGCGGGATCGCGACGAGCTGCGTGTCATAGCGCCATTCCTTCGGGAACAGCGGGCGAATCGGCCGGTCGATCATCCGCGCCGTCAGCGTGCCCTTCTCGCCGGGACGGCCCTCGCGCTTGAAGAACGAGCCGGGGATTTTCCCCGATGCGTACATGCGCTCCTCGACGTCGACCGTCAAGGGAAGAAAATCCACGTCGCGCAAGCTGCCTGCGACGGCGGTGCAGAGCACCATCGTGTCGCCCTGTCGGACGACGACTGCGCCGGAGGCCTGCTTGGCCATCCTGCCGGTCTCGAACGAGATCTCGCTGCCGGAAATCTCCACGGAGACCCGTGTAACCCCATCGCTGCTCATATTCACTGCCTTCCTGTCCCGCCCGTCGGTCGGCGGTCTGTTTTCTTTTTCTTATTCCGAACCCGACGAGCTTAGCGGACGGCGCCTCGCAGCCGCGGCCGAGCGCGGTCCTGGATCGGCGTTTGCAGCGAGCGCCCGAGCGATGCTCAGGCGGCGGCGGCGGAGCCGCCGAGCGCGCCCTCGACGCCCTCGCGCAGCAGCTTCAATGCCGGCAGCTCGCCCGGTGAGGGGGCCTGGAAGCTCCAGCGCACGACGCCGTCGCCGTCGACGAAGACGAGCGCGCGCTCGGGAAAGCCGCCCGCGTGCAGCACGCCGAAGGCCGCGCACGTCGCGCCCTTCGGCTCGAAGTCCGAGAGCTGCTCGATCGAGACGCCGAGCTTCTCCTTGAACGCCTTCTGCGACCACGTCGCGTCGCAGGAGACGCCGTAGAGCTGCACGCCGCGCTCGGCGAAGTCCGCCAGCGCACCCTCGTAAAGCTGCAATTGGTCGGTGCAGACGGGGCTGAAGGCGAACGGGTAGAAGACGAAGACCGTGCCTTTGCCCTGCAGGTCCTGCTCGGTGAAGCTCTCGCCGTCCTCGCGTGCGAGCTTGAAGGCGGGCGCCGGAGTGCCGGCGGCGATGACGGTCATCGGGCGGGCTACTTGCGAAGGCCGAGCTCTTTGATCAGTGCTCGGTAGCCGTCGAGGTCCTTTTTCTGCAGGTAGTCGAGAAAGCGACGCCTGCGCCCGACGAGCATCAGCAGGCCGCGGCGCGAGTGGTGGTCCTTTTTCTGCTCGCGCAGGTGCTGGGTCAGGTGGTTGATCCGCTCCGTCAGCAGCGCGATCTGGACCTCGGTCGAGCCGGTGTCCTGCTCGTTCGCGCCGAACTTGGCGGCGATCTCGCGCTTGCGGTCTGTCGTGATGGCTGTCATGCGGGCGTGAACGGTAGCAGACGCCTGTCGCAAGATTGCCCCTCTTGCGTGGCTCGCGGGCGTCGCCGCCCTACCCTGGCCTCGCCGCGGCGACTAGGAAGCGAGCTCGCGCGTGCGCGCGACGTCGCGGTGCATCTGCTCGACGAGCGCCTCGGCCGTGTCGAAGCGCCGCTCGCCGCGCAGGCGCTCGAGGAACTCGAGGCACAGCTGCCGGCCGTAGAGATCGTCGTCGAAGTCGAGCAGGTATGCCTCGATCAGCTCGCCGCGGCCCGTTTCGAACGTCGGGCGCACGCCGATCGAGACCGCTGCGGGGCGCCCGTTGGCGAGGCACGCGTAGACGCCGTGGCCCGGGCACACGTACTCCTGCTGCGGCACGAGGTTCGCCGTCGGAAAGCCGAGCTCGCGCCCGCGCTCGTCGCCGTGCACGACCTCGCCGCAGACCTCGAAGGCGCTGCCGAGCAGCCGGTTCGCCTCGCCCAGATCGCCTGCCAGCACGAGCCCGCGGATGTGGCTCGAGGAGACGATCTCGCCGCCGACCTCGAGCAGCGCGTGGACGCTCGTGGCGAAGCGCTCGTCGGCCTGCAGCAGCCGCGGATCGCCCTTCGCCTTGTGCCCGAAGCGGAAGTTCTCGCCGATCGCGACGCTGCGCGCGCCGAGCGCGCCGACGAGCACGTCGTCGACGAACTCCTGCGCCGAGCGTTTGGCGAAGGCGGCGTCGAACGGGATCACGACCATCTCTTGCACGCCGAGCGAGGCGATCAGCTCGGCCTTGCGCTCGGGCGTCGTCAGCAGCTTCGGGGTGTGCTGCGGCGCGACGACCGAGACCGGGTGCGGATCGAACGTCAGCACGGTGTCGGCGCCGGCGATCACCTCGCGATGGCCGAGATGCACACCGTCGAACGTGCCGACCGCGACGCTGCGTCCGTCGCTGCGCTCGACGTCGGGCAGGCGGGTGACCTTCACAGCTCCACAGCCTAGTCCGCGCGCACGCCCGGCAGCATCGCGAGCGCCTGCTCGAGCGCGATCAGCGGCGGATCGCTCCAGCTCGCGCCGCGCGGCGGCAGCGCGGCGGCGTCGGCGACCTCGAACGGGCCGATCGCGGTGCGCCGAAGCTCCAGACAGTAGGCGTCGTGCAGGTCGGCGATCAGCGAGCGCACATACGTGCCCGAGCCGCACTCGATCGCGAATCCGGCGCGTTGCAGTCGGGGATGCTCGGCGTCCTCTTCGCGCCAGGTCTGCTCGAAGCGCGTGACCGTGACGATCCGTTCGGGCATCTCGAACTGCTCGCCGCGACGCGCCTTGCGATAGGCGCGCTCGCCGCCGACCTTGACGGCCGAGTGCGCCGGCGGGCGCTGGCGCAGCTCGCCGGTCGGCAGCGGCGGCGGGTCCGCAGGCAGCCGTCCCGTGACGGTGATCTCGCCCTCGGTGTCGCCGGTGCTCGAGCGGGCGCCGAGCTGCGCGACGGTCTGATAGCGCTTCGGCAACGCCATCAGATGGCGCTGCGCCTTCGTCGCGCGCCCGACGAGCACGAGCAACAGGCCCGTCGCGAAGGGGTCGAGCGTTCCGGCGTGGCCCGTCTTCGCGCCGTTCAGCGAGCGGCGCACGGCCGCGACGACGTCGTGCGAGCTGAGCCCGGCCGGCTTGTCGATCGGAAGGACGCCGTCGAGCACGTTCTCTGCTCTTCCTGCGGCTGCCGCTCGACGCTCACCGCTCACAGGGAGGGCGATGCTCGTCGCTCAGGCGAGCGTCGCGGTCGCGTGGCCGTCCGAGGTCGCGTGCAGCTGCGCGGCGACGGCCGGGCGAAGGAACGCGATCAGCTCCGGCAGGGCGAGCGTCGTCGAGAAGCCCGCGGCGCGGCGGTGCCCGCCGCCGCCCTGCGCGCGCGCGATCACGGAGACGTCGACGTCGTCGTCGGTTGCGCGCAGCGAGACTTTGCGCTGCCCGCGGCGCTCGCCGCTGAGCACGTCGCGCACGAGCACGGCGACCTTCGTCCCCGCCACGGCGCGCAACTGGTCGACGATTCCCTCGGAGTAGTGCTCCTCGGCGCCGGTGCGCTCGAAGTCGGCCGCGCTGATCGCCGCGAGCGTCAGCTCGCCGTCGTCGAAGCGCTGCATCGCGCCGAGGCCGATCGCCATCAGCGAAAGGCGCTGCGGCGCGAGGCCCTCGTACAGCTCGCGGTAGACCGCGGCGACGTCGACGCCGGCTTCGATCAGCTCGGCGGCCATCAGGTGCGCGCGCGGGCCGGTGTTCTCGTACATGAAGCGCCCCGTGTCGGTGATCAGCCCGATGTACAGCGCCTGCGCGGCGACGAGCGACGGGCTGACGTCGAGTCCGTGCATCAGGTCCCAGACGATCTCGGCCGTACACGAGGCATCCGCGACGACGAGGTTGAGCGAGGCAAAGCGCGTGTTGTCGTGGTGGTGGTCGATGTTCAGCATGTACGCGCCGTCGCGCAGCACGGCGGCCGAGTTGCGGTCGATGTTGCCGCAGTCGAGGAACACGACCGTGCGCATGCCGATGTCCGCCGGCGGCTCGTGGATCGCGCCGTCGAGCAGGAACATCTCGTACTCGGAAGGCAGCGGCAGATCGCTCGGCGAGACGAACATGACCGAGTCCTTGCCGAGCGCCGTCAGCAGCTCGTGCATCGCCACGAGCGAGCCGAGCGCGTCGCCGTCGGGGTGCTCGTGCGTCGCGAGCGCGAAGTGGCTGTCCTCGCGAATCCGCGCGAGGATCTGCTCGCGCGTGTCGGCAGCGACCTGCACGCCGCTCACGAAGGCCCGATCTCGTCGAGGATCTGCTCGACGCGCAGCGCGCGATCGGTCGTGTCGTCGTAGAAGAACTCGAGCGCCGGCGTGCGCTTCAGGCGCAGCTCGGAGGCGATCCGCCCCTGCAGGAAGCCGTGCCCGCTGCGCAGGCCTTCGAGGCTCGCCTCGCGCTGCTCCGGCGTCGAGCTGGCGCCGCCCTCGCCGAGCACGCTCACGTAGACGCGCGCGTGGCGCAGGTCTGGGCTTGTCCTCACATCGGTCACCGTTACGAATCCCACTCGCGGGTCCTTCAAATCTGCTGCTACGGCGTCGCCGATCACCTGGCGAATCGCCTCGTCGACTCGACGCATGCGTCCTGTGCTCATCCTACTCTCCGGCCCCTGCCATCAAGAAACGTTGGCTGATTTCTCCCACCTCGCGCGAGCGGTCGAGCACACGCGCCGGCGCGATCGAGCGGGGCGCGCGGGCGTCGGCGCGCACGAGCAGCGTCAGGCCGAGAGCTCGCGTTCCTGCAGGCGCGTCTCGTAGGTCTCGAGCACGTCGCCCTCGTGCAGGTCCTGGAAGTTGGCGATCACGATGCCGCACTCGAAGCCGCTCGCGACCTCGCGCGCGTCGTCGTTGAAGCGGCGCAGGCTCTCGATCGTCGTGTCGTAGATGACCGTGCCCTCGCGCACGACGCGCACTTTCGCACCGCGCGTGACCTTGCCCTCGGTGACGAACGAGCCCGCGATCGTGCCGATTTTCGAGGCGCGGAAGAGCTGGCGAACCTCGGCTTGACCGAGGTTCGTCTCGACCTCGGCGGGCTCGAGCATCCCCTGCATCGCCGCGCGCAGCTCGTCGATCGCGCGATAGATCACGGCATAGGAGCGGATCTCGACGCCCTCGCGGTCGGCGACCTGGCGCGCTTCGCCGACGGGCCGCACGTTGAAGGCGAGGATCACGCCCTCCGAAGCGGCGGCGAGCATCACGTCGGACTCGTTGATCCCGCCGACGCCGCGGTGGATCACGTTGACCGAGACCTCCTGCTGGGGCAGCTTCGCGATCTCGTCCTCGAGCGCCTCGAGCGATCCGGCGACGTCGGCCTTGACGACGAGGCTGAGCTCCTTGACGGTGCCCTCCTGGGCGAGCTTGAAGACGTCCTCGAGGGAGACCTTGCGCCCGGAGCGCCGCGCGAGCGCCTCGGTCTTCAGCCGGTTCGCACGCTCGCCGGCGAGCTGGCGCGCGCGCCGCTCGTTCTCGACGACGCGGACGATCTCGCCGGCCTCCGGGACGCCGTCGAAGCCGAGCATCTCGACCGGTTCGCCGGGGGTCGCGCGCTTGACTTTGTTGCCGATGAAGTCGTGCATCGCGCGCACGCGGCCGAAGTGCGCACCGGCGACGAGCGCGTCGCCGACGCGCAGCGTCCCGCGCTGGATCAGCACGCTGACGACCGGGCCGCGGCCGGGGTCGAGCTTGGACTCGATCACCGTGCCGGAGGCATCGGCGTTGCTGTTGGCCCTCAGTTCCTCCAGATCGGTGACGACCTGGATCGTGTCGAGCAGACCGTCGAGGCCTTGATGGGTCTTCGCGCTGACGTCGACGAACTCGATCTCGCCGCCCCACTCCGACGGCTGCAGGCCGTGCTGGGTCATCTCGGTGCGCACGCGCTCGGGCTGCGCGCCCTCCTTGTCGATCTTGTTGACGGCGACGATGATCGGCACCTCGGCGGCGCGCGCGTGGTCGATCGCCTCTTCGGTCTGCGGCTTGACGCCGTCGTCGGCCGCGACGACGATCACGGCGAGGTCGGTCACGCGGGCGCCGCGGGCGCGCATCGCCGTGAACGCCTCGTGGCCGGGCGTGTCGAGGAACGTGATCTCTTTGTCGCCGTGATGGACCTGGTAGGCGCCGATGTGCTGCGTGATGCCGCCGGCCTCGCCCGCCGCGACCTCGGTCGTGCGGATCGCGTCGAGCAGCGAGGTCTTGCCGTGATCGACGTGGCCCATGATCGTCACGACGGGCGGTCGCTCGACCATGTCCTCCTCGGCGTCTTCGAAGACGGGCTCGACCTCGACGTCGTCGGCCGCGTGGACGATCTCGATCTTCTTCTCGAACTCGTCGGCGAGCACCTGGATCGCCTCGTCGGAGAGCGTCTGCGTCAGCGTCGCCATCTCGCCGAGCGTCATCAGCTTCTTGATGATCTCCGGCACGGCGACGCCGAGGTACTCGGCGACGTCCTTGACGGTCGAGCCAGAGTTGACGCGGATCTCGTCGGTCGCCTCCATCGCGGCGTTGTCGATCGGCGCGACCGTGTCGTCGTAGGTGCCGCGACGGCGCCTGCCGCGGCGCGGGCGGCGCTGGGGCTGGTTGGCCGGGCCGCCCTGCTGGCGGCGCGAGGCTTGCGAGTCGATCACGACGCGGCGCCGGCCGCCTGGACCGATGTCGCCGGGCGTGCGCTCGCCAGTGCGCGAGTCGCGCGTCGGGCGCACGCGCTCGCCGGCGGGACCCGCCGGGGCGCCGGACGCTGCAGGCGCGGCGGGCGCTGCAGTCGACGCGGTCGGTGCGGTCGCGGGTGTAGTGGTAGTCGCAGCGGCTGCGGGCGAGGCGGTTGTAGCTGGCGGCGCCGACGCGGCCGGCACCGAGGGAGCGGCCGCCACGGGTGCGGGCGCCGCGGCTTTGGCAGCCGGCGCCGGCGTGCTCTGCGCGGCGGCCTTCTGCGGTGCGGCGGCGGCGGGTGCCGGCGCGGCAGGGGCCGCGGAGGCACTTGCGCCCGGCGCGGGCGCAGTGCCGTTCTTCGCGGCGGGAGCGGTCGAGGCGCCGAGCGCCTTCAGGGCGAGCGCCTCCTCGACGGAGGACGCGGCGGCCTTGGCCTCGATCCCGGCAGCGTGCAGCTTCTCCAGCAGCTCCTTGCTCGAGAGACCCTGCTCCTTGGCGATTTCGTGGACGCGCTTCTTGCTCATCGACTCACCGATTCTAGGAGCTTGGCCTCGTCCAGCGCCAAATCGCCGGCGATCGAGCGGCGCAGCGCGCGCGCAATACCGCCACGCCGGGTCGCCTGTGCGAGACAGTCCGCCGAAGGCTGCGCGGCGATTGCGCCGTGGCACAGGTAGGCGCCGCGACCAGGCATCCGCTTGGCCGGGTCGAGCACGGCACGCGCGGACGCAGACCCGTCACCCTCGACAGCGGCGACTCGCAGCAGCTCGGACTTCGGCGCGATCCGTCCACAGCCGACGCAACGGCGCCGGGGCACGTGGGCGCCTATGTCGCCTGCTCCTCGGCAGCCGCCTGCGGCGCCTGCTCTGAAACCGGCAGCTCGACGCCCGGCTCGGCCGGCGGCTCGCCCGTTTCGGCGCTCACCGCCGCGGCGGCGGCGACCTCGGCCGAGCTGCCGTTGCTCGAGGATCCGTCGCCTGGAGCGAGATCGGCGACGTTGTCGGTGTCGATGTTCGCGAGCGCCTGGTGGCTCTCGATGCCGCAGTAGCGCGAGCCCGGCAGCGAAGCGTTGGGGCAGCGCCGGCCGTTGGAGAGGACTGCGGCGCAGCGGCCCTGGACCTCCTCCTCCTCGTAGCCGTGCTCGGCCTCCTCGGCGGCGAACTCGGTCTCCGAGCGGATGTCCACGCGCCAGCCGGTCAGGCGCGCGGCCAGGCGCGCGTTCTGCCCCTCGCGGCCGATCGCCAGCGAGAGCTGGTCGTCGGGCACGATCACGGTCGCCTGCTTGGCGTCGTCGTCGACGAGCACCTCGCGCACGCGAGCCGGCGAGAGCGCCTTTGCGACGAAGCGCGCCGGCTCGTCGTTGAACGGGATGATGTCGATCTTCTCGCCGCGCAGCTCGGAGACGACCATCCGCACGCGCGATCCGCGCGGCCCGACGCAGGCGCCGACCGGGTCGACGCCGTCGGTGTGCGAGATCACGGCGATCTTCGAGCGGTAGCCGGGCTCGCGTGCGACGTTGGCGATCTCGACGAGACCGTCGGCGATCTCGGGAACCTCCAGCTCGAACAGCTTCTTGATCAGCTCGGGGTCACGCCGCGAGACGATGATCGCGGGTCCCTTCGTCGAGGGCGAGACCTCCTTGATCACGGCCTTGATCCGCTGCGAGTGGTCGTAGCGCTCCCCGTCGACCTGCTCGGACTTCGGCAGCAGCGCCTCGACGCGTTCGCGTAGCTGCACGAGCGTGTAGCGCGAGTCCGATTGCTGCACGATGCCCGTGATCAGCTCGCCGACGCGGTCGCGGTACTCCTCGTACATCATGTCGCGCTCGGCCTCGCGGATCCGCTGCAGGATCACCTGCTTGGCCGTCTGCGCGGCGATCCGCCCGAAGTCGTCGGGCGTGACGTCCTGTTCCTCGATCTGGTCGCGGTATTCGGCGAACTTCGCCGGGTCGATTTCGGGTTCCTCCGGTTCGCGCATCTCGCCGGTCTCGGGGTCGACGGTCGTTTCCTCGTCGATCGTCTCGACGATCAGGTGCGCCTCGAGGCGTTCGGGGATGATCAGTTCGATCACGCGGAAGTCGGCCGTCTCGCGGTCCATTTCGACGCGCGCGTACTTGGCCGAGCCGGGCTGCTTCTTGTATGCGGACAGCAGCGCGTCCTCGAGCGCGATCATCAGCTTCTCGGGCTCGATGCCCTTCTCGCGCGCCAGCGCGTGCATTGCCTCAAGGATTTCGCGTGACATCTCTACTCCTCCACGAGGTTGGACCGGCGGATCTCCGAATACGGGATCGCGATGACGCCGCCGTCGGCCGCGAGCGTGACCTCCTCCTCGGAGGCACCGACGAGCTCGCCGGTAAAGCTGCTCGCGTGGTGCTCGCCGGCACCCTCGCGCGCGGGGCGTTCGGGGCTCATCGCGGTCGGACGCGCGTGACGTGTGCGCACACGCGCGCGACGACCGACGAAACG
>DASZLB010000005.1:0-4726 GCA_035552575.1 Solirubrobacteraceae bacterium | reverse complement strand
TGGCGGCAGCCTCGGCTACGCCTGCACGCTGTACGTGCCGCCGAAGCAGTTCTTCGAGGACCGCCAGTGGGCGGACATGGAGAACTGGGAGACCGAGCTCGCTCCCCACTACACCGAGGCTCAGCGGATGCTCGGCGTCGTCGAGAACCCACACGAGGACCCCGCCGACCAGTTGCTGCGCGAGCTCGGCGAGGAGCTCGGTGTCGGCGACACCTCCAAACGCACGCCCGTCGGCATCTACTTCGGCGAGCGCGGCAAGACGGCAGACGACCCGTTCTTCGACGGCGAAGGTCCCGAGCGGACCGGCTGCATGATGTGCGCCCGCTGCATGGTCGGCTGCGTGCACGGAGCGAAGAACACGCTCGTGAAGAACTATCTCTACCTCGCCGAGAAGCGCGGCGCGCGGGTGATGGCCGAACGCACCGTGATCGACATCCGACCGATCGGCGCAGTCGACGGTTCCGAGGGCTATGAAGTCGAAAGCGTCCGTTCCGGCGCGTGGCTGCGCAAGGAACGACGCGTGCAGCGCGCACGCGGCGTCGTCGTCGCGGCCGGCCCGCTCGGCACGAACCGGCTGCTGCAGAAATGCCGCCTCGAGGGCTCGCTGCCGCGCGTCTCGGAGCGCCTCGGCGAGCTCGTGCGAACGAACTCCGAGTCGATCTTGACGGTGACCGTGCCCGAGGACTACCCCGACGACCTGATCGAGCGCGTCGCGATCAGCTCCTCGATCTATCCCGACCCGAACACGCACATAGAGACCGTCACCTACGGCGACGACGGCGACTCGATGCGCCTGCTCTACACGCTGCTGACGGGCGACGGTACGCGCGTGACGCGCCCGCTGAAGCTGCTCGCGCAGCTGATCCGCCACCCCGACCGGCTCGTGAAGGTGCTGTTCGCCAAGCACTGGTCGCGGCGCACGATCATCATCCTCGTGATGCAGACGCTCGACAACGCGATCGCGCTGCGACCGCGCAAAGGGCCTTTCGGATCGTTCTGGCTGCAGACCGAACAGGATCCCGAGCGGCCCAATCCGACGTTCATCCCGGTCGCCAACAAGGCCGCCGAATGGTTTGCGAAGCGCACCGGCGGGATCGCGCAGAGCTCTGTCACGGAGGCACTCTTCAACATCCCCTCGACCGCGCACATCCTCGGCGGAGCCGTGATCGCGCCGGACCCGTCGCAGGGCGTCGTCGACTCGCGCCAGCGCGTCTTCGGCTACGAGAACCTGCTCGTCTGCGACGGCTCGGCGATCCCCGCGAACGTCGGCGTCAACCCGTCGCTGACGATCACGGCGCTGGCCGAGCACGCGATCAGCCACGTCCCCGCGGCCGGCGGCATGGACGACGTGCTCGCGGACGAGCGCATCCCGCTCGCGGGCTGAGCGCCTTTCCGGGCTCGAGCTCGATGAGCGCCGCCTCGTTCCAGCCGCCCGACGCCGAGACGATCCTGCGCGAATCGGGAGCGCTGCTCGAAGGCGATCACTTCGTCTACATCTCCGGCCAGCACGGCTCGGGCTGGATCGACAAGGACGCCGTCTACCCGCACACCGAGCGCTCCTCGGCGCTCGGCGCGCTGATCGCGCAGACAGTCGCCGGCGAGAGCATCGAGGTCGTCTGCGGTCCGGCGACGGGCGGCTTGATCCTCGCGCAGTGGGTCGCTCACCATCTCGGCGCGCTCGCGGTCTTCGGCGAGCACGGCGAGATCCTGAAGGACGAGCACCACGCCGAGGGCAAGCGCCCGTTCGTGATCAAGCGCGGCTACGACCGGCTCCTCCCGGGGCGTCGTGTGCTCGTCGTCGACGACGTCGTCAACACCGGCTTCTCGATCCGCGGCACGATCGAGGTCGTGCGCTCGCACGGCGGCATCGTCGAGGTCGCCGCGTCCGTCTGCAACCGCGGCGCGCTCGCGCCCGAGCGGATCGGCGTCGAGCGGCTGATCGCCCTGACCGACATCGCGCTCGACTCGTGGCCGCGCGAGCAGTGCCCGTTGTGTCGCGAAGGCGTGCCGATCAACACCGCGTACGCGCACGGCGGCGACTTCGTCGCGGCCGGCGGCAACTGGCCCTAGCCCGAAGTTGGGGACCGCCCGGGCGCCACGGGCGCGGCCGGGCGCGACCAGGCGCGGCGGAGGCGACCCTGACTTCAACGCGCCTATTCGGCGGGCGCGTCGAACGCGCCCACTAGTACATTCGTCGCCCTCACAGCGGTACAGCTATGTCAAGCCTGATATATCGCGCCGACGTTCGATCCATGCTGATCCCGCAGGCTGGTACGAAGGCAGGCGGCAAACCGGGGCAAGCCGAGCATCGAGGCTCACCTGATTTGCCGGAGGAGCACTCGGCAGATCTCGCGCGGCTCGCCTGCGTGCTGAACGAGCGGACGGATGCCGTCGTCGAAGGGATGGTCGCGCGAACCGGCGCTTCCGGCGTCGTGCTCGACGAGACGATCGAGGACAGCTTTGCGCAGGTCGGCGTGCTCTCGACGGTCGCAGTCGCGAAGTGGATGGCCGGCGACGGCGTCGAGGTCGCGCGCGACGTCGGGCAGGAGTCGTGGTGCATCTTCGGCCAGCTCGCAGCACAGCGCCGCGCGCCGCTCAACGAGGTCACGAAGCGCTGCTTGCGCTGGTTCGACGCAGCAGCCGACGTGGCGCGCGACGCCGCACGCGAGCTCGACCTCTCCCCGGCGACGCTCGCACAGGCGATCGCCATGCTGCAGCGCAGCCTCAACGTGACGCTCGTGCGCATGTGCGAGTCCTTCGAGGCCGAGCGCAAGCGCTCCGACGACGAGCTGACGTTCCTCGCGACACACGACGTGCTGACGGGGCTTCCCAACCGCAAGCTGATCCTCGACCGCACCGAGCAACTGCTCGCGCGCTCGCGTAGGCACGGAACGCTGCCGGCCGCGGTGTTCATCGATCTCGACAACTTCAAGCTGATCAACGACACGCTCGGTCACCGCGCCGGCGACGAGCTCCTGCGCTCTGTCACGGCGAGGCTGCAGAGCGCGGTGCGCGAGCCCGACACGCTCGGGCGACTCGGTGGAGACGAGTTCGTCGTGATCGCCGAGGACATCTCGCTCGAAGCCGGCCCGGAGCTGATCGCCGAGCGGCTGCTCGAAGCGCTCAGCGAGCCCTTCGCGCTCGTCGAGAGCGGGGCTCGCCTGAAGGTCACGGCGAGCATCGGCGTGGCCGCGGGCGCGCGGGCCCTCGCAGACGAGCTCCTGCGCGACGCCGACATCGCGATGTACCGGGCGAAGTGCAACGGCAAGAACCGCTACGTCGCGTTCGAGTCAGAGATGCAGGGCGCGATCAAGAGTCGCGTCGAACTGGAGATGGACCTGCGCGAGGCGTTGCAGAACGACGAGTTCTTCCTCGTCTACCAGCCGATATTCAACCTCACCGACATGAGCCCGAGCGCCGTCGAGGCGCTGATCCGCTGGGAGCACCCGGCGCGCGGTGTCGTGCAGCCCGAAGAGTTCATCCCGTTGCTCGAGGAGACCGGACTGATCACGGAGATCGGCGGCTGGGTCCTGCGCCAGGCCTGCGCCCAGGGCGCGAGCTGGCGCGAGGCCGGGAGCGCGATCGAGATCGCCGTCAACGTCTCCGCCCGTCAGCTCGACAGCGACGAGTTCGTGACGGAGGTGAAGGATGCGCTGGAGCAGTCCGGGCTCGATCCGAGCGCGCTGACGATCGAGATCACCGAGACGACGCTGATGCGCGACACCGAGCAGACGATCCGACGACTCAGCGCGGTCAAGGCGCTCGGCGTGCGAATCGCAATCGATGATTTCGGCACGGGCTATTCGTCGCTCACCCACGTGCAGAAGTTCCCGGTCGATTCGCTGAAGATCGACCGCTCGTTCATCACCGGCTTGAAAGACAACAAGGAGGGCGAGGCGCTGATCCACACGCTCGTGCAGCTGGGCAAGGCCCTCTCGATCGAGACGGTCGCCGAGGGCATCGAGCTGCAGAACGAGCTGTCGCTGCTGCAAGAGGAGCGCTGCGACAGCGGTCAGGGCTTTCTCTTCGCCAAGCCGCTCGAGCTCTCGGCGATCGACGCGTTCTTGATGAGCTGGGTCGACGACGAGCCCGGCTCGCGAGCGCACTCGGCCCTCACGCCGCCGTCCGACCCCTGCGATGCCGCAGCGCCCCCGGCGCGGCGGCGAGCCGCTACGAGGCTCGAGCGCTAACGCGCGCCGCCGGCCATCGCCGGCAGGATCACGAGCGTGTCGGACTCGCCGACGCTCGTCTCGAGCCCGTCGAGCACGCGTACGTCCTCGTCGTTCAGGTAGACGTTGACGTAGCGGTTCAGCTCGCCGTCGGCTGAGAACAGCTGGTCCTGCGTCGCCGGGTGGTTCGCGGCGAGGTCCTTCAGCACGTCGCCGACGTTCTCGCCGGAGGCGCTCACCTGCTTCTCGCCGCCGACGGATGCGCGCAGCACCGGTGGGATCTTGATCGTCGCCATCTCGCGGCAGATTAGCGGTCGAGCGCCATCGTCAGCGGACCGCTAGCCGGCGGCCGCGCAGAACGCCTCGTAATCCGGGAACACGCCGAGCTCCTCGTCGGCGATCTCGTCGGGCTCGCGCGAGCAGATCGGGCACCCGGGGTCGCGGTGCACCTTGACCTCCGTGAGCGTCGCGCCGAGCGCGTCGTACAGCAGCAGGCGCCCGATCGCGGGCTCGCCGATGCCGACGATCAGCTTGATGACCTCGGTCGCCTGCAGCAG
>DASZLB010000004.1:0-7854 GCA_035552575.1 Solirubrobacteraceae bacterium | reverse complement strand
TCCGCTGATCCTAAGGTGTGGGCTGATGGCGCGACCCGTGATCGGACTGTGCACCGCGCTCGAACGCGCGCAGTGGAGCGTGTGGGACCAGGCTGCCGTGCTGCTGCCGCGCAACTACGTCGACGCGGTGCAGCTCGCCGGCGGCTTGGCCGTGCTGCTGCCGCCCGACGCGCGCATCGTCGAACAGCCGCGCGAGCTGCTCGAGCTGCTCGACGGCCTGCTGCTGGCCGGCGGCGCGGACATCGATCCGGCGCTCTACGGCCAGGCGCCGCACGCCGAGACCCAGGAGACCGTCCCCGAGCGCGACGCCTTCGAGGTCGCGCTGACGCGCGGTGCGATCGAGCGCGACATCCCGGTGCTCGGCATCTGCCGCGGAATGCAGCTGATCAACGTTGCGCTCGGCGGGACGCTCACGCAGCACCTGCCCGAGCACCTCGCCTCGGAGGAGCACCGCAAGGTGATCGGCTCCTTCGACGGCTCCGATCACGACGTCGAGCTGCTCGACGGCACGCTTGCGATGCGCGTGATCGGCGCGAGCCGTCACGGCACGAAGTCCCATCACCACCAAGGCGTCGATCGCGTCGGCGACGGACTGCTCGTCAGCGCTCGCGCGACGGCCGACGATCTCGTCGAGGCAGTCGAGCTGCCCGGACGGCGCTTCGTGCTCGGCGTGCAGTGGCACCCCGAGGCGGACGAGACGAGCCCGGTGATCGGCGGGCTCGTCGCGGCCGCGCAGGCGCACGCGCGCGAGCGCAGCGCCCTCGCCTGAGCGCGCGCCGGCGGCGCAGACGCGCCGAGGCGCGCTCCGGGGGCGGCCATATACTCGGCCCAGTGCGGCGGTCGAGCGCGATTCGAGCAACCGCCTGGGGGATCGTCCTCGCCGGTGTCGCCGCTCCGCTGTTGCGCAAGCGCGTGCAGGCGCGGCCGGTCGTCTTGCAGGCCGTCGCCTTCGCCGGGCCGGTCGGCCTGTCCGTCGCGATGCGCCCCTCGCGCACGCGCGACGCGGGGGTCTGCGCGCTGCAGATGTGGGCATATCTCGCGGCTTACAAGTCCCCGCACGACGATCCGGACGAGCAGGTCCGGCGCACGCGCTTCGACTATCCGGCCGTCGCCGACCGCGTGCTCGGTCTCGGCGAGCTGCCGAGCGTCCGCTTGCAGCGCGCGCTCGCGCGAGTCGGGCCCGGCGGCGCGGAATGGCGCGCGCACGACCGCGTGCTCGTGTGGGCGCACTGGGTCTGGTTCCTCGTGCCGCACGGGACCGTCGCTTACATGCTCGTGCGCGAGCCGGCGCGCTTCCCGCGCGCCGCCGTGCTGACGTACGCGGTGTTCGACCTCGGCGCGAGCTTCTACTGGATCGTGCCGACCGCGCCGCCGTGGTTCGCCGCGGCCGGCGGCGACGAGCGCGGCGGTCGCGACGGCGCCGAGGTGCGGCGGATGATGGTCGAGTACGGCGAGCACTTCTGGCGAGACGGCTGGGGCCCGCTCTACAGTGTCTTCGGGGGAAATCCCCTAGCTGCGATGCCGTCGCTCCACTTCGCCACATCCCTGATGGCCGCGCTTCTGCTCGCGGAGGCGGGGCCGGTCGCGGGCGCGCTCGGCGCGACATATACGGCGACGCTCGGCTTCGCGCTCGTCTACCTCGGCGAGCACTACGTCGTCGATCTGCTCGCCGGCGCTGCGCTGACGCTCGCCGTACGCCGCGCCGCGCCGCGCTTGGCGGCGCCGGCGGCTCGTTTCGCTCGCGCGCTGGGGGCGCTCGAGGCGATCGCGCACGGGGGAGGCCGAGTGGCCACGTGAGCGAGCAGCTCGAAGATCACGAGGTCGAAAGGGCGCCTGTGGAGGCGGGTGTGCCGGTCCGGGAAAGGCTCGCCGTGGGCGACGAGGAGATGCCGCGCGTCGTCTTCACGCGCAGGCGCGCGATCGGGCTCGGCCTGTTCGTCCTTACGGTCGTCGCGTTTTTCTACTTCGTGCTGCCGAAGCTCACCGACGTGGGCAAAACCGTGCACCGGATCGAGCACGGCGACAGTTGGTGGATCGCGATCGGCGTCGTCTTCGAGATGCTCTCGTTCGCCGGCTACGTGGCGCTGTTCCGCGCCGTGTTCGTTCGCGGGCACGGGCGGATCGGCTGGTCGGAGAGCTACGACATCACGATGGCCGGGCTCGTCGCGACGCGGCTGTTCGCGGCCGCCGGCGCCGGCGGCATCGCGCTGACGGCGTGGGCGCTGCGGCGCTCGGGCATGGAGCCGCGCGTCGTCGCCTGCCGGATGGTCGCGTTCACGGTGCTGCTGTACCTCGTCTATGTCGGATCGCTGCTGCTCGACGGCATCGGCCTCGGCACGGGGCTGTTCCCCGGCGGCGGATCGTTTGCGATCACGTTCGTCCCGGCGATCGTCGCGGCGCTGCTGCTGGCCGCGGCCGGCGCGGTCGCCGCGCTTCCGGGCGATGTCGAGCGGCGCCTGGAGCGGCGCGCCTCGGGATCGGGCCGCTTTGCGCATCTGCTCGCGCGCGTCGCGACGGCGCCGGCGCTCGCGGCCAGCGGAGTGCGCACGGCGATCGACTTGATTCGCTCGCGCAACGCGGGCCTGCTCGGCGCGATCGCCTGGTGGGGCTTTGACATCTGCGTGCTGTGGGCGATGTTCCACGCGTTCGGCTCGCCGCCGCCGTTCACGGTCATCTGGATGGCCTACTTCGTCGGCACGCTCGGCAACCTGGTGCCGCTGCCCGGCGGCATCGGCGGCGTGGAAGGCGGAATGATCGGCGCGTTCGCGGCCTTCGGCGTCGACTTCCACCTCTCCGTGCTGGCCGTCATCGCCTATCGCGGGATCTCGTTCTGGCTGCCGACCGTGCCAGGCGCGATCGCGTACCTGAGGCTGCGCCGCACGGTTGCGCACTGGCGCGAAGAGGAACAGCCGCACGGCGCCGGCGAGCTGCACGCCGGCTCGGTCGGGACCGCCGGGGCGGTGGGGGCCGGATGAGGTATACAAGACCCCGTCGCAGCGCTATACTTTACTTTGTGAAGTACCTTTTGAGGACGCGATTGGAGAGCAGATGAGCGACGTCGAGAACGTAATCATCATCGGCAGCGGACCAGCCGGCTACACGGCCGCGCTGTACACCGCGCGGGCCAACCTGAGCCCGCTCGTGTTCGAGGGCTTCGCCTGGGGCGGGCTGCTGCAGCAGACGACCGACGTCGAGAACTTCCCGGGCTTCCCCGAGGGCATCATGGGCCCCGAGATCATGCAGAAGTTCCGCGACCAGGCCGAGCGCTTCGGCGCACGCCTGGAGACGGAGGACGTCGATCGCGTCGAGCTCGCAGGCGAGCCCGGCGGGATGCACCGAGTGTGGGTCGGAGACACCGAGTACCGCACGCGCACCGTCGTCCTGGCGATGGGCGCCGAGCACAAGAAACTGGCGGTGCCGGGCGAGGACGAGCTCTCCGGGCGCGGCGTCAGCTACTGCGCGACGTGTGACGCGGCGTTCTTCGGCGGCGCGCAGACGGTCATCGTCGGCGGCGGCGACTCGGCGATGGAGGAGGCGATCTTCCTCTCGAAGTTCGCCTCGAAGGTCACCGTCGTCCACCGGCGCGCGGACTTCCGCGCCTCGAAGATCATGCTCGAACGCGCCCGCGCGCAGGAGAACATCGAGCTGCTGACGCCGTACACCGTCAACGAGTTCGTCGCCGGCCAGAACGGCGCGCTCGGCCACGCCGAGCTGAAGAACACCGAGACCGGCGAGCTGCGCGATCTGCCTGTCTCGGGCGCGTTCATCGCGATCGGCCACGAGCCGCAGTCGGCGATCGTCGACGGTCAGATCGATGTCGACGACGAGGGCTACGTGAAGACCGACGGCAAGTCGACGCGGACGAACCGCCCCGGCGTGTTCGCGGCGGGCGACCTCGTCGACCACACATACCGCCAGGCGATCACCGCGGCGGCGTCCGGATGCGAGGCGGCGCTCGACGCCGAGTGGTACCTGCGCGACACGCCGGAGGTGCCGACGCCCGAGGGAATGCCCGAGGGCGACCTCGCCGAGGCACAGTGGGCCGCGCCGGCGGCCGGCGCAGAGACGGCTCGCTCCTAGCGAGGATCAGCCGGGCAGCGTACTGGCGGGCGCGAGCGCGCCCTCGAGCTCGAGCAGCCGGCGCTTGCGCTCCGGCCCGCCCGCATACCCGCCGAGCGCGCCGCCGCTGCGCAGCACGCGATGGCACGGCACGACGATCGGGATCGGGTTCGAGCCGAGCGCGTTGCCGGCGGCGCGCGAGCCGCGCGGGCTGCCGGCCTCGGCGGCGACCTGCGTGTAGCTGAGCACACCGCCGTAGGGGATCGCCGAGGCTGCACGCAGCACGCGTTGGGAGAACGGGCCGACGAGCGTCCAGTCGAGCGGCAGCTCGAAGTGCCGCCTGCGCCCGGCGAAGTACTCCTCGAGCTCGCCGCGGATCGAATCGAGCGGCGCCGGCGCCTCGACGATCCGTGGCGAGATCCGCGCCGCGAGACGCTCGAGCACGGCGTCGAGGTCCTCCTCGGGAAACGCGAGCCGGACGAGCCCGCGCTCGGTCGCGGCGACGGTCAGCTTGCCGAACGGCGAGTCGAGCGAGGCGTAGTTCACGTCGGCCAGACCCTCCGTCGCGATCCGGCCGCTGAGGCGCCGCGCGGCGTCGGCGGCGTCGCCTGCCGCGCGCGCGCTCGTCACTCGTGCACCGCCGTTCGCGTTGCCGCTGGCGCGTCGCAGCGCCACCTCGATGCTCTCTCGCTTGCGTGTCGTTTGCCTGCTCATACCTCGACCACCTTCCTCAGCTTGTTCAGTCCCTCGCGCAGCGAGCTGCGCGCGGCCTCCTCGGAGCAGCCGATCGACTCGGCGATCTCGCGATGGCGCATGTCGGCGACGAAGCGCAGCACGACGGCCGAGCGCTGGCGCTCGGGCAGCTCGCCGACTGCCGCCCACAGCGTCTCGTCGTGAGCCGGCACGCGATCGCTCGCCTCCGCCGTGGCGTCACCGCGCGGCGAGGCGCGCTCGCTAGCCTCGACGTCGCTCGGATCGGCGAGTGCCAGCGCGCGGCGAGCTCGTGCTCGATGCACGTCGATCGCCTTGCGCTGGGCGATCGTCAGCACCCACGCGCGCAGGTTCGAGCCGGGCCGCAGCTCTGGATAGGCGCGCAGTGCGGCGATGAACGTCTCCTGGAAGCAGTCCTCGGCGTCGCTTTGCCCGACCGAGGAGACGAGCACGCGCCAGACGACCTCGCGCTGCTCGTCGAGGAAACGTTGGAACGGTGGCAGCCGTGCGCTCATCTGTACAGAACGCGCACGAGCGCCGAAACGTGAGACGCCGCCGGGCGGTCGCGGCTCGGCTCGCGCCTCAGCCGGCGCCGCCGTAGTCGAAGAAGCCGGCGCCGCTCGTGCGCCCGAGCCGCCCGGCCTGGACGAGCGCTCGCAGCGCCGGCGCGGGGCGGTAGCGCTCCTCGCGGTACTCCGCGCAGAGCGCCTCGAGCACGGCGATCACGGTGTCGAGGCCGATCTCGTCGGCCCAGTCGAGTGGCCCGCGCGGATAGCTCAGCCCGAGCACCATGCCGGTGTCGATGTCGTGCGCGTCGCCGACGCCTTCGCCGAAGGAGAACGCGCACTCGTTGATCACCTGGCAGACGATCCGCCCGAGCACGAGCCCAGGCGCGTCGCCGACCCACTCGACGTGCTTGCCGAGCACGGCGAAGAAGCGCTCGGCGCGCGCGGCGGCGAGTGGCGAGGAGCTCTCGTTGCGCGTCAGCTCGACAAGCTTCGCCTGCGTGAGCGGGCCGAGCACGTGAAAGCCGACGGCGCTGCCGCGCGGGTCGAGCGCGCCGAGCGAGCCGGCCTGGCAGAGCACGAGATGCGCGCCGCCCTGGGACTGCTCGTGCGTGTCGATCGCGTTGCTCGCGACGGCCGCGAGCTCCTGCGCGCTCGCCGGCTCGCGGTCGCACTCGACGATCAGCGCCGGCAGTACGCCGCCGGTCTTCTCCTCGGGCGAGCGCACCTCGTAACCGACACTCGCGGCGGCGGCGCGCAGCTCGGCCGCGACGCCGCCGGAGCCTGAGATCACGACGACGCCCTCGCCGCTGCCGGGCGTTTCGCCCTCGCGCGGGTCCGGGTCGGCGGGGCGGTACGGCGCAGCCGCGCCGGAGGCGTCCTTCGGCGGATAGGTGTAGTAGCCGCGGCCGGACTTGCGCCCGTGCAGCCCCGCGGCGACGTAGCGCGCGGCGATCGGGGAGGGGCGCCAGCGCGGCTCGCCGAAGCTCTGCGCGTAGAAGCTCTGGGAGATCTCGAAGCCGACATCGACGCCGACGAGGTCCATCAGCTCGAACGGCCCCATCCGAAAGCCGCCCTCCATCCGGCAGATCCGGTCGATCGTCTCGACGTCGGCGATCCGCTCCTGCAGCAGCCGCAACGCCTCGAGGCCAAATGGGCGGTTCGAGCGGTTGACGAGGAAGCCGGGGCCGTCGCTCGCGCGGATCACGGTCTTGCCCATCGCCTCGCCGGTCGCGTGCGCGAGCGCGAGCGCGAGCTCTGAGGACTGCTCGCCGGCGACGACCTCGAGCAGCTTCATCAGCGGTGCGGGATTGAAGAAGTGCATGCCGACGACGCGCTCGGGGTTGCTCGCGGCCGGTCCGAGCGCCGTGACGAGCAGCGAGGAGGTGTTGCTCGCAAGCACGCAGTCCTCGGCGACGATCTCCGAGAGCTGCGCGTAGATCGCGTGCTTCAGCTCGATCCGCTCGGGCACGGCCTCGATCACGAGCTCGCATGGCGCGAGCGCGGTCATCTCATCGACGGCCTCCAGGCGCGCGCTCGCCGCCTTGGCCTCGCCCTCGCTCAGCTTGCCCTTCGCGGCTTCTTTGCTCAACCCGTCGCGCGCGCGCTGCAGACCCTTCTGCAGTGCCGCGGGCAGCGGGTCGTGCAGCAGCGTGCGCGCACCGGAGCGCGCGGCGAGCTGCGCGATGCCGGAGCCCATCGTTCCGGCGCCGAGCACGCCGATCACAGCCGCGGCGCGATCCGATCCGGCTCCGCCGGACATCAAATCCTGACCAACCTCTGAACTGGACATCGACTCTTCTTCCCGGCCGCTCAGGCGGTCGGGACCATCGCGCCGATGCCCGTCATTTCGCGACCGATGATCAGTTTCTGGATCTGCGAGGTGCCCTCGTACAGCGTCGTCACGCGGGCGTCGCGGAAGTAGCGCTCGACGGGGTGGTCGTCGACATAGCCGGCACCGCCGTGCACCTGGATTGCCATGTTCGCGCACTCCAGCGAGGCCTCTGTCGCGTGCAGCTTCGCGATCGAGGTCTCGAGCGTGTTCTTGCGGCCTTGATCCTTCAGCCAGCCGGCGCGCCAGACGAGCATCCGCGAAGCCTCGGTCTTGACGGTCATGTCGGCGATCATCGCCTGGACGAGCTGGAAGCTCGCGATCGGGCGGCCGAACTGTTCGCGCTCCTTCGCATAGCTGACGGACTCGTCGACGCAGCCCTGGCAGATGCCGACGCAGCCGGCCGCGACCGAGTAGCGCCCCGAGTCGAGGTTCGACATCGCGACTTTGAAGCCCTGGCCGACCTCGCCGAGCACGTCGTCGTCGGAGACCTCGACGTCTTCGAGTGAGATCGACGCGGTGTCGGAGGCGTGCAGCCCCATCTTGTGCTCGATCGTCTGCGTCTTGAAGCCCGGCTGGTCGGTGTCGACGATGAAGCACGCGAGCCCTTTGTGGCCGAGCTCGGGGTCGGTCTGCGCGAAGATCAGCGCGACCTTCGCGTAGTTGGCCATCGAGATCCACATCTTCGCGCCGTTGATCACCCAGCCGCCGTCGACCTTCTTCGCGCGCGTCCGCTGGTTGGCGGCG
>DASZLB010000003.1:0-12494 GCA_035552575.1 Solirubrobacteraceae bacterium | reverse complement strand
GGTGGCAGTTCGAGCAGACCTCGACGCGCAGCTCGTCCTGCGTCGCGCGAGTGATGAACTCGTTGCCGCACGTGCAGCTCACGTGGGCCGCTGTGTATGTCGGGTGGATCTTCGCCTTCATCGTTCTTTCATTCTAGCGGCACGGCGAAGCGCAGTCATGCGCGTTCCCGTCTCGCGCGCCGGCGCGCGCCGGCGGTGGCGCCGTTGGCGCGAGATCAGCTCTTGCCGAGAGCGCCCGCGCCGCTGCTCGGAGACGTCGCGCTCGGTTCGGTCGATTGCGAAGGTTCGCTCGGCGATGCCGGCTGCAGGCACCTCGCGGTCATCCGTTCGGCGCGCTTGATCACATGGCCCTTGACTCCGACCCAGCGGAACTGGACGAAGCCGCGATAGGACGCCGGCGAGGAGAGGTTCGTCACCTGCTTGAGGTACTTGTAGACCTTCACCTTCGGATCGGCTGAGCGCCACACGCCGAGTCCCGGCACCGTGATCGCGTGGAACGTCGATTCGCCCGCCACGCGCTCCTCGACGTCGATTCGCATCGACATCCGCACAGTGCCCGCGATCGCCGTCATTTCGCCCGAGAACGTAGCGGCGCGTTCACTCTGAGCGACGGCCGTCACGCATTCTTCGAGCGTCGCCGAGACGCCGCCCGTCGGCGCGGTCGCCTGCGAGGCCCTCGCCGGCGTGCTGCTCGCGCTCGCCCGCGCGGCGAGCAGCAGCGCAAGTGCAGCCACACAGACGAGCAGCGCGCGAAGCGCTACTCGCGTACGTGCGATCGATCTGCGAAGGCCCTCGTCCATGACACCCCTCTAACACCGGCTCCGCGCAGATGTTTCGCGCCCGCAACTCGCGTCTAGCGGCACGAGGGACAAGAGCGATACAAGGACGCACCCCTGCGGGGCACAGGCAGTTCGCGTGGCGCGCTCTGCGCGCGAGCGACCGAGGACGCCGTAGCGCGCCGTCCCTCGTGCCGCTAGAGGATTTGGTAGAGGGGGCCGTCGCCGCCCTCAGGCGTCGTCAGCCGCCCGCCCTTGGCCGTGATCGCACCGCACTGCACGCAGTTCGTGTAGTTGACGATCACGTCGACCTCGCCCTCCTGCGGAGCGTCCTCGGGAATCTCATAGACCCCCGCCGGGCACATCCACTGCCACGTCTCGGCGACCTCGCGCGGGACGTGTTTCTGCACGCGGATGTGGTTCGGCGCGTCGTCGCGCGTCGCGTTGCCGGTGATGAACACCGACGAGAGCTTGTCGAAGGTGTACTTGCCATCGGGCTTCGGATAGCGGTCCTTGGTGTCGCCGATGAACATCGGCTCGGCGTCGTCGCGGTGCCACTCCTGTCGACCGGGCGGCAGCTTGCCCTTGGACATGATCGACGGGCCCGCGAGCAGACTTCCCACGAGGAAGCCTTTCTGGAAGGCCTGGCGCGTGTTGCGCACCTCGTAGAGCTCCTTGCCCACGGTGGATCGCTCGATCGCGTCCTCGTAGTCGGAGAAGTCGCTGCTGCTGCGCTTGAGCGCCGCGTAGATCGACTCGGCCGCGAGCATCCCCGACTTGATGCAGTGGTGGACACCCTTCAGCGCCGCCGTGTCGACCATTCCGCCGGCGTCGCCGACGAGCACGGCGCCGGGCATCGAAAGCTTCGGCATCGACCAGTAGCCGCCGCCGGGCAGCGCCTTCGCCCCCCACGCGACTCGCTCGCCACCCTCGAGGATCCCCCTGACCAGCGGATGCGTCTTGAAGGTCTGCAGCAGATCGTGAGCCGACGTCGTCGCGTCCTTGTAGTTGAGGGCGACGACGAAGCCGATCGAGACGAGGTCCTCGCCGGTCTTCTCGTCCTTCATCGGGTACATCCACGTGCCGCCGAGCTGCCCGTATCTCGGCGAGACCTTCAGCGGCCACGGCTGCACGAACGTGTGGATCACACGATCGAGCGGCTTCTTGACCTTCCACACCTCCTTGACCCCCAGCTCCCAGACCTGCGGCTCGCGATCCTTCGCGAGGTCGAACTCCTTGATCGCGGCGCCGGTCAGGTGGCCCCAGCAGCCCTCTGCGAGCACCGTCGCCTTCGCCTTGATGTCGGTTCCGGGCTCGAAGTTGCCGAGCGGCTCGCCGTCCTTGCCGCGCCCCTTGTCGCCCGAGCGCACGCCGACGACCTTGCCCTCCTCGACGACGAGCTGCGTCGCGGACGTCTCGGTGAGGATGTACGCGCCACCCTCTTCGGCCTGGCGCTGCTGGTAGCGCGCGAGCGCCGAAACCGAGACCACCTCGTTGCCGTGGTTCTTGAAGTTCGGCACGGCTGGAATCGGGACCGGCAGCTTGCTCTTGGGCCCTGTCAGCATGTACACCGACTCCTTCGTTACCTCGCCGAAGGCAAAGCCCTCCTCGCGCCACTGCTCGCGGGTCATCTCCGGAAACAGCTCCTGCAACGGGCCGGGGCGCATCACGGCACCCGAGAGGTTGTGCCCGCCGCACGTCTTCGCCTTCTCGACGACCGCGACCGGGACTTCACCGAGGCGCTCCATCGTCTCCGGATCGTCCGCGAGCAGCTGCAGCAGGCGGTTGGCGCACGCCAGCCCGGCCGTTCCCCCGCCGACGATCGCGACGCCGACCTCGATCAGCTCCTCCTCGTCGTCCAGCCCCCGCTTGATGAACTCCTTGCGCGAGTCCACCGGCGGCGGGAACCGATCGGGTGCGACCTTGCCGTTGCCGTTGTGCGCCGACATGCCTAGCTTCCCTTCTTCGCTTTCACGGCCTCCGTGAGCTTCGGGAGGATCTTGTTCAGATCGCCGACGATGCCGAGGTCCGAGAATTCGAAGATCGGCGCGTTCGCGTCCTTGTTGATCGCGACGATGTTCTCCGAAGCCTGCATTCCGACCTTGTGCTGGATCGCGCCGGAGATGCCCGCCGCGAGGTACAGCTTCGGCGCGACCGTCTTACCGGTCTGACCGATCTGTGCCGCGTACGGGTACCAGCCCGCGTCGACGACCGCGCGTGTCGCGGCGACTGCGCTGTTGCCGCCGAACGCTTTCGCCAACTGCTCCGCGAGCTCGAAGCCCTCGGCCTTGCCGAGACCGCGCCCGCCGGCCACGAGGATGTCCGCACCCTCGATGTCGACGTCGGCGCCGCGCTGTTCGCCGCGCGTGACCATCGTCGCCTGCGTCGCCTGCGGGCTGAGCTCGAAGCTCAGCTGCTCGACCGGCGCGTCGGAGTCGCCAGACTCTTTGATCTCGAACGCGTTCAGACGGCCGATGATGATGCCGACGTCCGAGCGGTATTTGATCTCCGAGATCGCCGAGTCGCCGAGGATCGGGCGCTCTGCGACGAGCTCGCCACCCTCTGCCCGCACGGCCGTGACCTCCATCGCGACGCCCGCCCCGAGCCGCGCAGCAAGGCCGGCACCGATCTCGAAGCCGAGCAGACCGCCGCCGAACAGCGCGTAGGAGTAGTCACCACCGGAGATCGCCGCCGCCATCGCGTCGACGAGCGGCTGCGCAAGGCCCTCCGGGCCCTCGGCCACGAGAACCTTCTTCGCGCCGTATTTCCCGAGCGTCGCCGCAAGATCCTGCGGCACGTTCTCGCCGAGCAGGATCGCGTGCGCCTCGCCGCCGAGCTCAGCGGCCAGCTTGGCGCCCTCGGAGACAGCGCCGAGCGAGTTCTTGTTGATCGCGCCGTCGTAATGAAGCGCGTAAACCAGGATGTTCGCCATCTAGATCAGCTTCCTCTCGTCGAGCCACGCCACGATCTTCTCGACCGTCTCGCCGGTGTCCTCGTCCTCGATGATCTCGCCGGCTGCCTTCGCGGGCGGCGCCTTCGCCGCGACCCACTGCGCGGCCGAGTTCTCGCCGCCGACTTTGCTCGCGTCGATCTCGACGTCGCTCGCGCTGACGCTGTCGAGCGGCTTCTTCTTCGCGCCCATGATCGCCTTCAGCGATGGGTAGCGCGGCTCGTTGATCGCGTCGCCGACCGAGATCACGGCCGGGAGCTTGATCTGCACCGTGTCGTAGCCGTACTCGGCCTGGCGCTCGCAACGCAACGCCTCTGTCTCGACGTCCATCTTGATCACCTGCGTCAGCGACGGCATGCCGAGGTGCTCGGCCACGACTGCGCCGATCGTGTAGCACTCGCCGTCATCCGACTGCTGTCCGAGCAGGACCAGGTCAGGACTCTCGCGCTGCAGCGTCTTCGCGAGTGCGTAGCCGGTCGCGGCGACATCCGAGCCCGCGACGACCTCGTCGGAGAGGTGCACCGAGCGGTCGGCGCCGAGCGAGACGGCCTTGTGCAGCGCGCGGACGGCGCTGTCCGGGCCCATCGTGACCGCGACGATCTCCTCGACCGGCACCGCGCCGCCCTCCTTGATCTGCATCGCAGCCTCGATCGCGTGCGTGTCATACGGATTGAGGTTCTTCTCCCCGCTGCGGTCCATGCGCCCCGTCGAGGGATTGATTTTCTTCTCGACGGCGGCGTCCGGGACCTCCTTCACCAGGACGCATATCTTCATTCTCAGGTAACTCCTTGGGTTCTGTTGAGGGAGATTCTACTTGTTTACCCGGTTGACTGACGAGTCAATCAGGCGCGGGCCGCAGTGGCCTCGCGGATGAAATCGACGATCGCCTGAGTCGGCGCGCCGGGCGTGAAGACCTCGGCCACACCGAGCTCCTTCAGCTCAGGGATGTCCTCGGCCGGGATCGTTCCCCCGACCGTCACGACTACGTCATCGATGTCCTGCTCGCGCAGCAGCTCGACGACACGTGGCACGAGCGTCATGTGCGCGCCGGAGAGGATCGACAGCCCGACGGCGTCGGCGTCCTCCTGGATCACCGTCTCGACGATCTGTTCGGGCGTCTGGTGCAGGCCCGTGTAGATCACCTCCATGCCGGCGTCACGCAACGCGCGCGCGATGATCTTCGCGCCGCGGTCGTGCCCGTCGAGGCCAGGCTTGGCGACGACGACGCGGATCTTGCCTTGGGTCTCGGTGCTCATCTTCCCTTCAGCCTATGCGCGCCGGGCCTCGCGCGCTCCCACGTCCGCCGCGCACCGCCCGGCCGAGGCCGCCGAGCGCCGCGACGGCGCCGAGTCCCGCGGCGATCTTCAGCCGCTGCCCGAGGCGGTCGAGGCGCAGCACCTCCCAGCCCTCCTCGAGGGCGATCCGCCGCAGCTCGGCATCCGGATTGACGACGACCGGCTGCCCGACGGCGCGCAGCATCGGCAGGTCCGACTCCGAGTCCGAGTAGGCGTGCGACGCGGCGAGGTCGATTCCCTCGCGCGCGGAGAGCTCCTGCATCGAGACGACCTTGCCCTCGCGGTAGTTGAACGGGCCCGCCGGCCGGCCCGTGTAGCGGCCATCGACGACCTCTGAGCGCGAGCCGAGGCCGCCGTCGAAGGACAGCACGTGCGCGAGCAGGTCGGCCATCTCCTGCGAGGCCGCCGTGAGGATGTAGACGGGCACGCCCGCGTCCTGGTGCGCATACGCGCGCTCGAGCATCTGCGGGTAGAGCCGCGGCAGCACTCCCGCGAGCACACGCGGCGAGAGCCGCTGCAGGTCGCGCACCGGCACGCCCGCGATCATCTCCCCCACGCGCTTGCGCACGTTGTCGGCGCGATCGTCGGTCGAGCCACGCAGGCGGAAGCGCAGGTTCTCGTAGAGATCCTTCAGCAACCGCGAGCGCGAGATCATTCCCGTCTCGTATGCGGCGCGGGCGAAGAACACGCCCGAGGAGCCCGCCATCAACGTCTTGTCGAGGTCGAAGAAGGCCGCCGGGCGACCTTGCCCACCGCCCTTCGCCGGCTTCCCCTGCTCGGTTCCGCGGACGAGGTCCATTTCGGTGGCCATCACCTGAGATGGTCGGTAGTCGAGCCATCCAAGGACGCAGAGAGCGCCGCGTGCTCCGCACGCAAGCGACCGAGGACGCCGGAGGGCGAAGCGCTCACGGCCGTCTCAGACCTTCAAGATCAGCGCGTCGCCCTGCCCCCCGCCGGAGCAGATCGCGGCACAGCCGTAGCCGCCGCCGCGCCTGCGGAGCTCATGGACGAGGGCGCCGATGATCCGCGCGCCCGAGGCGCCGATCGGGTGCCCGAGCGCGACCGCGCCGCCGTTGACGTTGACGCGCTCCTCGTCGATGCCGAGCATCCGGATCGAGTTGAGCGTGACCGAGGCAAACGCCTCGTTGATCTCCCACAGGTCGATGTCGCCCGGCTGCAGGCCCGCCTTCTCGAGCGCCTTCTTCGCTGCGCTCGCAGGCGTAGTCGCCAGGTAGGCGAAGTCGTTTGCGCTCTGCGCGTGCGCGACGATCTCGGCGAGCGCCTCCTTGCCGTTGGCCTGCGCCCACTCCTCGGAGGAGAGCACGAGCGCGCCGCCACCGTCGTTGACGCCCGGCGAGTTGCCGGCCGTGTGCGAGCCCTCCTTGCCGACGAGCCCCGGCAGCTTCGCGAGCGCCTCGAGCGAGCTGCCGCGCCGCGGTCCCTCGTCGACCTCGACGACCGTGTCGCCCTTGCGGCCCTTGACCGTCACCGAGACCGTCTCCTCGGCCATGCGGCCATCGTCGATCGCCGCGAGCGCGCGTTCGTGCGAGCGCAGCGCCCAGCGGTCGAGGTCCGCGCGCGTCATCTCGAGCTCCTCGCCGACCTCCGTCGCCTCGACGAACATCTGCTTGCCCGAGAACGGGTTCGTCAGCCCGTCGTGGACCATCGCGTCGAGCATCTTCGCGTCGCCCATGCGATAGCCGAAGCGTGCCTGTGGCAGCAGGTAAGGCGCGCCCGACATCGACTCCATGCCGCCTCCGACGCCGACCTGCATGTCGCCGGCGCGGATCGCCTGGTCGAGGATCACCGAAGCGCGCAGGCCCGACGCGCAGACCTTGTTGATCGTCTCCGAGGAGACCTCCTTCGGGATGCCCGCTTTGATCTGCGCCTGGCGCGAGGGGATCTGACCCTGCCCGGCCTGCAGCACCTGACCCATGACGACGTGTTCGACCTGCCCCGGCTCGACGTTCGCGCGCTCGAGCGCCGCCTCGATCGCGACGCTGCCGAGCTCCGTCGCTTCGAGCGTGGCCAGGCCGCCGCCCATCTTGCCGATCGGGGTGCGCGCACTGCCGAGGATCACGGTCTTGGGCATGGGAACGGGGCTCTCCATTGTTCGATGGACAAAGTTCGATGAGAGGACGGCAATGCTAGCGATCCGGATATCGTGCTCGGCCGATGCAGGTATCGGCGACAACTCGAGCAGCAGGCGAGAGCGATGCCGACACGGTCGTGCTCGGCGTCTTCGACGGCGATGACGCGCCGCAGCAGGCGCCGGCCGAGCTGACCGCGCTGCTCGCGAGCGGCGAGGCGCGCACGTCGTTCAAGTCGCTCGCGCTCGCACACGCTTCGCAGAAGCGCTGGCTGCTCGTCGGACTCGGCAAGCACCGTGACTTCACGCCCGAGCGAGCACGCGTCGCCGCAACGGCCGTGCGCGAGCGAGCGCGCGAGCTCTCGACCGTCTCCCTCTGCTGGGAGGCGCCGCGCGACACCCCACCGGAGGTTGCCAGCGCACTCGTCGAGGGCACAATCCTCGCCGACTACCGCTTCGAGCGCCACAAGTCGGCGCCGGCCGCGAGCGAGGACAAGCCGAAGAGCCTCGAGCACCTGATCGTCTCGGCCGCGGTCGATCTCTCCGAGCCCGTCGCCGAGGCGGCGCTCGTCGCCGAGGCGGCCAATGCTGCGCGCGACCTGCAGAACCGGCCCGCCAACGACCTCACGCCGACGGCGCTCGCCGCCCACGCCGAGGCGCTCGCGCGCGAGATCGACGGCCTGTCGGTCGAGGTCGAGGGACGCGAGGGCATCGTCGCCTGCGGCATGGGCGCCTTCGCGGCCGTCGCGCAGGGGTCCTACGAGGAGCCCGCGCTGATCACGCTGCGCTACGAGGGTCCGGGTGCGAGCGGCCCGTTGCTCGGCTTCGTCGGCAAGGCCGTCACGTTCGACAGCGGCGGCATCTCGCTGAAGCCCGGCGCAAAAATGGCCGAGATGAAGTTCGACATGTCCGGCGGCGCCGCCGTGATCGAGGCCGTTGCCGCGATCGCGCGGCTTCGCCTGCCCGTCAAGCTCGTCGGCGTCGTCGGCGCGACCGAGAACCTGCCGAGCGGGCGCTCGGTCAAGCCCGGCGACATCGTCACGGCCGCCAACGGCAAGACGATCGAGGTCAACAACACCGACGCCGAGGGGCGCCTCGTGCTCGCCGATTGCCTTTGCCACGCCTGCGGCGAGGGCGCCGAGCGGCTCGTCGACCTCGCGACGCTGACCGGTGCCGTGATCGTCGCGCTCGGCTCGACCTATGCCGGGTTGATGTCGAACGACGACGCGCTCGCCGCGCAGATCTCCTCCGCCGGCGAGCGCAGCGGCGAGATCGTCTGGCGACTGCCGCTGCACGAGGAGTACGACGCGCTGATCAAGGGAACCTACGGCGACCTCGACAACGCCCCCGAAGGGCGCAAGGCGGGCACGATCGTCGGCGCTACGTTCCTCGCGAACTTCGTCGGCGAGACGCCGTGGGCGCATCTCGACATCGCCGGTTCCGCCTGGGACCTCGGGCGCGCCTACGTCGGCAAGGGCGCCTCCGGCTACGGCGTGCGGCTGCTCGTCGAGCTCGCGCGCTCGTTCAGCTCCTAGCCACCGGGCGCGTGCTCGCCTCGGACGCCTGCAGTTCAAGGCGCGCAGCGACCGGCTTCCAAGCGGCGCCGCGCGGATCGACGAACGCGCGGTGGCGACCCGCCTCGCCCTCGATCTCGATCAGCTCGACCTCGCCGCCGGCCTCGCGCGCGGCTTTCGCATAGGAGCGGCTCAGCCCGATCGAAACCGTTTCGTCGAGCGTGCCGTGAACGAGCAGCACAGGGATCGAAAGCGGTACGCGCCGCAGCGGGTCGGCGACCTCGTAGCGCTCCCGCAGCCGGTCCGGCGATCCACCCATCAGCATCCGCACGGCGCCGCCGTGCCACTGCTTGTACGCGCCCGCCAAGTCGCACACGCCCGCTAGCGAGATCGCGCGGGCGATCGGCACGCGAGGGCGCCCTGCGATCGCGCCGGGCGCGCCCGTCGGCAGCCTTGTGCGTCCTGCTGCCCACAGCGCGAGGTGCCCGCCGGCCGAGTGGCCGAGCACGTCGACGCGCGTCATGTCCAGCGACGGATGCAGCCCGTCGAGCCGGTCGACCGCCGCCGCGACGTCGGCGAACGTCTCTGGCCAGCCGCCGCCGTTGCCGATCCGCCTGTACTCGATGTTCCATACCGCGAAGCCGCGCTGCAGCAAGTCCGCCGCGAGCGCGCGCATCACCGCGCGGCCGTAGCGCTTGTGCCACGAGCCGCCGTGGATCAGGATCACGACCGGATGCGGGCCCGCGCCCGGCGGCAGGTGCAGGTCGGCGCGCTGCGAGCGGTCCTCGCCATAGCGATACGTGCGCCCGCGGGTGAAGAGGTAGTGCTGAATCCAGCGGGCTCTGCTCATGCGCGGCCATCGTAGTCGGCGCCGAGCTGTGAGAATGCAGCGCCGATGGACTTCGACCTCTCCGCAGACCACGAGCTGATCCGCCGCACCGTGCGCGAGTTCGCGGAGGGCGAGGTCGCACCGGTGGCCGAGGAGCTCGATCGCACGAAGTCGTTCCCCTACGAGATCGTCAAGCAACTCGGGGCGCTAAATCTGATGGGCATCCCGTTCCCCGAGGAGTACGGCGGTGGTGGCGGCGACACGCTCGCCTACGCGCTCGCCGTCGAGGAGTTGACACGCGTCGACTCCTCCGTCGCGATCACGCTCTGCGCGCACACCTCGCTCGGCACTCAGCCCGTCTACCTGTTCGGCTCAGAGGAGCAGAAGCGCGAGTGGATGCCGCGCCTGTGCGCCGGCGAAGTGCTCGGCGCGTTCGGGCTGACAGAGCCCGAGGCCGGCTCCGACGCCGGCAACACGCGCACACGCGCGCGCCTGGAAGACGGCGAATGGGCGATCGACGGCGCGAAGCAGTTCATCACGAACGCCGGCACCGACATCTCCGGCATCGTCTGCATCACGGCCGTTACTGCACCCGCCGGCGACGGCACGGGCAGCGACGCGACACGAGAGATCTCGAACATAATCGTCCCCAACGGAACCCCTGGCTACGAGCAGGGCGAGCCGTATCGCAAGATGGGCTGGAACGCGTCCGACACACGCCCTCTGTCCTTCAGCGAATGCCGCGTCCCCGAGGCGAACCTACTCGGTCCGCGCGGCGCCGGCTTCAAGCAGTTCCTGCAGATCCTCGACATCGGCCGCATCGGTGTCGCCGCGATGGGCGTCGGCCTCGCGCAGGGTGCGCTCGACGAGGCGCTGAAGTACGCCAAGGAACGCAAGGCCTTCGGCAAGCCGATCTCGAAGTTCCAAGCGATCCAGTGCAAGCTCGCCGACATGGCGACCGAGATCGAGGCCGCGCGCCTGCTCGTCTACAAGGCCGCCCGCGAGAAGGACGCCAAGCGCAACTTCAGTCTGACCGCCGCGCAGGCGAAGCTGAAGACCGGCCGTCTCGCCGTGCGCTGCGCCGAGGAGGCCGTGCAGATCCACGGCGGCTACGGCTTCATCGAGGAGTACCCCGTCTGCCGCTTCTACCGCGACGCGAAGATCCTCACGATTGGCGAGGGCACCGACGAGGTGCAGCAGATGGTCATCGCCCGCGCGCTCGGCGCCTGAGCGGCGGCGCTAGCGCGGCTCGAGCACGACGAGCGGGATCTCACGCTCGGTGCGCCGCTGATAGGCCGCATAGCCGCCGTACACGCCGACCATCAGCTCCCACAGCCGTACGCGCTCCTCGCCTTCGGCCACTCGCGCCGTGACGTTGCGGATCTCCGCGCCGACCTGCACGCGCGTGTCCGGGTTCGCGCGGAGGTTGTGAAGCCATGCCGGGTTCTTCGGGTAGCCACCCTTCGACGCGACGAGCACGAGGTTCTCACCGTCGACGCCGTAGACGAGCGGGCTTGTGCGCTTGACGCCGCTCTTCGCGCCGACGTGGTCGAGCAGCAGAACCGGCGGCTGGCCTGGCACGCGGTGCCCGATCAGGCCGTTGCTCAGCCGGTACAGCGTCGTATGAGCGCCCATCAGCCGGCGCAAGAGCGGCCAGTTGCGGTCGGCGAGCTTCAGGTAGTCCATCGACGGCGAGACTAGTCCGTCTCGTGCTCGGACGCATGTGCCGAGGCTGGAGCCGGCGTCGGGACCGCAGCCGTCGCCGGAGCCGGCGCTGCGCGGTCCTTGCCTGCAGCCGCGACCCTCGCTGCCTCGCGCTCGAGCAACGTCGCAGCTGCGCTCGCCGGGTCGATCCTGCGTTCGACGACGCGCTCGATCAGCGCCTGGAACTCGGTGTCCTCTGCGAGATCATCCTCCAAGCGCCTGCGCATCCGCGCCGTCGCGATCGCGAGCACCTCGTTGCGCAAGTTGCGCGCGCGGCGCTCGTCGAGCTGCCCCGCCGCGAGGATGTGCTCGCGATGCTCGTCGAGGCGCTCGACGAGCTCTTCGACGCCGACGCCGCGGCTCGCCTCCGTCTTGACGATCGGCACGCGCCAGCGCCCGCGCACCTCCTCAGGCGAGCGGTCGAGGTTCGCCAGCGAGAGCACGCCGCGGATCTCGCGCACCATCGTGTCCGTCAGCGGATGATCGGACTTGTTGATCACGATCACGTCCGGGATCTCCATCACGCCGGCCTTCAGCGCCTGGATCGAGTCGCCTGAGCCGGGCATCAGCACGAGCACGATCGTGTCGGCGTGGTCGATGATGTCGATCTCCGCCTGCCCGACGCCGACCGTCTCTACGAACACGTCCTCGCGCCCGGCCGCGTCGAGCAGCAGCGCCGCCTGCAGCGCCGCCTCCGAAAGGCCGCCCAGCGCGCCGCGGTTGGCCATCGAGCGGATGAACACGCCCTTGTCGAGGAAGTGCTCCGTGAGGCGGATACGGTCGCCGAGCAGCGCGCCTTGGGTGAACGGCGAGGACGGGTCGATCGAGAGCACGCCGACCGATCGCCCCGACTCGCGCCGCGCCTTCGTCAACGCGCCGATCAGCGTCGACTTGCCGACGCCCGGAGGCCCCGTGAAGCCGACGACGGCCGCGTTGCCCGTATGCGGATAGATCGCCTTGACGAGCTCCCAGCCCTCCGGGCGGTCGTCCTCGACTAGCGAGATCGCGCGCGCGAGCGCACGGCGGTCGCCGTCGAGCAGTCGCTGCGCCAGGGTCGGATCGAGCTTCGCCGTCGCCATCGAGGGCGCAATCATCGCAGGGCATTACGATTGCCCCGCGATGGAGCTGCTCGCAGAGCCGATGGCAGGCAACACTCCCGAGGCGCTCGCCGAAACGCTCCGGCGCGCGCCCGAGCCGCTGCATGGCGGGCCCTTTGCACTGCTGCGCTTCATGCGCGCCAACCACATGCTCGACCGCCGCTACATCCGCCTGATCGCGCGCTTCGTGCTGCTCAAGCTGCGCTACCGCTCACGTCTGCAGACCGACGGGCTGTGCTT
>DASZLB010000002.1:0-14020 GCA_035552575.1 Solirubrobacteraceae bacterium | reverse complement strand
TCGGTCCAGACTGTCGCCGGGGTCGGAGAGAGCGCTCCGACCGAGCGCAAGTCGTAGGGGAGCGGTGGATGTCCGAGCAGGCCGAGAGCCGGGCGAGGGAGATGTCGCCGCGCGGCGTCGCGTCGGCGACGGCCGTCGCGTCGAACGACCCGCATGCCGCCGTGGAGGCCCCGCTGCTCGTCGTCGAAGGCGTCTCCAAGCACTACCCCGGCGTCGTCGCGCTCGACCGCGTCGACTTCGACGTGCGCCCGGGAGAGGTCCACGCCGTGCTCGGCGGCAACGGCGCCGGCAAGAGCACGCTCGCGAAGGTGATCGGCGGCGTCGAGGACTTCGACGAAGGCGAGATCCGCTTCGACGGCGTCTCGCTGCGCGACCTCGGCACGCGCCGTGTCGCCGACCTCGGGATCGCCGTGATCCACCAGCGCCTCGCGCTCTTCGGCAGCCTGTCGGTCACCGAGAACCTCGCGTGGCTCGTGCGCAACTACCCGACGCGCGCCGGGCTCGTGCGCGCGTCGGCCGCGCGGGCGCAGGCCGTCGAGATCCTGCAGGTGCTCGGCGAGCGCAGCATCTCCCCGGACGTCGCCGTCGAGACGCTGCGCCCGGCCGAGGCGTGGCTGCTGACGATCGCCGCCGCGCTGTATCGCAAACCGAAGCTGCTGATCCTCGACGAGTCGACCGCCGCGCTGCCCGAGGCCGATGCGACCGTGCTGTTCCAGTTCCTGCGCGAGCGCACCGCGTCGGGACTCGCCGTCGTGCTCGTCACCCACCGCCTCGAGGAGATCCGCCAGATCGCCGACCGCGTCACCGTGCTCAGCGACGGCCGCGCGACCGGTCACGCCGACGGTCAGCGCAGCACCTCCGAGCTCGTCGCGCTGATGTTCGGCGCCGACCTCGCCGGTCGCCTCGAAGACACGGCGGCGAAGCAGAGCCGCTCGACCGAGGCGCTCGAGCCGCTCGTCGAGTTCCGCGACGTCAGCACGCGCGCGCTGCACGGCCTGTCGCTGACGATCCACCGCGGCGAGGTGCTCGGGATCGCCGGTGCGCTCAGCTCCGGGCGCAGCGAGATCGTCCGCGCGCTGATCGGCGACGCGCCGCTCGAGCGGGGCGAGATCCTCTTCCGCGGCGAGCCGCACACGCCAGGCGGCCCGCGCGACGGCATCGCGCGCGGCATCGCGGTCGTCTCGGAGGACCGCGAGGAGACGGGGATCCTGCACGGGCTCTCGCTCGAGCGCAACATCACGATGACCGGGCTGCGCTGGGCGCGGCGCGGGCGCACGCCGGTGATGAACCGCCGCCGCGAGCGCAAGCTCGCCGAGGACTCGATCGGCGCCTTCTCGATCAAGGGCGTGCGCCGCCAGGAGATCTCGACGCTCAGCGGCGGCAACCAGCAGAAGGCGCTGATCGGTCGAGCGCTGCTGCTCGAGGGCGACCTGCTGATCCTCGACGAGCCGTCGGCCGGAGTCGACGTCGCGACGCGCCTGGAGCTACGCGTGATCCTGCACCGGCTCGCCGGCGAAGGCCGCAGCGTGCTCGTGATCTCCAGCGAGTTCGACGACCTCGTCCGCGACTGCACGCGGATCGCCGTGCTGCGCGCCGGCACCGTCGTCGAGGAGGACGGCCCGTTCGACTCGGCGCGGCTGGCGCATCTCGCCTACGCGGGGGAGCGCGCGTGAGCGCCTCGAGCGTGACTCCTGCGAGCAGCGCGAAGGCGCCGCCCGTGCGCACGCGCTCGCCATGGCGCGTCGTCTTCGAGCGCGTCACGCCGTTCGGCTCGATCGCCGTGCTCGTTGCGATGGTCGCGGTCTTCGCGATCCTCAACCCGAGCGAATTCTGGACGAGCGAAAACCTGATCTCGATCCTCAACGACGGCTCGCTGCTGGCGATCATCGCCGGCGGGCTGACGGTCGTGCTGATCTCGCTCGACTTCGACCTCTCCGTCGGCGCGATGGCGACGCTCGGTGGGATCACGCTCGCGCTGCTGCTGCAGAAACACGTGGCGCTCGGCTTCGCGCTCGCGATCGTCGCGGCGCTCGCCGCCGTCGTCGGGCTGTTCAACGGCCTGATCGTCGCGCGCCTCGGCGTCTCGGCATTCATCGCGACGCTCGCGATGATGACGATCCTCAACGGCCTCAGCACGTGGTGGGCGAACGGCGCGAGCGTCCAGGTGCAGAACGCGACCGTGACCAACTGGGCGACCGACAAGCTCGCCGGAGTGCCCGTCCCGGTGATCGTCACGGTGATCTGGTACCTCGGGCTGTGGTTCGTGCTCGAGCGAACGACGATCGGGCGCCGCCTCTACGTGACGGGCGCCAACCGCGAGGCGGCCCGGCTCAGCGGCGTGCGCGTCTCGCGCTTTCGCCTTGGCGCGTTCATGATCTGCTCGATCTCGGCGGCGCTCGCCGGGATCCTGCTGACCTCGAAACTGTTCGGCGCCTACCAGGGCGGCGGCGACCCGTTCCTGCTCGACGCCTACGGCGCCGTCTTCCTCGGCGCCGTCACGCTGCGGATCGGCCAGTTCCACATCATCGGCACGATCGTCGGCGCGCTGATCCTCTCGGTGCTCTCCAACGGCCTGACGATCCTCAGCGCGCCCGCGTACGTGACGAGCCTGCTGAAGGGCGTGATCCTGATCGCTGCCGTCGCGATCGCCGGCACGAGCGGCACGCTGAAGCGCAGGACGAGCCGATGAGCGCCGGCGCCGAATCGCTGTTCAGCCGCAGCGGCGAATCGCTCGCGGGACGCCGCGTGCTCGTCGTCGGCGCGGGCACGCGTCCGAGCGAGGACCCCGAGGCGCCTCCCGGCAACGGCCGCGCGATCTCGCTCGCGCTCGCACGCAAGGGCGCGAGCGTCGCATGTCTCGACGTCGACGAGGCCGCCGCCGCGGAAACCGCGCAGATGATCGCCGACGAGGGCGGCAGCGCGCTCGTGATCCAGATGGACGCGGCGGACGCCGAGAGCTGTGAGCGGGCCGTCGCTGAGGCACACGAGCAGCTCGGCGGGCTCGACGGGCTCGTGCTGAACGTCGGGATCGCGATCGGGCACAACCTCACCGAGACCTCGACCGAGCAGTGGGACCGCACGTTCGCGGTCAACGTGCGCTCGCACTTCCTCGTGCTGCGCGCCGCCGCGCCGCTGCTCGCGGACGGCGCCTCGGTCGTGCTGATCTCCTCGATCGCCGCCGCTCGTGCGTTCAGCGAGATCCCCGCCTACGACGCCTCGAAGGCGGCCGTCGAGGCGTTCGCCCGTCATTCGGCGAGCGAGCTCGCCCCGCGCGGCGTCCGCGTCAACGCCGTCGAGATCGGCGTCGTCGACACGCCGCTCGGGCGCGTCTCCTCCGGCGACCGCCCCGCCCGCGACTCGATGCGGATACCGCTCGGGCGCAAGGGCAGCGCATGGGAGATCGCCTCCGTCGTCGCGTTCTTCCTCTCGGAGGCCTCGAGCTACGTCACCGGCCAGGTGCTCGCCGTCGACGGCGGTCTGACGGTGACGCGATGAGCGGCGAGTTGCGCGGACGCGTCGTGCTCGTGACTGGCTCCTCGCGCGGCATCGGCGCGGCGACGGCGCGACGCTTCGCGGCTGCGGGCGCGCGTGTCGTCGTCAACTCCTCGGGCTCCTCGACGGCGGCGCTCGCGCTCGCGGCGGAGCTCGGAGAAGCGATCGCCCACCAGGCCGACGTCTCGCGCGCGGAGCAGGCCTCGGCGCTCGTCGAGGCCGCCGCGAGCAGATGGGGGCGCCTCGACACAGTCGTCAACTGCGCCGGATGGTCGCGCATGGTGCCGTTCGAGGATCTGCAAGGCGCCGACGCGGAGCTGTGGCGGCGCTGCCTCGACGTCAACGTGATGGGCGTCTGGAACGTGACCCGCGCCGCCGCGCCGCTGTTGCGCCGCGCCACGAACGCCTCGGTCGTCAACGTCAGCTCGGTCGGCGCCTCAACGATCTCCGGCAGCTCGATCCCCTACTCGGTCTCGAAGGCCGGCGCCGAGCACCTGACGCGGCTGCTCGCCCGCGCGCTCGCCCCGGAGGTCCGCGTCAACGCGGTCGCACCGGGCTTCACGCGCACGGCGATCACCGATGCGCTGCCGGCCGAGTACGTCGCCGCCTACGAGCGGCGCATCCCGGTCGGGCGCGGCGCCGAGCCCGAGGAGATCGCCGAGGGCTGCTTCCAGCTCGCCTGCGCGCCGTTCGCGACCGGAACGACCCTGACGCTCGACGGCGGCGTCCACCTCAACTAACCGAAAGAGAGTGCAACGAACACATGTTCAGAATCGGTCTTGACATCGGGGGGACGTTCAGCGACCTCGCCGTGTACGACGCGGACGCCGACTCCTACGGCGAGTTCAAGAGCCTGACGAGCTACGACTCGGTCAGCTCGGTCTCCAACTGCCTGACGAAGGCCGCCGAAGCGCACGACCGCACGCTCGACGAGTTCCTCGCCGACGTCGAGCTGTTCACGTTCGGCAGTACGCATGCGCTGAACACGCTGCTGACCGAAACCGGCTCGCGCGTGGGGATCGTCACGACGAAGGGCCACCGCGACACCTACCACATCGCCGAGATGGAGCGCGGCGGGCACCTCGACGTGCGTGAGGCCGTCGAAAAGGCCTTCGAGCCGCTGATCCCGCGCTCGCGGATCGTCGAGGTGCCCGAGCGTCACGGACCGACCGGCGAAGTGATCGTCGCGCTCGACGAGGACGCGACGAGGGACGCGCTGCGGATGCTCGTCGAGCAGCAGCAGGCCGAAGCGATCGTCGTCTCGTTCCTCTGGGCGCACCGCTGGCCCGCGCACGAGCGGCGGGTTGGCGAGATCGCGCGCGAGCTGTACCCCGACTTGCACGTCACGCTCGGCTCGGAGATCAGCGGCACGCTCGGCGAGTTCAACCGCCTGGCGACCGGCGTTATCAACGGGTACGTCGGCAAGCGCACGAACGAGCAGGCGAGCGCGCTGCGCGACTTCCTCACCGAGCACGGCCTGAAGGTCCCGATTCTCGTGATGCAGCTCGTCGGCGGCGTCGCGCCGCTCGCCGAGGTCGTCCAGCGGCCGGTGACGCTGCTGAAGAGCGGTCCCGCCGGAGGGGCCGTCGCGGCGTCCTCGATCGCCGAGCAGATCGGCGAGCCGAACGTCGTCTGCATCGACATGGGAGGCACGAGCCTCGACGTCAGCCGGATCGTCGACGGCGAGATCCAGCTCAACCGCGGCTTCGCCGTGCGCGGTCACCCCGTCTCGGTGCCCGGCGTCGAGGTCGAGTCGATCGGCGCCGGCGGCGGCAGCATCGCCGTGCTCGAGAGCGCCGGATCGGTCGCGCGCCTGCGCGTCGGGCCGGAGAGCGCCGGGTCCTCGCCCGGACCCGCCTGCTACGGGCGCGGCGGCGAGCAGCCGACCGTGACCGACGCGAACCTCGTGCTCGGGATCCTCGACGCGAACGTCGCGCTCGGCGGCGAGATCGCACTCGACCTCGACGGCGCCAAGGAGGCAATCCGCCGCTCGGTGGCAGATGGTCTCGGTCAGAGCGTCGAGCAGGCCGCCTGGGGCATTTACCGAGTCGTCACCGCGCAGATGGCCGACGCGGTTGAAAACTCGCTGATCTCCAACGGCGTCGACCCGCGCAACTTCGCGCTGATGGCGTTCGGCGCGGCAGCGCCGGCGCACGCCGCCGCGATCGCCGCGCGGCTGGGAATCAGGGCCGCGATCATTCCCTCGTTCTTCCCCGTCTTCTCGGCCTACGGGCTGATGACGACCGACATCCGCCACGTATACGACCTGACCGACGACACCGTGCGCGTGCCCGTCGACCTGGCGCTCGCGAAGAGCCTCGACGAGGAGGCTGCGTACGCCGCGGCGAAGCTGCGCGAGGTCGCGGCGCTGCCGCTGTCGCTGCTCGAGAAGGAGAGCATCCCGGAGTCCGCGCGCGACGTGTCGCTGTTCATCGACCTGCGCTACTCCGGGCAGGAGCTGCAGATGTCGATCGAGGTCCCGCGCGAGGCGCTCGAGGCCGACTGGGGCGGGGAGCAGCTACGCGAGGCGATCGAACGCTGGCAGGAGAAGTACCTGCGGGTGTACGGGGAGGGCGCCGTCTGGCACGAGGGCACGATCGAGCTCGTCAACTACCGCGCCGTCGGGATCGGGCGGCTGCCGACGCCGGCGCTGACGCCGGAGTCGATCCGCGGTGCCGACGCCGACGGCACGGTCTCCACGGGCACGCGGCGGCTGTACCTCGGCGAGTGGGTCGACGCCGCCGTGCATCGCGCCTCCGAGCTGCGCCCCGGCTGGACGACGACCGGCCCGGCCGTGATCGAGGGCGAGCTGACGACCGTGCTCGTCGGCCGCGGCGAGACGGTCACCGCAGGGCAGCTCGGCGAGCTGCGTATCGACGTCTCGCGCGAGGCCTGGCACACAGGCGCGCGCTCAACAACAGCGGCAGCCGAGCGGGTCCCGGCCGGCGCAACCAGCGACTAGGAGGAGCAGACGATGACCGAGCTGACACAAGCGGACCCAGCGGCGACTGCCGCAAGCGACAAGGCCGCGGATGGCGCCTCGCGCTTCGACGCGGTCGCGCTGCAGGTCGTGCACAGCCGCCTGGAGACGCTGATGCGCCTGATGACGCGCACGCTCGAGCAGCTCGCTGGCACGGCCGTCGGGCGCGAGGCAGGCGACTACTCGACGGCCTTCATGGACGCCGACGGGCGGATCGTCGCCTTCGGCAGCGCCGTGATCACGCACCTCGGCCACGAGGTCCAGATCATCCCGTGGATCTACGAGCACTACGGCCGCGACAGCATCAAGCCGGGCGACGTGTTCATCAGCAACGACCCCTACACGGGCGGCTCGGTGCACTCCAGCGACGTCGGCTGCACGGCGCCGGTGTTCGCCGAAGGCACGCTCGTCGGCTGGGTCTTCTGCGACATGCACTTCGCGGACGTCGGCGGGATGGTCCCGGGCAGCTTCTCGCCGAGCGCCGGCGACTGCTTCGCCGAGGCGGTTCGCTTCCCGCCGACGCGGATCTACGCGGGCGGCGAGTACCTCGAGGACGTCGTTCGCGCGTTCGTCAACAACACGCGGATCCCGACGCAGATCGCGCGCGACATCAGCGCCGAGGTCGGCGCCTCGCACCTCGGCGTGCGCGCCGTCGCCGAGCTGGCCGAGCAGTACGGCGCCGCCGAGCTCGGACACATCATCGCCGGGCTGCGCGAGCTCTCCGAGGAGATGTTTCGCGCGCGCCTGCGCAAGATCCCCGACGGCGTCTACGAATCGGCCGACTACATCGAGGACGGCTACGCCTCCGATCGCGTCTACCGCGCGCTCGTGCAGATGACCGTCTCAGGCGACGAGCTGTACTTCGACTTCCGCGGCAGCTCGGAGGCGGCGCCGGCGCTGCTCAACTGCGCGCGCTCGGGGCTCGTCGGCGGTGTGATGGGACCGCTGATCCAGCAGCTCGCGACGGGCATCCCGTTCAACTCCGGCGTGATGCGCCCGTTGCACGTGCGCTCGGAGCCCGGCTCGTTCATCGACGCCGCCTTCCCGACGCCGATCGGCCTGGCCACCGGCTACGGCGCCTGGGCGGTGTCCGACGCCGCGTGGGGCGCCGCCTCGGCGGCGCTCGAGGCCTCCGGCGACGAGTACCTGCGCGGGCGCTCCTCGGCGCAGGCCGGCGGCGGCGCGCACTGCAGCATCTTCAGCGGCGCCTCGAACCAGTTCGGCGAATACTCGATCTTCCTCAACATGGACGGGCCCGGCGGGCAGGGCCTCGCGGCGCTCGAGGGGCTCGACGGCGCGCGCGGCTCGAACGTCTCGCTGTGGGGCTCGATCCCGAGCGTCGAGGCACACGAGTCGCACGAGCCGTTCCTCTACCTCTCGCGCGAGCTGTGGCGCGACTCGGCCGGCGCCGGCCGCTGGCGCGGCGGCGCGGGCCTGAAGTCGGCCGTCGTCGTCTGGGGCGAGAAGACGAGCGACCAGAGCGGCACGTTCTGCAGCGTGCGCAACGCCGTGCCGACGGTCGGGCGCAACGGCGGCTATCCGGCGTCAGGGGTCTACTACGGGCCGATCGCCGGGACGGGCGTCGGCGAGGGCCTCGAGCACGGGACGCTCGAAACCTGCAGCGAGATCCAGCAGCGCTACGGCGCGAGCTTCGAGTCGCTGCCCTCGAAGGCGATGTGGGAGGGAGAGCGCTACCTGCATCGTGGCCCGGCAGCCGAGGTCTTCATCCAGACGACCCCCGGCGGCGGTGGCTTCGGCGATGCGCTGAAGCGCGACCCGCAGGCGATCGCCAAGGACGTCGAGGAAGGGATCGTCTCGAGCGCCGCGGCGGCGTCGGTCTACGGCGTCGTCGTCGACGAGCTCGGCGCGATCGACGAGGACGCGACCGCGGCACGCCGCAAGGCGCTCCGCGAGGAGCGCATTCACCCAAGCAACCCTGCACCCGTACCGGTCAACCAAGGAGAGAACGATGGCTGCTGAGCAGATGAAGATTGGCAATGTCGAACACGGGCCGTCGGGTTGCAGCTGCGCCGGTTGCGGCGGGACGCTGTGCGGGCCGGGCGAGAACTGGAAGGAGCACGTCCTCGCCAAGCGCGGCAACGCCGCGGAGCGACTCAACCAGGGCCAGTTCGGTGAGTCCTACCGCGTCCACGAGAACCAGCACGTGGAGCTCGCCGAGCTGTTCTGTCCCCACTGTCACGACCTCCTATCGGTCGAGCTCTACCTCAAGGACGAGCCCTACCGGTGGGACTACCGCTCGCTGGAGACCGCTAAGGAGCAGGGCTACGACCCGGTGAGCGAGTTTCACCAGGACGAGGACTCGTGGATCTCCTTCTAGGAGAGGCAGGAGCTTCACGCAGTGGGCGCGAGCCACAGAAAAGCGCCCCGCAGGATCAATCAAACATCAATGGGAGGGTTCAATGAGTTGCAGGGTACGTAGCTTCGTAAACAGATCCAAGAGCACCTTGGCGGTGGCGCTGGGCGCGCTGATCGTCGTCGTCGTGCTCGCCGGTTGCGGGAGCAGCTCGTCGAGCAGCTCTTCGGGCTCCTCCGGCAGCTCGAGTGCCAGCACCGCAAGCAAAGGCGGCCTGCTGTGCGTCAGCTCGCTGGTCGGGATCGCGATCGTGCCCGAGCTCTTCGAAACGTGGAAGAACACGGCCGAGAAGAACGGCATGAGCTACAAGCAGGCGATTGCCGAACCGGAAGGCTCGCTGAACGGCGCGCAGGCCAACGCCTCCTCGTGCATCCGCGCGAAAGCCAAGGTCCTGGTGAACATCACGACCGAAGACAAGGCGCTCCCGGCGACGATCTCGCAGCAGACGAAGGCCGGCAACTACTACATCGGCCAGTATTCCGGTGAACCGGTCCCGAACGAGACGCTGAGCATCGGCCCCGACAACGCGGGCATGAGCAAACAGCTATTCGAATACGCCCAGCAGCACATCGAAAAGACGGGCAAGAAGCCGGTCGTCCTGCTGCTTACGACGTCGGCTTTCCCGGTCGTCGTCGAACGCATTGACACATTCAGCGCGCTCGCCAAGAAAGCCGGCTGGAAGCTCGTCGGCCCGCTCGAGGTAGCCGCCAACAACGTCGCCGCCGACAGCACCTCGCAGACCGCGGCTGCGCTGCGCAGCAACCCGGACATCAACGCGGTGCTCGCCTACACGGACGAAGTCTCCGCCGGAGCCTCGCCCGCGATCAAGGCGGCAGGCAAGGAAGCACAGATCCTCGAGTACGAGGGGCTCGAAGGGACCTACTCGAGCATGCGCGCGGGCAACAGCCTGGTCAGCGTCGTCGCGGGCGCGCCGATTCGCGCCTACAACGAACTCGAGATCTCCTCGGTGCGCGAAATGCTCGCCGGCAAGTACAAAGCGGGCACGAAGGCGCGCTGCGTCGGCCCCGTGATCACGAAGGAAAACGTTCCCGCCAAGGGTCAGTTGAACCCCGGTGGAAGCTGTGTCGTCAACGGCAAGAGCTACAGCTACGAAGAACTGAAAAAGCTCGCAGAAGAAGCATGATTCAACGAGCCGGCGCGGCAAAGCGCCGCGCCGGCTCGGTTTTTTCACTCCCGTATCGCGGGAGAACGGCAATTCACTCTCGCGTCGCGGGAGGTCGCAATCGGTGAAGGGATCAAGGGTGGTGCAGTGATGAGGGACAGACTTGCACGCGCAGCACCGTGGGGCACGATCCTCGCGCTGCTGCTGTTGATCGTCGTGTTCGGTGCGTTGAAGCCGCACGCCTTCCTCTCGTGGGACAACCTGCGCACGATCCTGCTGCAGAGCGCCGGGCTGGGCATCGTCGCCGCGGGCTTGACGCTCGTGCTGATCCTCGGCGAGTTCGACCTGTCCGTGGCCGCGATGGCGACGCTCGGCGGAGTCACCGCGGCGCTGCTGGCCGAACAGGGCGTCCCGATCCTGCTCGCCTTCCTGGCGACGATCGTGCTCGGCGTGATCGTCGGCACCGTCAACGGGCTCGTCACGGCCCGCCTCAACGTCAACTCGTTCATCGCGACGCTCGCGACGACGGCGATCGTCACGGGCCTCGGCACGTGGTGGGCGAACAGCCAGGCGATCGGCATCACCGACAGCCTGTTCTTGAAGCTCTCGACCGACCGGGTGGCCGGCATCCCGCTGCCCGCGGTCATCGCGATCGTCGCTTTTGCGCTGCTGTGGGTGGTGCTCGAACGCACGCGCGTCGGGCGGATGATCTATGCCGCCGGCGCCAATCCCGAGGGAGCGCGGCTTGCGGGGATCCGCGTGGACGCGGTCCGTGTCGGCGCCTTCGCCGGCTGCTCGGCGTTCGCCGCGATCGCCGGCATCCTGCTCGCCTCGCAGCTCTCATCCGCCTACCAGGGAGCCGGTGAACCGTACCTGCTGCCGGCCTTCGCGGCGGCGTTTCTCGGCGCCGTCACGGTGCGGCGCAGTCAGTTTCACATCCTCGGCACGGCCGTGGGAATCCTGCTGCTGACCGTGTTGACCAACGGCCTCGACGTCGTCGCCGCGCCCTCGTACGTGGCGCAGCTGATCTCCGGGGCGATCCTGATCTCGGCCGTCGCGCTGTCGACGCTGCGCAAGCGTGAATCGACCGGTGCCGCGGTGCCCGCGGGTGCACAGATGTCGGGCACGGGTTGAATCTGCCAAGCTGATCCAGATGGCTAGTCGAAACACGACAACTCCAACTGCACGGGGGGTCGCCCGCTCCGAGGAGATCATCGACGCGGCCGTCCGCCTGTGGGCGCGCAGAGGTTACGACGCGACCGGCATCGCCGACGTCTGCGCGGAGGCGAAAATCGGCAAGGGCGCGCTCTACCACCACGTCAACTCGAAGGAAGACATCCTCTTCGAGATTCACAACCGCTTCGTCGATCCGATGCTCGAGTACGGACGCGCGCTGCTCAGCTCCGAGATGGCGCCCGGCGAGGCGCTGACGGCGCTCGGGCACCGTCAGATCGCGACGATCGCGGCGAACCGCGACGAGTGCGCGATCTTCATCCGCGAGTACATCGCGCTCAGCGACGAGCGCTTCAGGACGGTCCGCGCCAAGCGGCGGGAGTTTTCGGGCATCGTCTCCGATCTGATCTCACGCGGGATCGCCGCGGGTGAATTCGACGACGTACCGGTCGATCTCGCCACGCACGCGTTTCTCGCGCTGCACAACCACGTCTACGCGTGGCTGCGCAGCGATGGCACGCTGACGCCCGCGGAGGTCGCGGACGTGTTCGACAGGATCTTCCTCAAGGGAATCAAGTCCTCGACGGACGCCGATGACGGTCGCGGTGCGCGCAAGCCCGCCGCGAAGCGGACGCGCGACCACGCGTCGGCGAAGACCGCCAAGCCCTGATCCCAGCTCCCTGCGGCCTCCGTACGAGCTCGCCGCCAGGGGGTTGACCCCTGGGAGGCACTTCCGGTACGTTGTAGTCCGACCGGTCGGTCCAGTCGTTATGGGATGGGAGCAGCAATGGGGACGGGAGGGAGCAAGATCAGCGCCGGGCCTCTGCGGGGCACGCGCATCCTCGATCTGACGTGGCTGCTCGCGGGCGCGGGCGCGACACGCATGCTCGCCGCCGCCGACGCCGAGGTGATCCGCGTCGAGTGGGTCGACAAGCTCGACTTCGTCCGCCTCGGGCCGCCGGCGGTCTACCGCGAGGGCGAGCGCCACGCGCCGATGGTCTACGGAGCCGGCGGCGATGCCTCCTCGATGCCGAGCCTCAACCGCAACGGCAACTTCAACAACATCAACCCGGGCAAGCGCGGGATCGCGCTGAACCTCGCCAGCGAGCAGGGCAAGGAGCTGTTCCTCGAGCTCGTCGCGCAGTCGGACGCCGTGCTCGAGAACTTCAGCCCGACCGCGATGACGCGCATGGGGCTGCCGCTCGAGCGCCTGCTCGAGCGCAAGGCAGACCTCGTCTACGTCCAGGCCTCCGGCCTCGGGCGCGTCGGCTCGCGCAGCCGCTACCTCTCCTACGGCCCGACCGCACAGGCGATCTCCGGGCTGACGTTCCAGTCGGGCCTGCCCGACCGCGAGCCCGCCGGCTGGGGCTTCTCCTACATGGATCACGCGGCGGCGTACCTCGTCGCCCTGGCGACGGTGCGCGCGCTGCACCAGCGCCGGCGCACCGGCAGCAGCGTCTACGTCGACCTCGCGCAGGCCGGTTCGGCGCTGTTCTTGACGGGCACGGCCGCGCTCGATCACTCCGCCAACGCACGGCAGTCGAGCCGCAGCGGCAACGGCTCGCCCTACCGTCCCGCGGCGCCGCACGGCGTCTATCCGTGCGCGGGCGTCGACCGCTGGCTGGCGATCGCCGTGTTCGACGAGCAGGAGTGGGAGCGTCTGCGCGGCGCGATCGGCGAGCCGGAGTGGACGCGCGAGGAGCGCTTCGCGGGGATGAAAGAGCGCCTCGCGAACGTCGAGGAGCTCGACCGGCTGCTCGGCGAGTGGACGCTCGAGCAAGACGCCTACGAGGCGATGCGCTCGTTGCAGCAGGCCGGGGTGCGCGCGGGCGTCTGCCAGACGGCCGCCGACAAGGTCGAGCGCGACGTGCAGTTGCGCCAGCGCGACTACTACGTCGAGCTCGACCACTCCGAGATGGGGCGCTGGCCGGTCGAGAACCTGCCGCTGCAGATGTCGCGTACGCCGATCCGCGCCGGCCGCCCAACCGAACGCGCGGCGCCTTGCTACGGCGAGGACACCGAGCAGATCCTCAGCGAGCTGCTCGGGCTCTCCGCCGCCGAGATCCGCGCACTCGAAGAGCAGGGGGTGGTCGGCAATGGCAGCGCCGGCGTGGCCGCTTGAGGGCATCCGCGTGCTCGAGCTGGCCGATGAGAGCGGCGAGTTCGCCGGGCGCTGCCTGGCCGGCGGCGGCGCCGACGTACTCAAGCTCGAGCCGCCGGGCGGCAGCCCAACCCGCTCGATCGGCCCGTTCTACGAGGGCGTCGAGGATCCCGCGCGCAGCCTGTTCTTCTGGCACTACAACCTCGGCAAGCGCAGCGTCACGGTCGATCTCGACGACTCCGACGGAAAGCGTCTGTTCGCCGAGCTCGCGCGGCAGGCCGACGTGGTGCTCGAGGCCGGCCCGCGCGGACGCCTCGACGAGCTCGGCCTCGGCTTCGAGGCGCTCAGCGCCGCGAACCCCCGGCTCGTGCACTGCGCGATGACGCCGTTCGGGCAGAGCGGCCCGCTGCGCGACTATCAGGCCTGCGACCTCGTTCACCTTGCACTCGGCGGCCAGACGATGATGTGCGGCTACGACCCCGTCGGCGAGTACGACCCGCAGGCGCCGAGCGACGCCTACGACACACCGCCGATCACGCCGCAGATGTGGCACTCGGCGCACATCGCCGGGCTGCAGGCGGCGTTCGCGATCGAGGCCGCGCTGCTTCACAGCCAGCAGACCGGCGAGGGCCAGTTCATCGACTTCTCCGTGCACGAGGCGTGCGCCGGCTGCGCCGAGATCGCGGTTCCCTTCTGGATCTACGAACAGACCCCGATCTTCCGCCAGACCGGCCGCCACGCGTGGCCGCTGATCTCCCAGGAGGCGCAGTTCGTCAC
>DASZLB010000001.1:0-23966 GCA_035552575.1 Solirubrobacteraceae bacterium | reverse complement strand
CGCATGACGGCCGACGGGGCGCCCGTCGAGCGCCTGCTCGACGTCGGCTTTCGGCCACTGCTGAGCGTCTTCGAGCCGGACCGGCTCGAGTTGCTCAAGGGCGCGCCGTCGGTCCGCCGCGCGCACCTCGACCAACTCGTCACCGGCCTCTGGCCGCCGCGCGCGAGCGACCGCCGCGAGTACTCGCGCGTGCTCGCGCAGCGCAACGCGCTGCTCGCACGGATCCGCGCCGGTCGCGCGTCCGATGCGACGCTCGGCGCGTGGGACCGCGAGCTCGCGCTCGCCGCGCTGACGGTGCGCGAGCATCGCGCGAGCGCCGTCGAGCTGCTGCGCGATCCGTTTCGCAAGCGCGCTGCAGAGCTCGGTCTGAACGGCGGCGCGGCGCTCGAGTACCGGCCGCGCTCACGCGCTACCGACGCCGACGAGTTCGTCGCCGAGCTGCAGGCGCGTCTGCCGTCCGATCTCGAGCGCGGGTTCACCGGGCATGGCCCGCATCGCGACGAGCTCGCGCTGCTGCGCGACGACCGCGAGCTACGCGTCTACGGCTCGCAGGGCGAGCAGCGTCTCGCACTGCTCGCACTGCTGCTTGCCGAGCGCTCGGTGCTCGCCGAGCAGCGCGGCCGCACGCCGTTGATGCTGCTCGACGACGTGATGAGCGAGCTCGACGCCAAGCGCCGAGAGCTGCTTTCCGGCGAGCTCTCCTCCGGCGGGCAGAGCGTCATCGCGACGACCGATCTCGCGCATGTGCCCGGCGCGAGCGATGCGCACGTGACGCGGCTGCGTGTCTCCCCCGGCGCGATCCTGCAGGAGGCGCTTGCGGCGTGAGGAAAGCCGCCCCGCGTTCGCTTGCCTATGCGCTCGAGGAGCTCGGCTCGGAGCTCGCGCCGGCGACGACGCTCGCGCGCGTGCAGGAGGTCTGGGCAGACGCGACCGGCAGCGAGATCGCCGCCGCGGCGAGTCCGACAGCCGAGCGCGACGGGGTCCTCACGGTGCTCTGCGAGGCCGCCGTCTGGGCACACGAGCTGACGATGATGGAGGCCGATCTCGTGCCGCGGATCAACGCTGCGCTCGGCGCTGAGACGATCCGCGAGTTGCGCTGCCGAACGGGCTGAGCGCGAAAGCTCGACGCGCCGGTTCGACCGTTGCTCCCGATATCCTGCAGACAAGCCGATTTCCCTGCATTTTGCAGGGGTTTAGAGACCTTTCGGGCGAGGGTTGCGACCCCCCGTCGTGCTATTGTTATGTAGACATTCGTTCCGCCCCGGCCCGCGGCATTCGCGCCGTGTATTCCGGGGCTTTCTCACGTAATCGGAGGCCCATTGGCCGCAGGTAGCAGCAGCTCTGAGCCGAGCGCAAAGAAAGGCGGCGTCAACGACCCGTCGATGACCGACGGCTCCTCCACGTACGACGCTCAGGACATCACCGTCCTCGAAGGCCTCGAGGCCGTTCGCAAGCGTCCCGGCATGTACATCGGCTCGACCGGCGTGATGGGTCTGCACCATCTCGTATACGAGCTCGTCGACAACTCCGTCGACGAGGCTCTGGCGGGCTACTGCACGAAAGTCTCCGTCACGGTGCACCCGGACAACTCCGTCACGGAGGCCGACAACGGCCGCGGCATCCCGGTCGCGATCATGGAGAAAGAGGGCCTGCCGGCCGTCCAGGTCGTGCTGACCGTGCTGCACTCCGGCGGCAAGTTCGGCGACGGCGGCGGCTACAAGGTCTCCGGCGGGCTGCACGGCGTCGGCGTCTCGGTCGTCAACGCGCTGTCCGAGCAGCTCCACGTCGAGGTCCGCCGCGACGGCCACGTCTACACGCAGGACTACTCGCGCGGAGCGCCGCTCGGCGAGCTCGCGGAGGTCGCCAAGCTCGAGTCCGGCGCAGAGACGGGGACGACGGTCACGTTCCTGCCCGACGCCGACATCTTCGAGTCGCTCGACTTCGACTTCATCACGCTCGAGGAGCGACTGCGCGAGACGGCGTTCCTCACGCGCGGCCTCGAGATCTCGATCGTCGACGAGCGCGGCGACGGGCACTCGGCGACGTTCCGCTACGAGGGCGGGATCGAGGACTTCGTCTCCTATCTGAACGAGAACAAGGAGGCGGTCCACCGCAAGGTGATCTTCTTCGCCGGCGAGAGCGAGGAGGGCGCGGCGGAGATCGCGATGCAGTGGAACTCCTCCTACCAGGACTCGATTCACTCGTTCGCGAACAACATCAACACGCGCGAGGGCGGCTCGCACATGTCGGGCTTCCGCTCGGCGATCACACGCACGCTGAACAAGTACGCGCGCGAGCACGGCCTGTTGAAGGAGAAAGAGGACAACCTCACCGGCGAGGACGTGCGCGAGGGGCTCACGGCCGTGATCTCCGTCAAGCTGCGCGACCCGCAGTTCGAGGGCCAGACGAAGACGAAGCTCGGCAACCCCGGCATGGCCGGCTTCGTCGAGTCGATCGTCAACACGGGCCTCGGCGAGTTCCTCGAGGAGAACCCGAGCGAGGCGCGCGCGGTGATCATGAAGTCCGTGCAGGCGCAGCGCGCCCGCGAGGCCGCCCGCAAGGCCCGCGATCTGACGCGGCGCAAGTCGGCGCTGGAGAACTCGACGCTGCCGGGCAAGCTCGCCGACTGCTCGGTCAAGGACCCGTCGCTCGCCGAGCTGTTCGTCGTCGAGGGCGACTCCGCCGGCGGCTCGGCCAAGCAGGGCCGCGACCGCAACACGCAGGCGGTGCTGCCGCTGCGCGGCAAGATCCTCAACGTCGAGAAGTCGCGGATCGACAAGGTCCTGCAGAACACCGAGATCCAGGCGCTGATCACCGCGATCGGGACGGGCGTTCGCGACGAGTTCAACATCGAGAACGCGCGCTACCACAAGGTCGTGCTGATGACCGACGCCGACGTCGACGGCGCGCACATCCGCACGCTCGTGCTGACGCTGCTGTTCCGCGAGATGCAGGAGCTGATCGAGGCCGGCTACGTCTACATCGCCAAGCCGCCGCTGTACAAGCTCAAGCAGGGCTCGCGCGAGCGCTACATCGAAAAGGACTCCGAGCTCGAGGAGATCCTGCTCGCCGACAAGTGGGAGAAGATCGACATCTTCGACCGCCACGGCACGCAGCTGAAGCTGACCGAGGCTCGCTGGCAGCGCTTCTCGCGGCTGCTGAAGCAGTACGAAGGCTGGTCCTCCTCGCTGCGCGCAGCGCACGGGCACGACATGGTGCAGTTCCTCGAAGAGTCCTCGCTGCTCAGCGAGCAGGTCGCGACACCCGAGGCCGCTATCGCGCTGCTCGAACGCGCGAACGTCGACGGTGAGACGCACTCGACCGAGCTCGTCGGCCAAGACGACGGCGAGTTCCGCGTCAAGGCGATCGAGGCGAAGACGGGCTTTGCGCTGACGCACCGGCTGAAGCGCTCGCTGTTCGAGTCGCAGGAGTACCGCCAGCTCGCGCGCGTGCACGAGCAGCTCGTCGAGCTTGCCGGCACGCCGGCCTTCGACGTGCGCCTCGGCGATGCGAGCGAGACGGCGCCGACGTTCGAGGCGCTGCGCGACGCCGTCATGACGGTTGCGCAGAAGGGCGTCAAACTGCAGCGCTTCAAGGGGCTCGGCGAGATGAACGCCGAACAGCTCGGCGAAACGACGATGGCCCCCGCTACGCGCACGCTCGCGCAGGTCACGCTCGAGGACGCCTTCGCCGCCGACCGGATCTTCTCGATGCTGATGGGCGACCAGGTCGAGCCGAGAAGAGCGTTCATCGAGGACAACGCGCGGGCTGTCGCCAACCTGGATGTGTAGGGAGGTGAACCATGGCTAGCACCGATGTGATCGGCGGAGGCAACGTAGAACCGCGCGGGCTCGAGGAGGAGATGCGCACGGCGTATCTCGACTACGCAATGTCGGTGATCGTCGGCCGCGCGCTGCCGGATGTTCGCGACGGTCTGAAGCCGGTGCATCGCCGCGTGCTCTACGCGATGAACGAGCTCGGGCTCGGCCCGACCCGCTCCTACGCGAAGTGCGCGAAGATCGTCGGCGAGGTGATGGGCAACTATCACCCGCACGGCGACTCGGCGATCTACGACGCGCTCGTGCGCATGGCGCAGGACTTCTCGATGCGCAACGAGCTCGTCGATGGCCAGGGCAACTTCGGCTCTGTCGACGACGATCCGGCCGCCGCGATGCGCTACACCGAGGCGCGCCTCGCGCGGATCGCGACCGAGATGCTGCGCGACCTCGACATGGACACGGTCGACTTCGCGCCGAACTACGATGGCTCGCGGCGCGAACCGCTGGTGCTGCCGGCGCGCTTCCCGAACCTGCTCGTCAACGGCTCCTCGGGCATCGCCGTCGGCATGGCGACGAACATCCCGCCGCACAACTTGCGCGAGGTGATCGACGCGACGATCGCCTACATCGACGACCTGGAGGTCGACACGGCCGGGCTGATGCGCCACGTCAAAGGCCCCGACTTCCCGACCGGCGGGATCATTCTCGGCCACGCCGGGATCAAAGACGCTTACGAGACAGGCCGTGGCCGCGTGCGCATCCAAGCGCGCGCCCACATCGAGCCGCTCAAACAGGGCAAGGAGGCGATCGTCGTCACCGAGCTGCCGTTCATGGTCAAGAAGGGCGGCGACGGTGGGCTGATCTCGAAGATCGCCGACCTCGTGCACGACAAACGAATCGCCGAGATCTCCGACCTGCGCGACGAGTCCGACAAGCGCGGGATGCGGCTCGTGATCGAGCTCAAGCGCGATGTGATCCCGAAGGTCGTGCTGAACAAGCTCTACAAGCACACGCCGATGCAGACGACCTTCGGCGTCAACATGGTCGCGCTCGTCGACAACGTCCCGCGCACGCTGAACCTGCGCGCGGTGATCCACAACTACGTCGCGCACCAGCGCGAAGTCATCGTCCGTCGCACCAAGCACGAGCTCTCCGAAAAGGAGGCGCGCGCGCACATCCTCGAAGGGCTCTTGATCGCGCTCGAGCACCTCGACGCGATCATCGAGCTGATCCGCGGCTCGCGCGATCGCGACGCCGCCCGCGAGCAGCTCGTCGAGCGGTTCGAGCTGAGCCACATCCAGGCGACGGCGATCCTCGACCTGCGCCTCTCGCAGCTGACGGCGCTCGAGGCGGACTCGATCAAACAGGAGCACGCCGACGTGACCGAGCGGATCGCCGAGCTGCGCGCGATCCTCGGCGACGAGTCGCGCGTGCTCGCGGTGATCAAGGAGGAGCTGACGGAGATCTCCGAGCGCTTCGGCAGCGAGCGGCGCACCGAGATCAGCCACTCCGAGGACGAGATCGACATCGAGGACCTGATCGCCGACCAGCAGATGGTCATCACGATCACGCAGACGGGCTACATCAAGTCGCTGCCGCTCGCGACATATCGCCAGCAGGCGCGCGGCGGGCGCGGCGTGACGGGCATGGACATGAAGGACGGCGACTTCATCGAGCACCTGTTCGTCTGCTCTTCGCACGACTACCTGCTGTTCTTCTCCAACCGCGGCAAGGTCTACCGCTCGAAGGTCTACGAGCTGCCGGAGGCCTCGCGCACGGCGAAGGGACGCGCGCTCGTCAACATCCTGCCGCTGCGCGAAGGTGAGCGGATCCAGGCCGTCGTCTCCACGCGCGACTTCTCCGAGACGAAGTACCTCGTCTTCGCGACGAAGTCGGGAACCGTCAAGAAGACGGAGTTTCCGGCCTACAACACGCCGATCAAAGCCGACGGGATCATCGCGATCAAGATCCGCGACGACGACGAGCTGCTCGCCGTGCGCGCGGTCGATCCCGACGACGAGATCATCATGGTCTCGAAGGCTGGGCTGACGGTGCGCTTCGCCGAGTCCGACGCGCGCTCGATGGGGCGCGACACGACCGGCGTGCGCGGCATGGACGTCGGCAAGAGCGGCGAGGTGATCGCGATGGACGTCGCGCGCGACGACATGGACCTGCTCGTCGTCACCGACAACGGCTACGGCAAGCGCACGCAGATCGCGCAGTACCGCAAAACCAACCGCGGCGCCAAAGGCGTCAAGACGATCAAGCTGACCGAGCAGAAGGGCGGGCTCGTCGGTGCCCTCGTCGTGCGCGAGCACCAGGAGCTCGTGTTCATCAGCGTCGGCGGGATGGTTCAGCGGACGGCGGCCGGTGGGATCTCCCAGCAGGGTCGCTCGGCGACGGGCGTGCGCGTGATGAACCTCAAGGACGAAGACCTCGTCAGCGCGGTTGCGCTCGTCGTCGACGCCGGCGAGGCAGCACCCGGCGAGGACGCAGCGCCTGCGGGAACCGTCGAGGTCGAGCTGGACGGCGACGCGTCACGGGCCGCCGCGCCACCCGACGCATCCTGACGGGCGGAACGCTCAAACCGTCCAAATTCGCCCCAAACCCTCAGATCGGGCTGGAGGTCCGCCGACAGCCAGAGGGTGATCAAGCTACGTCCTGCGCTCCTCGCAGTCGCTGCGATGCTCGTCTGCGCCGGCCTCGCAGTGCCCGCGAACGCGGCGCAAACGCCGTCCAAGCCGGAGGCGAGCATGGCGTCGCGCGCTCCTCTGCACGCCCGCTCGGCTAGTCGCCAGACGACGCGCAAGTGCGTCCGCACGCACGTCCGCGGGAGCCGCCGCACGCGCACCGTCTGCCACACGGCGACGCGCAAGGCGAAGACGCCGGTGCACCGCGTCCCGGCGGCGAGCCGCGTCACGGCGAGCGCGACGACGGTCGCGGCGGCGCAGGCGCAGACGATCGCCGACGTGCTGGCGACGCCGTGTCAGAACACGCAGCTGATGCCGCAGGCGAGCAACCTCCCGCTGATCCGCTCGGCGGTTCTCTGCTTGATCAACACCGAGCGCGCCGAGCACGGCAAGGAACCGCTGCAGAGCAACACGAACCTCGAACAGGCCGCCGAAGGCCACGGCAAGGACATGCTCTCGGTCGACTACTTCGCGCACGTCGCGCCGTCCGGCCTAACGCCGGTTGAACGCATTCGCGAGAGCGGATACATCCCAAGCTCCGAAGTCGGCTACGTGCTCGGCGAGAACCTCGCGTGGGGAACGCTCTCGCTCGCGACGCCCGAAGCGATCGTCAACGCGTGGATCGCCTCGCCGGAGCACCTCGCGAACATCCTCGAAGGCCGTTACCGCGAAACCGGGATCGACGTCGAGCCGCAGGCCCCCGAATCACTCGCCGAAGGCGTCGAAGGCGCCCTCTACACCCAAGAGTTCGGCGTCATCGTCCACTAGCGAAGCGACGAGCTGCGCGCTACGGCGTCCTCGGTCGCTCGCGTGCAGAGCACGCCACGCTCCCTGCGTCCTTGTAGCGCTTGCTCCTCGCTTCGCTGTATTGGCCCCGCTCGTCGCGTCCGTTCGCTACCCTGATCGGACCAGAGAAAGGAGGTGGTCCGTACGTTGACTGACAGTTTTTGCGGGACCCTGGAGGTGACCGGCCGCTAGGTCGGAAAGGCTGGACCGCTTAGCGGAATCCAACCCGGGACACCCCGAGACGACCGCCGGTCCTGGTCCCTCCGGCAGCCTTTTTCGCCGTCTCGGTTTTCCAGTCAGAGCAGCAGCACGAGGGGCGCCCGTCGAGGCGCCTCTCATGTTTAACGGGACGCATGACAGGCCGGCTACGCATCTGAGACAGTCAGAAGGCAAGCGAGGCAAGGACGCAGGGAGCGCAGCGTGCGCTAGCACGTAAGCGACTGAGGACGCCGCCCCGCGCCGCCTTCTGGCGGACTCAGGCGGCTTGAGGCAGGTACTGCAGCCATGCCGCCGGGATCGTCGGGCTGGCGACGTGGATGAAGATCTCGGCGCGCGGCGTGCGTGGCGTGTGCTTCGGATGCATGCCGGCTTGGCGCGGCAGGCGATCGCCCTTGCGGCGGTTGCAGGGCGCGCATGAGGCGACGATGTTCTCCCAGTTCGAGCCGCCGCCCTTCGAGCGCGGGATCACGTGGTCGACGGTCAGGTTCGATCGCGAGCCGCAGTACTGGCAGGTCCAGCTGTCGCGCGCGAACACGGCGCGCCGCGTGATCTTGCGCCGGTGCGCATCGCGCGGCACGTTGACATAGGTGACGAGGCGAATCACGACGGGACGCGCGAGCGTCGAGCTCTCGGAGTGCAGCTCGCGCTGTCCGCGCTCGACTAGCTCGGCCTTCTCCTTCAGCAGCAAGACGACGGCGCGGCGCACCGTGCACACGTTGATCGGCTCATACGTGGCATTCAGAACGAGCACCCGGCCGCCCATCGCCGTAGTCGGCGATGTACTAGGTCCGTGCCGCTGGTGCTCGGAAGGCGACACGGACCCCACCGGCTCTGGTGGGACAGTGCTCTCCATGATCAGGCCGGAGTCTAGCGGGACGCCGCCGAGTCGTGGGGAGGCTCAGACGGGCGCGTCACCGCGCGGCACCGCGGCGCGAGCGGCGCGGTAGGAACCGAGCACGCGGACGTGTTCGCATTGCGCCTTCGCGCCGGCGATCGCCGCGGCGACGGGCGGATCGCCGGCACGTCCAGCGAGATCGACGAAGAACATGTAGTGGCCCATCCGCTCGCGCCGCGGGCGCGACTCGATCTTCGTCAGGTTGATCGCTCTGCTCGCGAACTCGTCGAGACAACGCACGAGCCACCCGGGGCTCTCCGCTCCTGCGCCCCAGAAGACGATCGACGTCTTCCAGTCCTCGCCGTCGTGCGTCGCGAGCGGCGGCTCGCGACGCTGCCCGCCGCGGGCCACGCGTGCGAGCCAGGCGAAGCGCGTTTCGTTGTCGGCGCGGTCCTCGACGCTTTCGCGGATCACAGTCCCGCCGTAGATGCTCGCCGCGAGCAAGGTGCCAAGCGCAGCCGTGCCGGGCGGCCGCTCGGCGAGGACCGTTCGCACGGCCTCGGCCGTCGAGTCGGCCGGGAGCACGCGCGCGTGCGCAAGCTCCTCGCGCAGGAATCGCTCGCACTGCCCAGGGACTTGCGGATGTGTCAGCACCGTGTCTATCTCCTCGAGCTTCACCGGCTCGGCGGCGATCAGCGAGTGCCTCACGCGCAGCAGCGTCTCGGCGACGATCTCGACGTGCGCGACCTCGTCGGCGATCAGATCGAGTGTGACGCTGATCGATCCGTCGAGTGAGTTCTCGATCGGGACGACGGCCCATTCGACGGCCCCACGCCGCAGCGCCATGACGGCGTCGTAGATGCTGCCGAGCGCGAGCGGCTCGACCGCGTCGGCCGCTGCGCTCGTGAGCAGCGCCTCCTCGCTGAACGTCCCTGCCGGCCCGAGATAGCCGACGCGCGCTCGTGCCGGTGCAGCCATCTCAGCCGTGCTGCTCTTCGCCGCCGCCCGGCACGACGGGCGCGGGCGACGAGGAGAGCGCGACGCGTACGGCCTCGGCCTCCTCCGGGGAGAGCTCGAGTTCGCCCTGCCCCGCAGTCACCTGCTTGGCGTAGACGCGCGCTTGGTCGCGGTGGTGGATGCACGACAGCACGACGCCCGACTGCTCCTCGTCGAGCAGCGCGATCGACAGCGACTGGTGCCCCGACAGCTCGTTGTATGCGTCGTAGCGGACGAGCGCACGATGCGCGATCGTCCCGCGCAGCGCCGTCTCGACGCCTGCCAGGCGGTCGTCGAGCCGCAGCGCGACGTCGTCGACGTACGCGCGCAACGCTTCGAAGGCGTCCTGCAGCCGCGCCGCGTGCGCGATCACGTCTTCCTGGCCGTGCTCGCCGAGGACGAGCGCCTGCGCGCGCCGCAGTCGCCGCAGGCTGATCGCCAGCGCCACGCAGCAGAGCAGCGCGAGCACCGCGACCGCACCCGCCGCGATCGCGACGATGCCTTGGGTGTTCGTGAGTGTGGCCAGGGATGGGGGCACCGGCACAACTTAGCCGGTGCGAAGGCTGGCTTGTTCGGGCAGCGCGCTACTGGGCGAAGACCGCGAGGAACGTGCCCTTGTTGTTTTCGAGGTTCGTCTCGCCGGCGACCTTTTCGACGTCGACTTCGACCTTGGCGGCTTGGCCGAGGGGGACGCCGTTGACGGGGATGTCGACGCTGGCGGTCTTGCCCGGTTCGATCTTTTCGATCGCGTGAGAGGCCTTGAACTGCTTGCCGCCGGAGGTCACGACGACGTTGACCTTGACGTTCGTCTCGGCGCTTTCGCCGCCGTTTTCGACGTTGACGGTGAACGTCGGGTTGCTACCGCCGCTGACGTGGTTGAGCGTCGGTTCGGCCGCGAGCGTGTTGGCGCCGACGCTCACGCCCGTCAACGAGCTGCCGTGCGTGCCGGACGTCGCTTCTTCTTCTTTCTTCGCGGCCGTCTGCCCGGTGATGCGTCCTTCGACGGTAGTCGGTTCGAGCCAGCCGATGTTCGGCAGCGAGCGCGACGGCGCCGTCGACAAGCCTTCGACGCCGGCGCTCTTCAGTTCTTGCTGGATCAGCGGCACGACGCGCTGCGAATAGATCACGTCAGAGGCGAGGAAGATCTCCATGTCGCCGGCGATCAGCGCCGCGGCCTGCTTGCCCTGTCCGCCGAGCGCGGTCGGCGTCAGCGCGGCGATCTTCGTGACTGCTTCCGAGCGCAGGTCGAAGGCCAGCAGCAGGTCGCGTTGCGCGCCGGCCATCTCACCGGGGGTGCTCAGTTTCTTCACGCGCGACGTCAAGTCTGTCGCCTGGACGCGGAGCTGGTCGACCTGGACCTCGACGTTCAGCGCCGACTTGCTGCCCGCGCCGGACAGCGCCGAGAACAGCGGTTTGGCGACGTGTTCGTCGAATTCCTGCGCGACGAGGCTGACTTCGCGGTTGTACGTCTTCAGCGCGTCGGTCTTCTGGCCTTTGAGGCAGCCGCTGATCAGCAGGATGACGATGATCAGCAGCACGACGCCAACGCCGGCGGCGATCCGCCGCCGGACCATCAACGTGTGCTGGTCGAGCGGCAGTGAGCCGGCCGCGCGCTGGGGGCTGCGCGGTTGCGGGCGCTGTGGCGGGCGCGGCGCACGGCTCGCCGGCCGCTGGGCTGTCTCTTCGTCGTCGTCGAAGAACGACAAAACGCTTGCTCCTTGCAGGGTTTACGAAACGGCCAGTATGACCGCCGGCCACTTATGAGGCCATCCTGCAACTTCTCCCTCAACGTACCTTCTCCTGCGGTCGCGAGCAGGGAGGGGACCGGCCCGCGGCGAACGCAGGACCCGGTGGAGTCGCCGACAATCGTCCATCCACGACGCCCGCGCGCGCGCGAGGCTTGGAGCACCGGCCCGGGCGCGGATGCGCTCGCGCTCGATCGCTACCGCCTGCGCGAGCGCCTCGGGGCGGGAGGCTTCGGCGTCGTCTGGAGCGCGCGCGACGAGACGCTCGACCGCGACGTAGCGGTCAAGCGGATCCCGCTGTCGCCCGGCGACGACGGCGAGCGCGCGACGCGCGAGGCGCTCGCGAGCGCGCGCCTCGCGCACCCGGCGATCGTCGCGCTGTATGAGGCGTGCCCGACAAACGAGGCCTTCTACCTGATCTCGGAGCTCGTCGACGGCGACACGCTGGCGGAGCTGATCGCCGACGACGCGCTCGCCGACTCGGAGATCCTGCAGATCGGCGTCGCGCTATGCAGCGCGCTCGCACACGCGCACGAGCGCGGCGTGATCCATCGCGACGTGAAGCCGCAGAACGTGCTCGTCCCTCACGGGACGGACGTCCCGGAGCCGGTCGCGGAGGCGTTCGGCGGTGTCGCGAAGCTGACCGACTTCGGCGGCGCGCAGCTCAGCGGACAGGACGTGCTGACGCGCACCGGTGACGTGCTCGGCACGCTCGCGTACATGGCGCCGGAGCAGAGCGAAGGGCGCGAGGTCGGAGAGGAGGCCGACCTGTACTCGCTCGCGCTCGTGCTCTACGAGGCGCTCTCCGGGGTCAACCCCGTGCGCGGAGCGACGCCGGCTGAGACGGTGCGCCGGATCGGCCGCGCGCTGCCGTCGCTGGCGCGGACGCGGCGCAACACGCCGCGCCGGCTCGCGGCAGCGCTCGATCGCGCGCTCGATCCGTCGCCACACGCCCGTGGCACACTCGACGATCTGCGCGACGCGCTCGAGCAGGCGCTTGCCGACGGGCCGACCGCGCCGACGCGCCGGATGCGCGCCCGTGCGCAGGAAGCGGCGCGTGAGCGGCCCTCGCAGCTCGCGCACGAAGAGGCGCACCAAGACGGCGGCCGCTCGCCGCTCGCCGACGAGCGCCTCGAGCCGTTGCACGGGCTCGCGCATGCGCTGCCGGAGCCGGCGCGCAGGCCGGCGCGGCGCGGGCTGCCGCGCCTGCTGTGGCTCGCGGCGACGGTGGCGATCGCCGTGTGGCAGGTCTCGGCGGGCCGCGCGGGCGTCGCGCTGCTCGCGCTCGCGGCGCTGCTGCCGATCGTCGCGTTGCCGATCGGGCGTCGCGATCACGCGGGCACCGGCGGGTGGCTCGCGTGCGTGCTCGCGCCGGCGCTCGGCGTCGTCGGTCTCGCGGGTGCGTTCCCGGCGATCGCCGGCCAGGCGCCGCGGTGGCGAATGCGCGCAGCGCTCGGCGCGCTTGGGTACTGGTGGCTGGCGCTCGCCGAGCCGCTGCTCGAACGGCGCCTTTGGCTCGGCCCGGCGCCGGGAACGCGACCGCGCACGGGCTGGGAGGGATCGTTCGACGGTGCGGCGGTGCACGCGATCGGCCCGCTGCTCGGCGTCGGTCTGCTGCTCGGCGCGGCGCTGTGGGCGTCTGGCGCGGTGCTGCTGCCGTTGATCGTGCGCGGACGAAACGCGGCACTCGACGCGGTCGCTGCGGTCGTCTGGTCGGCGTTGCTCGTGGCTGCTGCGCCGCTGCTCGACAGCGGTCTCGCCGCGCACGCGGCGCACGCAAGCCCGCGCGGCGCGATCCTCGGCGGCGTGCTCGGCGGCACGGCCGCAGTCGCGGCCCGCGCTCTGCGGGGGCCGGTCTGACGTAGCATGGCTGCACGGCTCGACGAGGCCCTCCGGGCTGCGTGACCCCGATCTCCGGTGCTCGGCTCCGGCCGGCGGGCCGGACTTTCCAGCGATGAACGTGCTCAAGAGCGTCGAGACAACGATCGCCAACCTCGTCGAGGGCACTTTCGGACGCCTTTTTCGCTCCGAGGTGCGCCCGATGGAACTCGCGCGCAAGCTCGCGCGCGAGATGGACGAGCACCGCACGACGTCGGTCTCGCGCGTCTACGCGCCGAACGAGTACGCGGTGTGGCTCTCACCACAGGACCGCGCGCGCTACGAGGGCTTCGAGCACGAGGTGATCGACGAGCTGTGCGCGTACCTGCTCGAGCACGCGCGGCGCGAAGAGCTGATCCTCGGCGGGACTCCGGTCGTCTCGTTCCACACCGACGAGCGCCTCGCGCTCGGCGAATTCGGGATTCAGGCACAGTTGGTCCGCGCTGACAGTCACAGTGAGGGGGCTCACGGCGCGTCGCACGCGCAGCCGGAGCCGACGGGAGAACACGGCGAGACGATGATCTACAGCAGCTCAGCGCGCGTGCGCGGGCAGATCGAGGAAGCGCAGCCCGGGCGCCCGTCGCGGGCGCTGCTGACGATTGCGGGCCGCCGGCTGCCGCTGCCGCCGCGCGGCGCGACGATCGGGCGCAGCCGCGATTGCGACATCGTGCTCGACGACACGGGCATCTCGCGCCGCCACGCCGAGATCAGGCCGTCGGGCGACGGTTGGGCGGTCACGGACCTCGGCTCGACGAACGGACTGCAGCTGAACGGGCGCACGGTCCGCGGCGCGCATCCGCTGCAGGCAGGAGACCGCGTCGAGCTCGGCTCGACGGAGATCGTCTTCGAACTTGGATGACGACGCTCGCGCCTGTATCGGTCGCTCTCAAGTTCGGCTTCCTCGCCGTCCTCTACCTGTTCGTGCTGTGGGTCGCCCGCAGCGCACGGCGCGACCTGCGCCGCGGCGATGCGGCGCTTAGCGTAGAGCGCGGCGCAGCGGCGCCACAGCCGCCGCCGGACGCGACGGGCCTTTACGCGGCTAGCTCGGCACCCGGCGCCGACGTCGCGCATCGCTCGCCGCAACTCGTCGTCGTGCGCGCGCCGGGTCACGAGGAAGGGATGATCTACGACATCGACGGCGACCTCGTGCTCGGCCGCGGCGACCGCGCCGAGATCCGCCTCGAGGACCCGTTCGCGTCCTCGCGCCACGCGCGGATCTTCTCTCAGGGCAACGCCGTCGTAGTCGAGGACCTCGGCTCGACGAACGGCACGTACCTCAACGAGGAGGTGCTGCAGACGCCGCGCCCGCTGCATCCGGGCGATCGCGTGCGGATCGGCGACAGCGAATTCACCTTCGAGGTCGACTGAGGTGCTGCGCGTCGCCGAGCAATACTCAGGGACGGACACGGGCCGCCAGCGCCGTGCGAACGAGGACTCGCACCTGGCGCGCGCGCCGCTGTTCGTCGTCGCTGACGGGATGGGTGGCGCGCAAGCCGGCGAGGTCGCGTCGCGGATCGCGGTCGAGTCCTTCGAGGGAGGGCTGCACGACGCCGGCGAGCCCGAGGCGGCGCTCGCGCAGCTCGCGCGCGAGGCCAACGCGCGGATCCACGAGCTCTCGCACAGCCACGCCGAGCAGGCTGGCATGGGCACGACGCTGACGGCGTTCTACGTCGGCGAGAGCGAGGTGTCGATCGCGCACGTCGGCGACAGCCGCGCGTATCGCCTGCGCGGGGCCGAGCTCACACGCTTGACCGAGGATCACTCGCTCGTCGACGAGCTGCTGCGCCAGGGGCGCCTGACGCCCGAGGAAGCGCTCGAGCACCCGCAGCGCTCGGTGATCACGCGCGCGCTCGGCCCGGAGGGGTTCGTCGAGGTCGACACGCGCTCCTACTCTGCGCATGACGGCGACGTCTACCTGTTGTGCAGCGACGGTTTGACGACGATGGTGCCCGAGGAGCGCCTCGCGGAGCTGCTGCTCGCGTACGCCCCGAAGTCGCTGCACGATGCGGGCGAGGCGCTGATCGCGGCCGCGAACGAGGCCGGCGGGCGCGACAACATCACGGTTTTGCTGCTGCGCGTCGAGGATCTCGACACGAGCTCGGCGCCTGCGACCGAAGAATCGCCGGCGGCACGAGTCGCGCCGGGCGCAGCAGCGACGGCGGTTGCTGCGCAGGCGCTGCGCGATCCGCCGCGAGCACCGGCGGGCGTGGCGGTGGACTCCGATGCGCCCGTCCTCGTGCGCCGCCCACGCCGCCCGGGCACGCCGCGCAGTGGCCGTCGCCGGCGGATCCGCCGCGCCGGTGCGGCGGCTGTCGTCTTCGCGGTGCTCGCCGTGATCGTGGCCGGCGCGTACGTCGCGCTGCAGTCGGTGTACTTCATCGGCACGAACGAGCGCGGCCTCGTGACGGTCTTCCGCGGCGTGCCGTACAAGCTGCCGGGGAACATCGCGCTGTACAGCAGCGACTACGTCTCGGGCGTAGGCGCGTCGACGCTCACGTCGCAGCGCCGCCACACGCTGCTCGATCACTCGCTGCGCTCGGAAGCGAACGCAGCGTCGCTCGTGCGCAGCCTCGAACTGGGCCAGGTCGAATGAGCGCGCGCGCGACGGCGACGCGCTCGAGGCTCGCGCGATGAACCAGCCGATCGTCCGCCTGTTCGGTGTCGTCGTCGTGATGTTCGCGCTGCTGCTCGCGTTCACCTCGCGCTGGACGATCTTCGAAGCGAAGTCGCTGCGCGACAACCCGCTGAACGCGCGCTCGCTGCTCGAGCAGCAGCGGATCGATCGCGGCAGGATCCTCGCGTCGAACGGCACCGTGCTGGCACGTAGCGTGCGCACGTCCGAATCGCGTGGCTCGGAAAGCGTCTACACGCGCACGTACCCGACGCGCGAAGAGTTCGCGCACGCGATCGGCTACTACTTCATCGATCTCGGCCGCACGGGCCTCGAGCGTTTCCGCAACGCGACGCTGAGTGGGCAGGCAGGGACGAACCTGCAGTCGATCCTCAACCAGCTGCAGGGCAAGAAGCGCCAGGGCAACGACGTCTACACGACGCTCGACCCGGCCGCACAGCAGGTCGCGAACTCGGCGCTGGCCGGTCACGAAGGCGCCGTCGTCGCACTCGAACCGCACGGCGGCGCGGTGACGGTGATGGCGTCCTCGCCCGGCTACAACCCGAACGCGTTGCGCTCGACGAAGACCTACGAACGCCTGGCGAAGGACTCGAACGGGAAGCCGCTGGTCGATCGCGCGACGCAGTTCGGCTACGCGCCGGGGTCGACGTTCAAGGTGCTGACGGCGACGGCGGCGATCGACTCGGGTGCGTACACGCCGTCCTCGACGGTCGACGGTCGCAACGACGTTCGCGTCTCGGGCGTGCCGCTGGCGAACGACAACGATGAGAGCTTCGGCCAGCTGACGCTGACGCAGGCGCTTGCCAAATCGGTCAACACGGTCTGGGCGCAGGTCGCTGAACACCTCGGCAAGCGGACGATGGCGCGCTACATGCGCCGCTTCGGCTTCGACCGAAAGCCGCAGCTGGACTACCCGGCGGAAGAGATGTCCTCGAGCGGCGAGTACAGCGGCACGCGGCTGCTCTCGCCGACGAGCGACCAGGTCGATGTCGGGCGCATGGGCATCGGCCAGGACAAGCTCGAGGCGACGCCGCTGCAGATGGCCGAGGTCGCTGCGGCCGTCGCGAACGGCGGCAAGCTGATGGTTCCGCACATGACCTCGCGAATCGTCGACCCGGACGGGCGCACCGTGCAGCGCATCTCGCCGCGCGTGCAGTCGGTCGTGATGAAGCCGTCGACGGCGGGCGCCGTCAGGACGATGATGGAAGCTGTGGTCAACGAAGGGACGGGCACGTCGGCGCAGATCGCGGGCGTGCAGGTCGCGGGCAAGACGGGCACGGCGGAGACGCAGATCGGCACGGCGATCAACAACGTGTGGTTCATCGCGTTCGCGCCGGCGTCGAAACCGAAGGTGGCGATCGCGGTGACGCTCAAGGGCGTGCCCGGTCAGGGGGCGGCGTTCGCGGCGCCGATTGCGCGAGAGGTCATGGAAAGGCTGCTGCATGATTGAGCTTGGGGGCGGGGATGGTTGAGCCGAACACGATCATCGATGGGCGCTACAAGGTGATCTCGCGCGTCGGCTCGGGCGGCATGGCGGACGTGTATCTGGCCGAAGACCAGCTGCTCGGACGGCAGGTCGCGGTCAAGCTGCTGCACCAGCACTTCGCGGAGGACGGCGAGTTCGTCGAGCGCTTCCGCCGCGAGGCTTCGAGCGCGGCGGGGCTCTCGCATCAGAACATCGTCGGGATCTTCGACCGCGGCGAGTGGGAAGGCACGTACTACATCGCGATGGAGTACGTCGCCGGGCGCTCGCTGAAGACGCTCGTGCGCGAACAGGGCGCGCTCGACCCGGCGCAGGCGATCGACATCGTCGTGCAGATCCTGCGCGGGGCGCGCTTCGCGCACCGGCGCGGCGTCGTGCATCGTGACCTGAAGCCGCACAACGTGATCCTCGACGAGGAGGGGCGCGCGCGGGTGACGGACTTCGGAATCGCGCGCGCGGGTGCGTCGGACATGACGCTGACGGGCTCGATCATGGGCACGGCGCAGTACCTCTCGCCGGAGCAGGCGCAGGGACACATCGTCACGGGCGCCTCGGATCTCTACTCGATCGGCGTGATCCTCTACGAGCTGCTGACGGGCGTCGTCCCGTTCGACGGCGAGACGGCTGTGGCGATCGCGTTCAAGCAGGTCTCCGCGCAGGCGCGCCCGCCGAGCGAGGTCAACCCGGCGGTGCCGCCGCGGCTCGACGCGATCGTGCTGCGCGCGCTGGCGAAGGACCCGGCGCAGCGCTACGCGGACGCGGACGAGTTCATCGCGGCGCTGCAGCGCGAGCGCCAGGCGCTGCCGGCGCCGACGGGTGCGACGGCGGCATTGACGGCAGGCACGACGGCCGAGGAGGGCTGGCGCACGGCAGCGGCAGCGGCTCCGATCGGGCCGGCGGTCGCGCCGCCGACGGAGCACCCGACGGGCTCGATGCTGCTCGCCGAGGAGGCCTATGTCGAGGACCGCGGCGAGCAGGACGACGCGCCGATCTGGCGCACGGTGCTGTGGGGCCTGCTCGCGGCGCTCGTCGTCGGCGGGATCGTCGCGGCGGCGTTGCTGCTGTCCTCCTCGGCGGGCCACGTGATCGTGCCGAGGGTCACGGGCGAAACCGAACAGGCTGCCGCGACGAAGCTGCGCGCGGCGGGGCTCGGCGCGCTGCCGTCGCTCGCTTCGAGCGCGACGGTCGCGAGCGGGCGCGTGATCAGCCAGACGCCGGTGGCTCACACCCGCGTCTCGCGCGGCTCGCGCGTGAGCATCGTCGTCTCGAGCGGACCGGGCAGCGCTGCACTGCAAAGCTTTGCCGGGCAGACGCCTGCGAAGGCGATCAACAGCCTGCGCGCTGCCGGGTTCAAGCCGACTCGCAAAGACGAGGCGAGCGCGACGGTCGCGCAGGGGAAGGTGATCGGCACGGAACCGCCGGCGGGCACCGAGTTGCAGGTCGGCAGCCCCGTCGCGGTGCTCGTCTCCTCGGGGCCGGCGCAGGTACGTGTGCCGGACGTCTCAGGCGACTCGAAGAGCGGTGCGGAAGCGGCGCTGACGGCGGTCGGGCTGGCTGTCGGGACGGTCGGCGAACAGGACTCGACGAGCGAGGCGGCCGGCAACGTGCTCAGCCAGTCGCCGGCGGCAGGCGCTTCGGTGCGGACCGGCTCGAAGGTCAATCTGACGATCGCGAAGACGAGCAACGAAGTTGCCGTGCCGAAAGTCGTCGGACAGAGCGAGACGCAGGCCGCCGCGGCACTCGGCGGCGCGGGCTTCTCGCCAAGCGTCGTGACGGCGCCGACGAGCGAACAGAGCAAGGTCGGCGTCGTGCTCAAGCAGAGCCCGGCGGCGGGTCACGTCGCGCGCAAGGGCTCGACGGTGACGCTGACGGTCGGCGTGCTCGAAACGACACCGACTACTCCGACGACTCCGACGACGCCAACCACTCCGACGACGACGAGCACGGCATCGCCGACGCCGCCCGTGGCGGCGTCGGGCTGATGTCGCGCGAACAGCCCTTGAAGGTCGCGGTGCTCGCGGGCGGACGCTCGTCGGAGCACGACGTCTCGCTGTCCTCGGGTGCGGCCGTGCGCGACGGGCTGCTCGCGGCGGGGCACGAGGTCGTCTCGGTGCAGATCGGCCGCGATGGCGGCTGGCGCCGCGACGGCGAGCGCGAGCGGCTCGCGTTGACGCCCGGGGCGGGAGTACTCGATGCGGATGTCGTCTTCCCGGTCCTGCACGGGCGCTTTGGCGAGGACGGGACGGTGCAGGGGCTGCTCGAGATGCTCGGCGTCGCGTACGTCGGCTCGGGCGTTGCCGCGTCGGCGCTGTGCATGGACAAGGTGCTGTTCAAGGAGCTGATGGCAGCGGCCGGCGACGTTCCGCAGGTCGCCTATGTCGACGTGCAGGAGCAGCGCTTCGCGAGCCCTGCTCGCCAGTACCTGCTCGAACAGGTGATGCGCCTCGGGCTGCCGGTCTTCGTCAAGCCGTCGCACCTCGGCTCGTCGGTCGGCATCGTCCGAGTCGCGGCCGAGGACGAGTTGCTCGGCGCGCTCGAATCGGCATTCGCTTACGACGCGCGCGTGATCGTCGAGGCGGCGGCGAGCGGCATCGAGGTCGAGTGCGGCGTGCTCGGCACGCTCTCGAGCGAACGCGCAGACGCCACGCCGGCCCTCGCACAGGCTTCGCTCCCGGGCGAGATCGCGTTCGAGGGCGACTTCTACGACTTCGGGGCGAAGTACGAGCCGGGCGGCATGGAGCTGCTCGTGCCGGCGCGGATCTCGGACGCGGCCGCCGCGCGGGTGCGCGAGCTCGCGCTCGAGGCATTCGCACGCGCGGGCTGCGACGGGCTCGCGCGCGTCGATTTCTTCGTCGACGGCGAGAACGTGCTGCTGAACGAGCTCAACACGATGCCGGGGTTCACGCCGACGAGCGTCTACGCGAAGTTGCTCGACGCGAGCGGCGTGGCGTACCCGGAGGTCGTCGACCGGCTGTGCCGGTTGGCGCTAGAGCGCTTCGCAGAGCTTTCCAAGCGCGCCTTTTGAAACGCACAGCCGGCCCGGATGGGCGCACGGGTCGGGCGGTGCGCAGGCCGGAGCATCTGAGAACGGCATCCGGCCTCTTAGTCGAGCCGACCTCCGCTTCGGGCTACCACTTGTAAGCGCTCCGGTCGCCACGACCGTTACATGGCCGGCCATCCGGCCCGGCTGTGCTCGTGCCCTGCTGCGCTACTTGAACAAGGTCAGTTCGGAGATCGAAGCCGACTGCTTACCCGGCGGCAGGGTAGTGAGCCAAACGAGGTAGTAGCGGTACGCGCCGGCGGGCGTCTTCAGCTTCACGCGCTGGTTGTCGCGGACGCTCGTGGCCGAGCCGAGCGGCCCTTGCCAGCCGCGTTGGGTGAGCGGCGTCGAGTCGCCGTAGGCGTAGGACAGGTCGATCTTGTTGGCGCCGTAGACCTGGACGTCGAAGCCGGGCGTCGAGGTCTGGATCTCGACGGCGCGCGCGGCGACGCGCGGGGAGGCGTCGAGAAAGACGCCGACGCCGGTGCCGCCGGCCTTCTTCAGCGTGCCTTCGTAGTAGTGCGCGGTGCTCCAGCTCGTGTTCGGGTCGCTGTCGATGACGTTCTGCACGCGGTTGTGGTTTTCGGGGCCGGTGCCGAACGGGTTGTAGTCGTGCGCGGCGGTCTGACTGAGCGCGACGGCTTGCAGGCCGGCGCTCGAGTGCACGTTCGGCGGCGTGCCGGTGCCGCTGTGCGTCTGCAGCGAGGCGGCGACGATCGCGATCGCGACGATCGCTGCGAGCAGCGCGAGCGAAGCAGCCCAGCGCGCGGGATGGCGCACGCGCCAGGGCACGCGGCGGCGCGCGTCGCCGGGGAGCGTGCGCAGCACGCTCGTCACCTCGCCGGTCGCCTGCCCGGAGCGCGAGGCCTCGATCGCGAGGACCTCCTCGAGCTCGGCGATCATCGCGTCGGCGTCGTGGTAGCGGTAGTCGAGATCCTTCGCGACGGCGCGTTCGACGACGGAGGCTGTCGCGGCAGAGACTTCGGGGCGCAGCGCCTGCACGTCGGGGACCTGCTCGCGCACGTGGCGCATCGCGACGGCGACGGGCGTCTCGCCGGTGAAGGGGACCTGCCCGGTGAGCATCTCGTACAGCACGATGCCGAGCGAGTAGAGGTCGGACTGGCCCGTGACGGGCTGCCCGAGCGCCTGCTCGGGCGAGACGTAGTCGGTCGTGCCAAGCACGCGCCCGGCGACGGTCAGGCCTTCCTCGGTCAGCGTCCGCGCGATGCCGAAATCGGTGATCTTCGCGCCGCCTTCCTCGCCGATCAGAACGTTCTGCGGCTTGACGTCGCGGTGCACGATCTGCCGCTCGTGCGCGGCGCCGAGCGCGCGCGCGATCTCGATCGCGTAGGCGATCGCCTCGGTGATCTCGAGCGGGCCCTCGCCGCGGATCAACTGCTTCAGCGTTTCGCCTTCGACGTACTCGAGCACGATGTACGGCGTGCCGACGCCGGGCTCGAGGCTGTCCTCGGAAGGCTCCTCGCCGGCGTCGATGACGGTGACGATGTGCGGATGGTTGAGGCGCGCGACGGAGCGCGCCTCGCGGCGGAAGCGCTCGAGCTGGTCGGAATCGGCGGCGATCTCGCGGTGCATCAGCTTGATCGCGACGGGCCGTTCGAGCACGGTGTCGAACGCGCGGTAGACGGTCGACATGCCGCCGCGCCCGATTTGCGCATCGAGCCGGTAGCGCCCGCCGAGCAGTGTCCCGAGCACGGTCACGGCCACATTGTGCGCGCAAGCTCGCACGGAACGCGGATTTGCGCTGTCGGATGCGAGTCGGGTATCCGGATTTTCAGATAGATCGTTTGTCGGTGGTCGGTCGGCGGCGCAGCCCTGCGAGGACGAGCGCCGCGATCAGCAGGCGGTAGAGCGAGTACGGCAGCAGCGCGCGCTCACGCCGGCGCAGGACGCGTGCGCTGAGCAGTGTCGAGACGAATGCGCTGCCGGCGCCTGCGAGGAGCGGCGCGCCGGACCCTGCGGGCAGCCCGCGCTGCGTGAGGCGAGCGCCCTGCAGCGCGCTCGCGCCGAGCATCACAGGGAGCGCGGCATGCCACGAGAGCGTCTGCGCGCTCCCGCGCGAGAAGCCGCGCGCGCGGGCGGCGGCGAGCGTCGCGCCATAGCGTGAGACGCCCGGCGCGAGCGCGACCGCCTGCGCGAAGCCGAGCGCGAGCCCGTCGAGCGGACGCGCGTCGCTGTCGGGACGCTCGCCTGCGGGCGAGCGCGCGTCGGCGAGCACCATCGCGATGCTCCCTGCTGTGAGGCCGGCGGAGATCGAGCGCGGCCCGCCGAGTCGGCGCTCGATCAGCGGGCCGAGCACGAGCCCGGCGAGCGCCGCGGGCAGCAGCGAGAGCGCGATCGTCAGCAGGCGCCGCACGTCGAGCCCGCGCGCCGCGGCGAGTAGCTCTGCACGCATGTCGATCGCCAGCGCGATCCCGGCGGCTGCGTGCAGCGCGACCTCGAAGGACTTGCGCGTCTCGCCGTCGAGCTCGCCGTAGGGCCAGTCGAGCAGCAACGGGATCAGCGTCGTGTGCGCCGAGGAGGAGACGGGCAGCAGCTCGGTCGGCCCCTGCGCGAGGCCGAGCGCGACGGCGTGCCGCAGCGGCAGTCGTGCGCGCGCGTGTGAAGCCACGGGTCCGTGTCAGCCGGCGCCGGGCGCCGAGCCGCTCCCGGCTGGGCCGTCGGCCGGGTCGCCGGCAGCGGGGGGACCGCCGCGACGGCGGCGGACTACGAGATAGCCGATCCCGAGCACGATCAGCACGACCACGACGTAGTCGACGTACTCGAAGCCCTTGCGCACGCTCGTCCAGTCGCCGCCGACGGCGTGTCCGGCGACCGCCAGGCCGAGCACCCACGGCAGCGAGCCGATCAGCGTCAGCACGGTGAAGCGAACGATCGGCATCCGCGCGATCCCGGCCGGCAGCGATACGAATGCGCGAAGCAGCGGAATCAGCCGGCCGAACAGCACGATCGGCTCGCCGTAGCGCTGGAACCAGCGGTCGGCGCGCTGGATCTGCGACGGACCCATGTGGATCTTGCCGCCGTGGCGTTCGAGCAGCTCCAGGCGCCCGCCGCGGCCGACGGCGTAGGCGACCCACGAGCCGACGAGCGTGCCGAGCAGCCCGGCGAGCACGACGCCGAGCATCGTCAGGTGATGGTGCGCGCCGCTGGAGACCTTGTCGGCGACGGCGAAGCCGGCGAACAGCATCACGACCTCGGACGGGATCGGGATGCACGCCGAGCCGAGCGCCATCAGCGCGAAGATCATCGGCAGCCCGCCCGTGCGGACGAGGTGCGACGTTTCGTTGACGATCGATTCGGTGATCGAGGCGATGAGCATGGGTGGGACCTTACCGAGGGGTTGGGCTGGCTCGCGGCGGACGCGCCGTGCACGCCTGAGACGACTCTGCTTGGATCTTCGCGCGAGCAAAGGCAACCAGTAGGAGGCGACGTGAAGATCGAGTTCCTTTCGACGATCGCGGTGATCGCGCCCGACCCGCCGAGCAGTCGCGAGCTGTACGTCGACGCGCTCGGGCTGCCGCTCGAAGGCGGCGCAGACGGCGAGTATCTCCACAGCGGACGAATCGACGGCTGCAAGCACTTCGGGGTTTGGCCGTTGTCGCAGGCGGCAGAGGCTTGCTTCGGCACGGCCGAGTGGCCGAAGCAGCGGCCCGTTCCGCAGGTCAGCATCGAGTTCGACGTCGCTGACGCGCCGGCCGTCGACGCGGCGGCGCAGGAGTTGCGCGAGGCGGGCTGCGAGCTGCTGCATCCGCCGCGCGAGGAGCCGTGGGGTCAGACCGTCGCGCGGCTGCAATCGCCGGAGGGCGCGATCGTCGGGATCGCCTATACGCCGGCCTTGCACCGCGCATAACGACGGGCCAATACC